>JAWLBW010000074.1:0-16795 GCA_041687475.1 bacterium
CGTGCGCCATGACCCCCTCGAGCTCTTCGTCGTTCAGCATGCGCATGATTCCCTCGGTGGCGGCGACGGCCGCGTGCTGGGGATTGCGCCCCGTGGCGAAGGCATTGGGGGTGGCCGTGGGTATGAGGTATACCTTCGGCATGGGCATGTTCGACTTGGCGGCAAGCCGGGCTACGATATTGTAGAGCCGGGGCGCCTGTGCCTCGGTTACTTCCTGGGCGCGGTACATCTTCAGCACGAGCTTGTCGGAGAAGAAGTACGAGAAGAAGTTCATGCCCGCAGCCAGGATGAAGGCGATGACGACGCCCTGGCTGCCTCCCAGCATCTGCCCGAAAAACAGGAACAGGCCGGTCAGCGTTGCGAGAAGTAGAGTTGTCTTGAGTCCGTTCATGGCACCATCGGTGGTCTGGCGTTCAAATCTTTGTATCCAATGTAATCATGCAAGCGCGCCGCCGCAATGGTGGCCATACGGAACTCGACGTCGGTTCACGCATTCATGATGTGGGCCGGTGAAATTTCTTCTTCCCGTTTCAGCATGCGCGCCGCCCGGCTGGATGAGGGGGGAAGCGGCATCAGGGTGTGCCGGCTTCGATGTGGTCTTCGTACAGGGCGAAGCGAAAGCGGAAGGTATCGTTGTTGCCGAATCCTTCGTCGGGCGGCTTGGGATTGCCCTGGAGGCCCGAACGACAGGCGTCGCTTACCAGCCCGTCGAGTTTACCGCTGCCGCTCGAAATGACCGTGCGTACGGCCAGGACCATGCCGTTACGATCAATCTCGGCTTCGACGGCAATGGGAAACTGCATGCCTTCGACGTCTTCGTAGTAAATGGTCAGCAGCGGAGCGTTGATGTTGAGGTAGCTGTAGATGCGCTTGGCCCGGGCAATGATGTATTTGGCCATTTCCGAGCTCTTGGCGTTCAACAGGGTAATGTCGCCGCGCTGCGCCTCGATCAGGTTACGCTGCGCCGGGGCGATCGATTTTGCAAGCTGCTCCTGCGACGGCATGAGCGAGCGTATGCCCGGCGCCGGCGCTGAGCCGGCCTGGCCCCTCGGGGCTGCGCGCTCTGAACCTTCTTCCAGAGCCGAGGGGGCGGGCACGGCCACATCGCCCCGGTCACTGAGCTGCGGCGCCTGTTCGGCGGCGGGGGCCGGAGGCGCGGCTGGGGCGGCTTCGGGTTCGATCGCGGGGGCTGCCTGTTCGGGGCCGGCCACGGCTTCCTTCTCGGCAACCGGCTTCTGTTCTTCCTGCTGCCGGTCGGTTTCACCCGACTGCGCGACGGTGGCGCCCTCCTGCCTTTCGTTGGTCGCCTCGCCTACCTTATCGGCAATGGTGTCTTTTTCGGCGCGCATGTTGCGTTCGGCAAGGTAGCGCGCGTCTTCGGGCTCGTCGACTTCGGGCGCGTCGGGCAGCTCGACGATGCGTTGCGGAGAGACCACGGGGGGCGGCGCCGGTTCAGGCCTTACTTCGGCCGGCCGGGGTGGAGCGGGGGCGGGCGTTGCGGCATCGGGCGGCGCCTGCGCGGGTATGTCGAGCACTTCGAACTCGACCCGGCTGGGTGGTGCGGGTTCGGCGGGTGGGGCGACGCTCGATACCTTTTTCAAGGTAAGAGCGACGCTCAGGTGTACCGCCACGCTCAGCACCACGAACAGAAACATGCGTCCGAACCGGAATTTCCGGCCCGGAGGTTCGGGGCTGCGATAAATGGTAGATGTAGCGAGGGCCTTCGACATGCGCAATCATTCTAGAACAGGTTCAGTATGATTCTCAATTTGCCCCTTTGCCGCTCTGCAGGGTAGGGGCGTGCTGTCGGCGCGGCCGCTCGGTTGCCCCTCGAGGGGTCAGCGTCTATAATGTGAACCTCCGTACGGGCACGCCCCGGCTGTCGGAAGGCCCTCACTCGTCCAAACGTGTTTTTCAGCATGAAAGATTGCCTGTTCTGTCGCATCGTCGCCGGCAGCCTGCCCGCCCGCATCGTTCATGCCGATGACCGGGCGGTGGCCTTTCACGACATCGAACCGCAGGCCCCCGTTCACCTTCTCATCGTACCGCGAATTCACCTTCGCGGGTTGAACGATGTCGACGAAGCGCACGAAGGCGTCGTCGGGCACCTGTTTTCCGTGGCGGCGAAGGTCGCCGAAGCGGTGGACATAGCGAAGAGTGGGTACCGTACGGTATTCAACACCGGCCACGATGCCGGCCAGACCGAGTTTCATCTGCACCTTCATCTTCTCGGCGGCCGCCGCATGGGTTGGCCGCCCTTTCCCCGGTAGTCTGCATGAGTTCACAACGAGCATTCGTTACCGGCGCCACGGGATTCCTGGGCGCCAATCTGGTTCGCAGTCTTCTGGCGCGGGGCTTGCGCGTGCGCGTGCTGGCGCGCGCCGGCGCCGATCGACGCCTGCTTGACGGCCTCAATGTCGAGTTTGTGCGGGGCGATGTTCGTGACGGGGGGGCGCTCGACGGCTCGATGCGCGCCTGCGACGTGGTCTTTCACGTAGCCGCCATGGCCAGCATGCACGTGCCCGACCCCGCCGAGATGCACCGCATAAACGTGCAGGGCACCCGTAACGTACTGCGTGCGGCCCGGGCGGCCGGGGTACCCCGCGTCGTCGTCACAAGCACCGTTTCGGCGGTGGCCGGCTCATTCGATCCGCAGACGGTACATGACGAAACGGCCGCCTTCAATCTCGGTCGGCGCGGGTTTCACTACTGCATTACCAAGCAGGCGGCCGAAGACGTCGTGCGCGAAGCGGTCGAGGCAGGGCAGAACGTGGTCATGGTGAACCCCGGGTCGATGTTCGGGTCCTGGGACATCAAGCCCAACATCGGCCGCATGATTGTGGCCGTGGTGAGGGGACAGGTACCCGCCGTTACCGCGGGCGGAAGCAGCTATGTCGACGTCGAAGACGTCTGCGAAGGTCACCTGCTGGCCTGGCAACACGGGCGAACGGGCGAACGGTACATTCTGAGCTCCGAAAACCTGTCGCACGCCGACGTCTTCCAGCGCATTCAGGGGCTTGTCGGCGGCAAGGCGCCGCGTCTTCGCGTTCCCTACCTGCTTGCCTGGCTGGGCGGTCTCGGCGGTTCGGCGGCCGGCGCGTTCGGTGGTCGCGAACCCCGCATCAACCTGACCATTGCCCGCATGAGTCGGTACTACTTCTACTTTTCGTCGGCCAAGGCCATGCGCGAGCTGGGATACCGCCCCCGCCCCATCGACGAATCCGTGCTGCGGGCCCACCGCTGGCTCGACGAAAACGGATACTATGCCCGCCCCTGACGCGGCTGCGCCCTGTGTACCAGACCGGTAGAAAAATGGGGGCCGTTCGCGCTTGATGGTACCCGGGGCCGGTGCTATAGTGAGAGTGAACTTAAATAGGACTAAAATAGTCCGAAATGCTGCAAGTAACCAAAAAAGTCGAATACAGCCTGATTGCGCTCTCGTACATGCGATTGCGCGAGGGGCGCCCCGTGAGCGCACGCGAAATAGCCGAGCACAACTCGATTCCGGTGTCGCTCACGGCCAATCTGCTGAAGCTGCTGGCGCGGCGTAACCTGGTGGTCACGCGGCGCGGCGCCTCGGGCGGTTATACGCTCGGCCGCAGTATGTGCGAGATTCTGCTGGGCGACGTCATGGCGGCGGTCGAGGGGCAGTCATACCTGACGCCCTGCTGTCGTGAGAACGGCAAGAGCGGCTGCGATCTGGTGGCCAGCTGTTCCATCAAATCGTCCATCGTGCAGCTCAACCGCATGCTGTATGACGTGTTTCGCGACATGACGCTGGACGATTTCTTCCGTCTCGGCGGCGCGGCGGCGCCGGGCTGCGGCGAGAGCGCCGCCTCGGGAGCCTGACGCAGGCCCGCCCGTATCGCGCGAGAATGCCGGCAATCAAGTAAAATGAAAGACAGGAGAGGGAGGGGCCCATGGCAATCACTCTGACGACGACCGCCGCCGACGTGGTGCGCGGCGCGATGGAAAAAGACGGTTTCAGCCCTGCGTCGGCCTATCTGCGCGTGGGCGTGAAGGGCGGCGGCTGTGCGGGCATGAGCTACAATCTCACGTTCGAAAACGAGCCCGGGCAGCACGACCAGGTTTTCGAAAGCCTGGGAGTTCGCATTCTGGTCGACCGCAAGAGCTTTCTGTTCATCAACGGAACCGAAATCGACTACGGCGGCAAGAGCGTGCTGACCAAGAGCTTCCAGTTCAAGAACCCCAACGTCGTGCAGGCCTGCGGGTGCGGCACGTCGTTCATGATCGAGTAGGCGAGATGGCCGACTATCCTCAGCAGTCGACCGCGGGGGCGCCGGCTCAAGGCGCCGAAGGCAAGGTCGCCCCGGGGCAGGGCCTGGCGGTCACGACCCGGCTCGACGCCGCCATCGGCTGGGCGCGCAAGTATTCGCTTTTCAACTACCCCTTCGTCACGGCCTGCTGCGGCATGGAGTTCATGGCGACCAGCGCCTCGCATTACGACACCGACCGGTTCGGGGCGGCGCTGCCGCGGTTTTCGCCCCGGCAGGCCGATCTGCTCATGGTGGTGGGCACCATCGTGCATAAGCAAGCGCCCATTCTTCGCAAGATTTACGAGCAGATGGCCGAGCCCAAATGGGTGCTCTCCTTCGGTGCGTGCGCGACTTCGGGCGGCTTCTACCGCAATTATGCCGCGGTGCAGGGCATCGACAACATCATTCCCGTCGACGTGTACGTGCCCGGGTGCCCGCCCCGACCTGAAACCGTGCTCGATGCCCTGCTCATGCTGCAGGAGAAGATTCAACATTCGAAGCAGTCGTTCTGAGCGGGGGCCGGCCCTGCGGGGCTGCACCGTACCGGCGCCGGCGGCTGCAACCCTGCGCATTCCCGGGTGGAATAAAATTGAACCGTGTTCGCTCCCGCCAAGCGGCTCCGAGAGGCTACACGGGGCCGGACCTTATGCTCTTGGGGGTTGCATACCGAAGCGACTCCGACTAGGATGACGTTGCAGACCAGCGAGTCTGCCTGACCGTTCCGAAGCTTCCGCACCATGCTCACGATGCGTTCCAGTATACTCATCATCGACGACGAACCCGGCATTACCAATCTGGTCAAGACGATTCTGACCGGCGAGGGCTACGACGTCGAACAGGCCAACAATGCCGATCAGGCCGAGATGTTTCTTTCAGGCAGCCAACGCTTCGACCTGATTATTCTCGATCTGATGATGCCCGGCGTGAGCGGCTGGGAATTGTACGATCGCATTCGCACCAGCGAAGGCCACCAGGAAATTCCCGTCATCATTCTTTCGGCCCGCATTCGGGAGAAGGAAATTCAGGACGCCCTGCAGCTTCGCAAGGTCAGCGACTATATTACCAAACCCTTCAGCGTCGACGACCTCATCGGTCGCGTGACCCGCGCGCTGCAAGGCGGGTAAACGCTTTCCCCTTATCGTTGCCGGAAGGTGACGCAGAGCCCGGTCGGACGGGGTCTTCCTTCCCCCCCAAAAAAAAATCTTTGTCCGCGCCGGAAGGGCAGCCAACGCCGTCCACCGTCCACGGACAACCGGTTTACTTCAGCTGTTGTTGACACCGTAGAAGTTTTCGGAGGGGGCGTAGCCGAGCTTTTCCTTCGACAGAACAATGCTGCGGGCCGTTTCATGGCCGGTGCGATAGGTGGCCACGAGCAGCTTCAACAGGTCGACGTTGGCCTGTCCGTTGCGCACCATGTCGTTGAGCACGTCGAGGGCGCCGCGCACGTCGAAGCAGCGGGTGCGGAACGAGCGTGGCGAAATGAGGGCGTTGAAGATGTCGACCATCGTGATGAGGTCCATGAGCTTGCTGGGGCTGCCCTGTCGCTTGCCGCCGTCGTGATGGCGCAGGCCGACCAGGGTGTTGAGCCCGTCGCCCATGTACCAGGTCAGAAGCACCAGCGAGACCACCGGGTGGCGCTTGATGCGGAAGTATTCCTGCCGCGAAAGGTGGTCGGTGTTTTTGAGCAGCTCTGGGGGGAGTCGGGTCATACCGATGTCGCGGGTCAGGGTGGCCGAGGCTACCTTGATGACGTCGTCGGCAAAGAAAATGTACTCGAGCACCAACCGGGTGGCCAGAAAGGTGGTGGCCAGGGTGTGGTGATATAGAATGACGCTCATGTCGCGCATGCGCGCAAGTTCTTCGAACACCGGCTCGGGCAGCGTGATGCGGCCGAGGTAGCGCAATACCTTCTCGCGCAGTTCGTCGTTGGGCAGGGTGGCGCGGTAGTTGGGCTCGTCGAGCAGAGCCTTGAAGTCTTCAAAGATTTCGCGCGACTTCAGTTCATGGGCCGGAAACGAGGGCCTACCGGCGTCGACCTTCTTGAGTACGGCCTTGGTTACGACGCTGCCGCTGGGAAGTACGGTGGCGCCTGCGATATCGCGAATGTCTTCGGTGAGAATGAAGCCGTCGTTGCTCATGAGCCTGCTTTTCGCTGTTCACTCAAGTATATAGAGGTCGAAGGGCGTGTTGCAACCCGCGCCGCCATCGATCTCGGTCGCCAAACGGAGCTCACGGGGGCGGTGACCGCGGCACCCGGGTTGTGTTATCATCCGTTAGCCGTGTACCCTCGTCGAGCGCCTGTTCTTCGGAGGGGCGCCCGGCAATTGGTACAATACGAAGTAACATGAATCATACCGTTGTAAGCGAACCGCAGACTCCCACGAACGGCGGCGGCTATCGGGCTCCGAACCTTCTGGTCGCCCTGATGTTGCGCTTTTTGAGTCCGCTCTTTCAGTTCATCAAGGTCGACCCCAACTACACCGCTCTTCTGCAGAGTTACGTAAATCGCGGACGGGTGGTGCTCGTCATGCGCGTGCGCAGCGGTATCGACTTTCTGTACTTCAACTGGCTGCACCGCGAGCTGGGGTTGCCGGCGCCGGCCGTGGCCAACGGCATTCACCCGATTTTCTATCAATCGGGTCGCGAGCTCTGGCGCACCACCTGGCAGAAGATTGCCGGCTTTCTCTTGCCCCGCCCCCCGAAGGCCTATCGTTCGCGGGTCGAGCGCATGCTCGAGAACGTGCGCGAGCAGGGCCTGTCGATGATGTTTCTTACCGGTTCTCGCCGGCTCATCGGCGGCAAGCGGGCCACGACCGATCCGACCCCCGAGCTCATTGAGCTGCAGGGCGAGATCGACGACAACATTTACCTGGTGCCCCAGCTGATTCTCTGGTTCAAGGATCCGGAGAAGATGACCAAGAGCCCCTACGACGTCATTTTCGGCGAGCGCGACTACCCGGGCATCATTCGCAAGACGATTCTGCTCGTGCGCCACCACCGCAATGCCTTCGTCAAAACGGGTGAGCCCATCGCCCTGCGCGATTTTCTGGCCGAGCACGCCGACGAACGTCGCGACATCGTCTCGAAGAAGCTGCGCCGCACCCTGCGTGTCTATCTCGGACGGGAAGAGCGGGTCATTCGCGGCCCCATGCAGAAGCCGCGCGCCCGTATTCTGCGCGCCATTCTCAAGGAGCGCGACGTCGTCGACTCTCTCAAGCAGATTGCCCGCGACGAAAACGTGAATTATGCCCGCATCGAAAAGAAGGCGGGGAAGTACCTCGATGAGATTGCGGCCGACTACAGCATTTCCTACATTCAGATGCTGGAAATGCTTCTCACGCAGGTGTGGAAGCGCCTGTACGATCGCTTCTACGTCGACGAAGTGGGGCTTGAGCGCGTACGCGAGGCGGCCCGCAGCGGGCCGTTGATTCTCGTGCCGGCGCACCGCTCGCACATGGACTACCTCATTCTGAGCTATCTGTTCTTTCGCTATGACCTCATGCCGCCGCACATCGCTGCCGGCGTGAACCTGAGCTTCTGGCCCCTGGGGCCGATTTTCCGCCATTGCGGCGCGTTCTTCATTCGCCGCTCCTTCCGGGGCAACCGCTTGTATGCGACGATGTTCGACGCCTACGTGCGCAAGATGGTGCGCGAGGGCTTCAACATCGAATTCTTCATCGAGGGCACGCGAAGCCGCACGGGCAAGCTGCTGCCGCCCAAGCTCGGCATGCTGAACATGGTGGCCGATGCGGTGTACGAGCGGCCCGACATCAAGCAGGCATGGGTCGTGCCCATTTCCATCGACTACGAGCGTATCGTCGAAGAAGGTTCGTACGTCAAGGAGCTGACGGGCGGCGCCAAGGAAAAGGAAAGCTTTGTCGGCGTCATCAAGGCCAGCAAGCACATTCGCACCAATTATGGGCGGGTGTTCGTGCAGTTTGCCGAACCCATCGGCCTGCGTGAGTACCTGAACGCCCATGGCGGAACCCGGGTCGACGAACTGCCTCCTCCGAAGAGCGCCGAGGAAGAAAGCGAGTCGTCAAGCGACGATTGGGCGCGACTGTCGCTGGTGCGCAAGGAAGTCGTAGAAGAGCTGGGCTACCGCATCGTCGATCAGATTCGCTCGGTGGCGACGGTCACGTTTCCGCAGATGGTGGCCGCCGGGTTGCTGGCCCATCACAAGCGCGGTCTCGCCCGTGAGGCGCTCATGGAGAACATGGCCCTCATTCGCGACGCGCTCGACGCGCGCGAGGCCCGGTTCTCGACCGATTTCGCCGGCGTCGACGCCGACCTTGATCGCACTCTTGAACTCTTCAAGAACCAGCGCTTCGTCACCGAAATCAATATTGCCGGGCAACAGGTGTACGCCGTTGATGAAGAACGTCGGCTTGCCCTCGATTACTACAAGAACGGCATACTCGGGCATCTGTATCCGCTCGGGTTCGTGGCCATGGCCTTCCTGCGCAACCGCCGACCGACGACGGAACAGATTGTCGAAGACTGGACCTTCTTCGTCGAAATGTTCGAGGCCGAGCTGAACCTCAAGTATCTGGAAAAGCTCGAGCACGAACGCGACAAGGCCCTGCAGTTCCTGCGCAGCCGGGAGTATATTTCGTGGGATGAGGAATCGGGTACCTATCAGCTTCTGCGGCCCCACCGGGTGGGCTTGTTCCAGCAGCTGTTCCTCAACTTCCTCGAATCGTATTACGTCGTCATCGTGACCGTATTGTCGGAGGCGGCCGACGGCAGTGTCGAGCAGAAGTCGCTGGCCCCGCGGGCGATGGAAATCGGTCGACTGTTGTATGCCAAGGGCGACCTGGGGCGGGCCGAAAGCACCTCGAAGGTCAATCTCGACCTGGCGGTCAAGACCCTGGTGCACCACGGCATTCTCGAAATGCGCAGCGCGGCTCCCGAAGCCACGCGCAAGCGCAAGCGCACCCAGTATTACTATCTGACGGAAAAAGGCCGCCCCTGGCTCGAGGAAACCAAGGCCAAGCTCGAAGACATGCTGCTTTGAGCGCCCCTGCGGGGCGCCATGCCGACGGCCGAGGCCTGGTTGATGGTCGAGGCGTCCGACACGGGCGCCCCCGACCGGCTCATCTCGTACCCGCTACCAGGATAGCCGCCCCCCCGCTGTTGGGGGACGACGGCCACGGCGAACGAAACTGTCGGCCGGAATGCCATATCATCGAGGCCGTATTGTTGATTCAGGCCGACTCTCGGCTTGTCGTCGGGGCTGCCGTGCGGCGTCGAAAGGCGAGCGCGGCGATACCCAGGGTAAGCAGGGCCACGGCCAGGTCACCCGTGCCGGGACCGGCCGTGCTGTAGCACCCGCAGTCGCCCACCGTGACGTCGCGAATCCGGGTTTCCTTCGTGTTGCCGGCCAGGTCGGTCGAACGAAGAAAGACGGTGTAGGTGTCGCCGCCCCGGGCACGCGCCGAAACATCGTGGGCGAGCACGTGACTGCGGCTCGATCCCGTGATATCCCTGCCGTCGCCGTCGCGCAGTACGATGACCGAGGTGGCCGGTTCATTGGTGCGCCAGCGGCCCCGTACCGTGAATCCCGACACGGTTACCCGTGCCTCGCTTACGGTCGGACCGGTAACGTCGAGTTCGGTTCCGTTTGCGAAGTCGGGCAGGGCAAAGATGGCGGCGGCATCGAGAAGGCCGTAGCCCCATTCATTGTTCGGCAGGGTACCCGAAAATTCGGTCGACTGCGCCCCGCGGGCAAGCAGCCCCTGGGCGCCCGTCAGGTCGGCGGGGGCGAGGCGGGGGTTGCGTTCGAGCATGAGGGCAATGACGCCAGCCACGTGAGGGGCAGCCATGCTCGTGCCCGGCAGCAGGGTAAACTGCTCGGCGATGAACAGGCTGCTGGGAATCATGTTTTCCCGCAGGCTGTGCGCGCTCGCAATCCACTCGCCGGGGGCGGTAAGGTCGGGTTTGACCCGACCGTCGGTGGCGGGCCCGAGGCTCGAGAATTCACTGAGCGCCCCCAGCGGTGCGCCCTTCAGACTTGCGGGGGGTTGCGGCCGGCCGTTGATGTCGACCCATTCGCGCCGGGTCACCATCGACCCGACGGCTATGATTTCTTCGGCGGTGGCCGGAATGGTAATCGTCGATACGTTGTCGCCGCCCTTGAAGGTTACCGTACGGTTCCAGGGGGCGCCGCCGCCGGTAACCTGGGCCACGGTTTCTTCGCGGAAGTAGGCCGACAGGTTGACCGGCCACATGTCGAGCGTTCCGGGGGCGTCGTCACGGAAGACCAGGGCCCAGTCGAGCGAAGCGAAGCCGGTAATCGAGGAGTCGATCGTGCCGCCCACGGCACAGGGCAGATCGGCGCACCGATCGAGCCACAGTCGTGTTTCCATGCGCTGGTTCAGGGGCGACAGGCCGGCCACCAGATGGGCGTAGGCCAGGGTTCGACCGTCGCCTTCGATGGCGAACTGCAGCGGCTCGCCCGTCGAGTCGGGGGTACGGAAATCGGGTGCGTTGAGCGCCACGAAGGAGCCGTTCTGTACCTGCAAGGCGGCGATGTAGATATCGCGTACCGAAGCGCCGCTGTCCCAGAGGCTCAGGGTCAGGCTATAGGCGTCGGAGCCGGCCTGGGCGCTGTCGGCCAGCAGCAGCGGACCATAGACCACTTCGCCGCCGTTTCCCGTGAAGTTTACCGAGGCATGGTTGTAGTAGAAATTGTCGGCATTGAAGGCTTCATTGCCGGCCGCGGCCACGATGATTCGGCCGGGGCCCGTGCGTTCGGCCAGCTCGCGCTCGATGAGCGAGGTGCCGTCATGGGCGCCGTCGGAGGTGCCCAGGCTCAGGTTCACCACGACCGGCCGGCCGTAGTCGGCCGCTTTGTTCAGAATGTAGTCGACGCCGTCGAGAATGCGGCCTTCTTCGAACTGCGCCCGCACCGCAATGATGGACGCGTCGGGCGCCATGCCCCGGTATAGCTCGTCGTCGGAAGCGATAATGCCCGCGACGTGCGTTCCGTGACCCTGGGTGGGAATGTTGTCGATGGGGCTTGCGTCGTCGGTCAGGCAGGCGCCGTCGACTCCGTTGAGCTGGGCGTTGATTTCTTCGGCCGAGCACTCGGCGCCGTAGTCGAAACCCGCCGGTCTTCCCGACCCGTCGGTGTACTCGAAAGTCTGGTCCCAGACCGAGAGAATACGGGTGTCGCCGTTGGGGTAGCGAAAGGCGTTGTGCCTGATGTCGATGCCGGTGTCGACCACGCCGACGATAACGCCCTTGCCGGTATGGGCCACGTCGCCGACCTCGCCCCGGTTCACGAGGTTCACGCCCACCACCTCTCGCGAAAGGTTCAACAGGGGCCGCAAGGGGCGGCTCACCTGCATGGCCGGAATGCCGCCGTCGGCGGCGAGAACGGCCAGCGCCTGTCGGTCGACCTCGGCATGCACCAGGTTACGTCGCGCAGAGAGAACGCGCCCCCCCGCGTCGACCACCCTGGCCGCCAGCGCATCGGTCTCGCCTTCGAGCAGAATGCGATAGGTCGCCGGCTTGGCGGGCGTCGCGGCCATGGGCCCCGGAGCCCGGGCCCCGGAACCCGGAGGGGCTTGCGATGGACCTTGCCGCCCTTTGAGAAGCCCGACTTCGGGCCCCCGATAGGGTCGAACCGGGGTGTCTACCTGCCTGGCGAATGCCACCGATTCGGCGGCCAGCAGTATTACGAGAGTCAACAACAGCGAGCGCATGCTATCAGAATAGCAGTTTGCCCGACGCAGGAAAGAGCAATGGCGCCCGCAAGCCGAAACGGTCTGGCGTGGCTGGACAAGGCGCCGCGATCATGCCGCCTGCCCGCAAGGGCCTATGACCGGTTTGCCGGCGTGCGGCGCAGAAAGACGAAGCCAGCCAGAAACAGCAGCGCCATCGCCGCGGCGTCGCCCAGCGAGGCGCCGTCGCGACTCATGCAGCCGCAGGCCCCGGGCGCAATCTCGACCAGGCGACTGAACGACGAGCGGTTTCCCGCCATGTCGGTGGCCTTGATGGAGACCTGCCGGCTCTCTGCGGTCGAGGTGCTGCTCAGTCGAACCCGATGGGTGAACTGGAAGCTGGCCACGTCATGGCTGAGACTTTCATCGTCACTGGTGACCTTGATTTCGGTGGCGGCCGGTTCATCGGTGGTCCACTCGAAAACCAATACGCTCCCTTCTGTCCGGTGGCTGAAATTCCGGATTGCCGGCCCCCGTTCATCAGACTCCTCCAAGGCCGTAAGACGAGCGTCGGAAAAGATGGTGGGGGCGTCGATTACGCCGTAGCCCCAGTCGTTGCGCGGAAGCTGCAGAGGGGGAAGGGTCGTCTTCACGTTCCGCGTGAGCAGCCCCTCGTCGCCCAACAGATCGTCGGCGGTGAGCCGGGCGTTTCGCTGCAGCATGAGCGCGACCACGCCGGCTACATGGGGGGCCGCCATGCTGGTGCCCCGCAGTACGCCGTAGCGATTCGACCGATCCTCGAGCCCCTGGGTAAACAGGCTGTCGCGGCTGAAGGCACTGGCAATCCACTCGCCGGGGGCGGTGATGTCGGGCTTGATTCGGCCGTCGGCCGTGGGGCCCCGGCTCGAGAACAGGCTGAGTTCACCTTCGTCGGGGCCGCGCAGCGATTCGGGGGGCTGCAGGTTGCCCGACGCATCGGTCCACGAACTTCGCGTGACGTACGAGCCCACGGCCACGACCTCGGGTGAGCTGGCCGGCAGGGTTACCGTGAGATCGTCGTCGCCGCCCGCAAAGGCAAAGTGGCCGGCCGACCACACGCTCGAGTCGCCCCAGCGCAGCACCGACGCTTCGTGGGGGGCCAGAAAGAGGGCGCTCATGCCGACGGGCCACAGGTCGACGCGCCCGGCCGGTTTGTCGTCGAAGTGCAGGCTCCACAGGGTCTGGCCGAAATCCTTGACGGCGTCGTCGACCGTTCCGCCCATGGCACAGGGACCGTCGCTGCAGCGATCGATGAGAATGATGGTTTCGCGTCTACCGATGACCGGATCGATTGCCGAGGCCGCATGCACGTATCCCCAGGTTTTTCCGTCGCCGAGAATTTTCACGGTCAGCGGGTCGCCCTCGGCCTCGGGGGCGACGAGCTGGGGCGCCTGGTGGGCTTCGTAGCCGTCGTCGGTAATGCTGAGCGCCGCCACCGAGAAGGATCGCAGGGTGGTGCCTTCGTCCCACATATCGAAGAAGAGCGAGTAGGCCGGATTGCCGTCGCTGTCGCCGGCCGGCAGGGCAATCGGTCCGTGGCGCACGTCGTCGCCGCCGCCGAACTGCAGGGCGGCGTGGGTGTAGAACAGACCTTCCTGCGAGGCTTCGTTACCGGCGCCGGCCACCACGATGCGACCGGGTGTGAGTTGCGAGGCCAGGGTTTTTTCGAACCACGAATTGCCGTCGTGGGCGCCGCTCGAATCGCCCAGGCTCAGGTTCACGACCACCGGCCGCCCCATGGCGTCGGCCTTGCGAAAGATGTAATTGATGCCGTCGAGAATCGAGCCGTCGAGAAAGTCGGTCTTTACCACGATGAGCGGCGACTGCGGCGCGACGCCTTCGTAATCGTCGCCCGAGCCGGCGGCGACGCCGGCGACATGGGTGCCGTGACCTTCGGTGTCGGTGCTCGGGCAGGCGTTTTCGTCTCCCCGCAGGGCGTCGTTGATCTGCAGCGCGTCGCATTCCAGGCCGTAGTGCAGACCCTCGGGCCGGCGCGAACCGTCGGTCAGTTCCACGGTCTGATCCCAGAGCGCCAGCAGCCGGGTGCTGCCGTCGTCATTCAGGAATGCCTTGTGGTTGAAGTCGATGCCGGTATCGACGACGCCGATGATGACGCCCTTGCCGGTATAGGCGCTGTCGAGCCCACTGCCGCGAAGGATGCGATCGGTTCCGATGGCGGGCACCGACTGGTCGAGCAGTTTGCGATAGCCGCGCGGCAGCTCGAAGCGACGGGCCAGTCGCACGCTCGCCACGTCGCCCTCGGCCATGATCGCGGCCAGCCCGGCAGGCGAAACCTGCACGCGAACGCCGTTTTCCCACGCTGAAAGCACGCGTGCACCGGCGGCCGCGGCCGTCTGCAGCAGCGCCTCCTGGTTTCCCTCGAGAATTGCCTGCAGCGGCGCGGCATTGTCGAAACCGGGGGCCAACCCGGCCGAGGCTGGAGCGGTGGCCGGGCGTACCGGGAAGGCAAGCCGGGGGTCGCGGTAGGCCGAGGCTTCGGTCGAAAAGGCGGTGGCGCCCATCAACCCGGCGGCAAGAATAAATCGGTAAATCATGTGCGGCATGGCTAAGGGTACCCCCGAGCGCATGGTCTCGCAAGTGGTTGCGATGAAAGCGAGCGGCCTATGAGGGGGAAGGAAAGTGACCGCTGTCGCGGCGGGGAAGGGAGCGGGGCGGCAAGAGCACAAAGGCACAAGACAAAAAAGGGGGAATGCCTCACGGCACTCCCCCTTGGGTAGAAAAGCGAGGCGGCTGTCAGCCGATGATTTCCTTGACCACGCTGTTGGCGATGACCAGTCGCTGAATTTCGTTGGTGCCCTCGTAAATCTGGGTAATGCGGGCGTCGCGGAAGTAGCGTTCGGCCGGGTACTCGGTCACGTAGCCGTAACCGCCGAAAATCTGCAGCGCCGTGGTGGCGACCCAGTTGGCGTTGTCCGAGGCGAACAGCTTGGCCATGCCGCTTTCCTTGCTGTGACGCACCTTCTTATCCTTCAGGTAGGCGGCACGGTAGGTAAGCAGCTCGGCGGCGTCGGTACGGGTGGCCATGTCGGCAATGTACCACTGAATGCCCTGGAACTGATGCACCTTCTGGCCGAAGGCCTTGCGCTCGTCGGCGTAGCGAACCGCGGCCTCAATGGCGGCGCGTGCGATGCCGTTGGCCTGGGCGGCAATGCCGATGCGGCCCCCGTCGAGGGTGGTCATGGCAACCTTGAAGCCCTCGCCCTCTTCGCCGAGACGGTTGGCGACCGGAATGCGGCAATCTTCAAAGACGAGCTGCGTGGTGCTGCTGCCCCGAATACCCAGTTTGTCTTCGACCTTGCCCACGGTAAAGCCGGGCGTGCCCTTTTCGACCAGGAAGGCGCTGATGCCGCCGCGGTTGCCCTTTTCCTTGTCGGTCATGGCGAACACAAGGGCCGCGTCGGCTTCGTTACCGTTGGTAATCCAGTTCTTGACGCCGTTGAGAATGTAGCTGTCGCCGTCACGCACGGCAACCGTCGACTGGGCCGCCGCGTCGGAACCGGTGCCCGGCTCCGACAGACAGAAGCAACCGAGCTTCTTACCCGAGGCGTAGGGGCGCAGGAAGCGCTCGCGCTGGTCGTCGTTGCCGAACTTGTACACCGGGTCGCTGTACAGCGAGTTGTTCACGCTCATGATGACGCCGGTGCTGGCGCAGGCGCGGCTGATCTCGGTCATGGCCGCAATGTAGCTGACGGTGTCGAAACCACCGCCGCCCCATTCTTCGGGAATGGCCACGCCCATCAGGCCCAGCTCGCCCATCTTGGCGACGATTTCCCTGGGAAAGCGGTGCTCGCGATCCAGCTCGGCCGCAACGGGCGCCACTTCACGGTCGGCGAAGTCGCGGGCCATTTTCTGAATCATCTTCTGGTCTTCGTTCAATTCGAAAATCATGTCGGTCTCCTTGCAGACGCGGGGCCGGAGTAGTCTTTATTTACCGGTGAAGGTTGCCGGGCGCTTCTCGAGAAAGGCCGCCATGCCTTCCTTCTGGTCCGAGGTGTCGAAGCACTGGCTGAAAGCCCAGCGTTCGATTTCGTTGCCCCGGCGCAGATCGGTCTCGATACCGGCCCGCAGCGCACGCTTGGCCAGTCGAATCGCCACCGGGCCCTTGGCGCCGATTCTGCTCGCGATCTTTTCGGCTTCTTCCTTCAGGGTTTCGTTGGAGAAAATGTGAACCACCAGCCCGATGCGCTGCGCCTCTTCGGCGTCGATGCGACGGCCGGTAAAGATGAGTTCGGCGGCGCGCGCCTGTCCCACGCGGCGGGCCAGGCGCTGGGTGCCCCCGAAGCCCGGAATCACGCCCAGGTCGACCTCGGGCTGGCCGAAAATGGCGTTTTCGCCGGCAATGATGAAATCGCAGGCCAGGGCCATTTCGGTCCCGCCGCCGAGGGCGAAGCCGGCTACGACGGCAATGGTCGGCACCGCCAGGTCGGCCAGCTTGTCGGCCACGGCATGGCCGAGCGAGGTAAATTCGAGGGCCTGCTTTTCGTTCATGGCGCCCATTTCGGCAATGTCGGCGCCGGCCACGAAAGCCTTGGCGCCACCGCCGGTCAGCAGCACGCAGCGAACGTCGTCGCGTCCGGCCACTTCGTCGAGCGCCTCGCCCAGTTCACGCAGAACCTGCTGGTTCAAGGCGTTGAGGGCCTTGGGGCGGTCGATGACGATCCACGCGAACGAATCCTTGTACTCGATGCGAACCAATTCCATGACAATCTCTTCTGCTTAAGGCCGGGTACGGATAGCGGGACGACCGTGGGGCCGCCTTGCCGCAGGGTAAACGATTACTGTAGCAAGTCG
>JAWLBW010000075.1:0-16566 GCA_041687475.1 bacterium
AGGCCGTTGGCCACCGGGCTGTCCCAGCTTCCGCCGAGCGCAAGGTTGACATCGGCAACCGCCGTCGCAAGCTCATTGTCGATGACCAGCAGGTCGTTGCCGCGCAGGGTGAGATCGAGTTCCCGGGGCAGGAGTTCGGAAAGAGTTATGCTTCCTTCAACCGTGGCGCGACCATCGCCCGCGTCGGCGCGCAGCTCGCGTACGGTAATGGTTTGTCGGTCGAGCAGGATGTCGGCCTGTATGTCGCCCAGGGTAATCCCGGCAGGCTTGACCACGACCTGCCCGTTGTCGACGGTAACCCGACCGTCGATCTGCGGGTCGGGCACGGTTCCGGCAAGGTCGAGTCGCACGTTGATTTCTCCGGCGGCCACATCTACGTCTTCGGCAAACGCTTCCAGCAGGCTGAGATCCAGGCTGTCGGCCACGATGAAGCCGCTCAGCGGCCGGTCGTCGAAACGGTCGTCGAGCGGAGCGAGACGCAGGTCTACCGGTACGCGCACGGTACCGGCAAGCACGCCGGCACGAGGTTCCTGCAGGCGCAGTTCGGCCTCGAGCCACCGGTCGTCGTACACGAAACTTGCCGTGAGAAACGACAATTCGAAGGTGTCGAAGCGCGCCTCGGCCAGGGCGACGGTGCCCGACATGACGGGTCGGTCGAGCGTGCCGGCAATGCTGAGCGCGGCGTCGAGCTGGCCCGAAAAGGCTTCGTCTCGACCGAGCACCTGCGCATAGGGAGCGAGCTGCAGACGGTTGACCTCGACGAGCAGGTCCTGACTTCCTTCAGGCGACACGGTGCCGCGCACGGCTATGAATTGCTCGCCGCTCTGCAGATTCAATCCCTGAATGGTCAGCAATGTTCCGCTGTAGGCGAAGTTCAGCCGCCCCACGTTTCGCCAGCGCTGCGTGCTGAGCGTGACGTCGAATTCGGAAAGGGACGCCTGAATGAGATCTGCATCGAAACTGTAGGTGCCGACGACCCGGTTCTCGACGCCTTCGCGCACGGCGCCCACGTACAGCGTGCCCTCCTGGCCGGTTTCCGTCAGCGTCAGCGATACCGCGGCTTCGGCGTTCTCGAAGGCGATGGATGCCAGCGCCGGTTCGCCCATTTCGACGAATGCTTCGAGTGCGCCCAAGCGGCGCAAGACATCGAAATCTTCGAACGAAGCTTCAAGGGCAACCCGGCCGGCATTGACCTGTGGGGCCACCAGTTCGACGGCGCGCGCCGAAAGATTGCCCGACAGCGATTCCAGCGCCCCTTCGGCCTCGACTCTCACGAAGGCCGAACCTTCGAGGGTTCCCTCTTCCATCTGCAGAAGGGGAGTCAGGCGCCCGAGTTCCAGTACCCGGGCCAACAGCGTAACCTGACCGGGCCGGCCTTCGACAAGTGGAATATCGCCGCGTAGCCGGACGTCGACCATGTCGGTGGCCAGACTGCCTTCGTCAATGGAAAGGCGTGCCCCGCGCACGGCGAAAGGCAGCGTCGCGTGCGTGACGGCAATCGGTCCCACGCGCGAGGGAGCGACCTCGAGCCTGCCCCGGGCCTGCATGTCTTCCGGCGAAAAACCCGTGCCCGACGCAGAGAAGGCAAGGGTCAGGTCGGTGGCCCAGGGCAGTTCGGCCCAATGCGACAGGTTGAAATCCTTGAGTCGCACGTCGGCATCGAAGGTCTCGGTCTGCAGATCGGCTTTGCCGGAAACCTCGGCAAGCGCCTGCCGCAGGCGCAGCCCAAGACGGCCTGTGACCTGTCGGTTCTTCCACGTCAAGTCGGCGGCGAAGTCGCGTACGCGTTCACCCCGTACCACCGAGCGGTCGCCGCGTACCCGTGCCCGTACCGCACGTTCGTCGAGACCGGCACGGGATGCGTCGACGGAAAATCGAAGCTCGAGCCGCGTGGGCTCCGAGGCCTGCCGCCCGAGAAGCGCGTCGAAGTCGAGTCGCTCTACGTTTCCCTCGGCCGTCAGGTCGGCGGCGGGCCAGTTTGGTTCGCAGGGGGCCGAAAAGGGAATGACGGCCGTTCCGCCGGCTTGAACGGCTCCCTGCGACGAAGCACCGCTGAACGTATATTCGAGTTCGGGCCAGACGCCCTCGACATTCAGTTCTACCTCCCACGGCACGCGCAGCGCAGGAAGAAACGGTTGCACGTCGACGGGGGCAAGCGGCAGGGCCGACATGCGAAGGGTGACCGGCTCGCCCCTGCAGAGGCGGGTGGCCCCCACCACGCGCACCTCGCTGTCGGCCAGTTTGAGCCACAGCTCTTCGAGATCGACCGCGGGGGCCGCCCCGCTTACGTCAATCTGTACCCGAGCGCGCATACCCTCGACCTCGACCTTGGGCTCGGAGACGCGGGCCTGCAGCTGTTCGACCCGGAGGTCGGCCAGCGGGCTTTCCCACATGCCGCCCGCTACCAGCCGGTCGACTTCGACGGTACGCACCTGGTCGGGAGCGACCAGCCGAATATGGGTGTCGTCGACCTCGAGCCTGTCGACCCGTATGGCCCACCGGTCGAGAAACGACGGCCCCTCGTCTTCGGGTTCACCTTCGGCGCCCATCGGTACGGAAGCCCGCAAGCCGACGATGCGCACGAGCTGCAGGTGAATGAGGCGGTCGCGCAGGGCGGCGGCCAGGTCGTAGTCGAGCAAGACGGTCGGCGCGGTGACCGTCAGCCCCGAGTCCATGCGTACCTCAAGCCCATGCAGCGAAAGAGAGCCGAACAACGTTCCGCCCACCCGATCCAGCGTAACCTGCCCGGGCATTCGTGCGTTGACCTCTTGCAAGGCGCGCTGCACCATGGCGTTTCGAAGGGGCGGCGTCTGCAGCGCGACCATGAAGAGCGCTGCCACAACAAGCACGAGCGCGACGAAGCCGCCCAACGTCAGCCCAATCGCCTTCAGCCCTGTCTGCAGCAGTCGTGCCATCAGAAAGCCTGCCCGATGCTCAGATGAATGCGGAATTTGGGCTCGTCGACACGGGGCTGAAGCGGAATACCCAAGTCGACCCGAAGCAGCCCCACAATGGTACTGGCCCGATAGCCCGGACCCACGCCCCATCGCACCTGGTTGGGCTCCCACGAATAGGGGGCGAGCCCTACCATGCCCATGTCGACGAAGGCCGCCACCCACTGTTGCCCCGAAAACCGGTAGCGCAACTCATTGGTGGCCTCGAACAGGGTCAGCCCCCCGATGGCGGGTCCCAGGCGATCACGGCGATAGCCCCGCACGCTCTCGTCTCCGCCCGAATAGAACTTGTCGTACAGCGGTACCCGACTCGCGCCCACCGCCTCTGCCGCCCCCACGGTCAGGCCGACCAGGTACACCCAGCGTCGAATCGGGCTGAAATACTGGTGGGTTTCGGCCTGCCAGCGATAGAACGAAAAGGCGCCGCCGAAGATCGTGCCGGCAAGCTGCCCCTGTACCCGGGTCAGGTTGCCCCGTGTCGGCGCCAGAAGTGAATCGACGCTCACGTACTCGGCGCCGGCAATGGGCCCCGAAAGCAGGCCGGGGTCGACACTCTCGCGGCCCTCGAGCGGAATGCCCCCGGTCACATCGAAGGCCCGACTGTATTCCAACGAGTAGCCGCCGTACACGTTGATGCGCCGCCCGATACGGCGGTTCAAACGCGGCGTAAGCCGGTATCGTTCGAAGCTGTAAGCGTCAATGACCCGCTCGCGCCAGTATTCGGCCGTGAGGCTGAAACTGTTGGCGGAATCGAAAATGTAGGGCTGAAGAAAGGTGACTTCGGCGGTTTGAATCAGAAAGGAAGCGCGCACGTTCGCCAGCAGGCGCCGACCGTCACCCAGGAAGTTGTAGTGATCGTATCTGGCCTGGGCGCGCACGTATTCATCGGTGCTGTAGCCCACGCCCGTGCGAAACGACTGCGACGGGCCTTCGCTCACACTGACCTCAATGGGCATGGGGCTGGTTGCACCATCGGGGTACCGGGGCTGAATGCGTACGACCCGGAACAGGTTCAGCCCATACAGGTCTTCAATCGTGTTTTCGACCAGCCTTTCGCTGTACCAGCTACCCTCGCGCCACTTGAGCTCGCGCAGCACCACGTCGCGCGACACCCCGTTCAACCCGGTAACGGTGACCGCTCCGAACCGCACGCGCGGACCGTCGAAGACCGTGTAGGTCACGTGGGCGTCGTAGCGTTCGGGTATGACGAATGCGTTCGGGGTTACCGTGGCCCCGTAGTAGCCGTTGTTGCGCAGCGCACGCTCGATGGCCCCCGCGGCCGACAGGTAATTCTGCTCGGAAAACAGATCGCCCTCGGCCAACGGATTCGCCCGCTCGACAGCCTCGAGTTCGGCCGTGGTGGCCTCGGGGTATACGATGTCGGCCACCCGGGTGACGGTGGTCGGCCTGCCTTCTTCCACATGAAAGCTGATGTCTACGAACCCGTGCTCGCGCGGTGTAACGACGATTCGTGTAGCGCGTGCGTCGTAGTAGCCCGCCCGTTTGTACATGTTCTCGATGCGACGGGCGTCATCCTGCAACTCACCGCGCTTTACCCGCGTCGGTTCGCCCCAGACCGACCAGGGGCGCGGCGAAACGGCCATGCGCTCGAGCAGCTCGCTCTTTTCAAGAACCTTGACGCCCTCGAAGAAAACCCGGCCTGCATACGGCGGGTCGGCGTCGGACAGCCACATGGCGCCGTCGATGGGCGTGGGCTCGCCGTTACCCTGACTCAGGCCGGGCTGCGCTGCAACAGCGAGGTATAGCGCCGACGTACAAGCCACAAGGCAAGCACGGGCAACAGGGCCCGCAGCACGGCGGCTTCCCACCCCGTCGTCATCGGCGGTTCGAGGGGTCCGTAGTTGTCGGCCAGCCGTCGAGACAGCACCAGAAGAAAGACGCCCCCACCCGCGCAGAGCGCGATGAAGCCGCCCCAGAGAGAAAACCGCGACGAAAGCCACCAGCATGAGCCCGAAGCCTGTCGCACGATATAATAGGCCCCCCCGGCCAGAGCGACATCGTTCAACAGGGCGCTGGCCCGGTATACCAGGACGGCTTCGCCCCATTCGTGCACACCGCCGCGCACATGCATGGCAGCTGCCTCGAAGACCAGAAAGAAAAGTAGACTCGCAACCACATAGCCGACGGCCGGATGGGCCCGCTCGGCACGCTGCCCGCTCTGTACACCCATATGGTCTACCGTAACCCATGCGGGTCATCAGGCCGGGAGTACGGGTGACGGCCGGGCGGGCCCCGTCGTAATGAACGGAATAAGGCAAAGCGAATCGTTCCAGCGAGGGTTCGGCCCGGGTTTCAGCGTACGCATCCGGGCGACGGCCGGCGTGCACGGGGGCCGGACAGGAACCGGGCGCCTGCCTCCAGTATATAACAAGGAACCGACCTGCAAAGGGCATACCGCTCAGGAGGGCGAATCGGCCCCGGCTTCCCCGAGTATCGGGTATTGATCGCACGAGGTCCCGCATACCGGGCCCATTCGCATCGACCGGCTTTCGCGTGGTACACTCAGGAACTTCGAAACCGGCATGTCAGGCACCGTACAACAGCGACTGCGCGACTTTCTGGCCGCCCGCGACGGCGAAGCCGAGCTGTTGGCGCTGGCCGAACACGCCTTTGCGGCCCGCCTCTCGCCGGTTCTCGCCAGACGCCTGTTGACGACCGCCCTTCCCGACGAAATTCAGTTTCAGGGCGACCGCGTCATCTGGCTCGCGCCGGCCTCGGCAACCGACAGCCTGCATGACACCACCTTCGTGGTCGTCGACCTTGAAACAACCGGCACCCAACCGGGGCAGGCCGAAATAATCGAGGTCGGCGCCGTCGTGGTACGCGATTGGCGCATTCAGGGCGAACATCACTGGCTGGTGAAACCTTCGCGCCCCATTCCGCCTTTCATACGGGGCCTTACCGGCATCGACGATTCCATGGTCGCCGACGCGCCCCCCTTCGCCGACATCGCGAAGGACGTGCACGGTCTGTTCGGCGGCGCCGTTCCGGTGGCGCACAACGCCGCCTTCGACTGCGGTTTTCTCGATGCGGCCTTTCGCCCGCTGGGGTTGCCCGAAATCGGCCGCGACCGCCTGTGCACCATCAAGCTCGCACGCAATTTTGCCCCCGGCGCCCGCTACTCGCTCGACGTCGTGGCCGAAAGACTCGGCGTTACCACCCACAACCGGCACAGAGCCCTCGGCGACGCACGCGCCACGGCCGAAGTGCTCATCGAACTGCTGCGTCGGGCCGAATCGCAGGGTATTACCTCGGTAAAGGCGCTGCGCAACTTCCGAAAACCCAGGGGACGCGGCGCCGAAACCCGCAGCGCCGTGGGCCCCGAACGCGTACGCAACCTTCCGCCCCAACCCGGTATTTACCGCTTCCGCAACGGCGAAGGCGAGGTCATTTACGTCGGCAAGGCCAAAAGCCTGCGCCAACGACTGGGCAGCTACTTCGTCGGCTCGCCCCGCGGCAAGGTCAACCGCATGCTGGCCGAAGTTGCCGACTTCGACTACACCGTGGTGGGCTCGGAACTCGAAGCCCTGCTCGAAGAGGCCCGCGAGATTCGCTTGCGTCAGCCCCGGTACAACCACCAGCTGCGCAGCTGGGCGAACTACTTCTACCTGTATTGGAACCCGAATGAGGCCTTTCCGCGACTGCGACTGTCACGCGACCACGCACTGCCTGCCGACGTCGAGGCCTTCGGTCCGTTCCGCTTTACCATGGGTGGCCGATATGAGTTGAAGGCCCTGCGGGAAACCTTCGGGCTTCGCAATTGCCGGGGCACGCTGCGGCCCTCGCCCACCCAGTCGCCCTGCATCGAATACGGCATGAAACGCTGCGGCGCCCCCTGCGCCGAACTCGAAGACGCCGCCGCCTACGAAGACCGCATCGCCCGGCTGCGACACTTCCTGTCGGGCGACCCCGACCTGCTGCGCGACATGCGAACGGCCATTGCCCGGGCGGCGGGCGACGAAAACTTCGAACGGGCCGCGTCCCTGCGCGATCGCTATCGCATATTGACCGCCCTGCATCAGGCCGTACGCCGCGAGGGCGCCTCGACCATCGCAGGCGATCGATTGCTCGTTCTGCCCGCGGCCGAGGAAGCCCTCGTGCGCCTGTATCTGCTGCGCCGCGGCCGGGCCGTCGTAAGCGTGCGCGTCGATGCCCGGTCGACCGACTTCAGGCCCCACCTCGAACGGCTGTTGACGCAGGTCATGCAGGGCAGACCGGCCGAAATGGAAGATGCCCGAATAGCCGAAAGCTGGCTGCGCCGCAAGAGCACCCTGCCCCACCTGCGGGTCGCCGACCACCCCGACACCGGCTCGCTGTGCGAAGGTGTGCGTCAACTCGTGGCCGAAGGAGACTGGCGCCGCTTCCGGACTCTCGACGAGACCGCTGAAGACGAAGCCGAGGGCGTCTGAGTCCGCCCCCGGGGAGTCCGGATGCAGGTTTCAGCTTAAATCCGGATACAGGCTTACGTTACGGCTCGCGGCGCAGATTCCGCTCGAGAAATGCCTGCAGACGACCGGCAACGCCGAGCACCGACGGGTCGGCGCCAGCCGAAGGAGCGAACAACCACTCCTTCGGGGCTTCGGCGGCATCGAACAATCTACGTACGTCGTCGACCGAGGCAAAGCTTTCGCGCCCCGGCGCCATTACCAGAAGGGGCGTGCCCCGCAGCCGCTGAAGAGGCTCGCGCAGCCGATCGATTCCGGGGGGAAGCGAGTCTGCCTCCACCCGTACGCCCTGCGCCCGCATCCACAGCTTCCGCAAAAGCCCCGGAGGCTCGGATGGTTCGTGGGTACCGGCCGGAGGAATGCCGGCCCCGTAAACGGCAACGGCGTCGATCTCACCTTCGCCGTGAGCCCGCGCCAGACCGGCAGCCGCCCGCAGGGTGGCGCGAGCGCCGCTTCCGATGCCCACAAGCCCCAGGGAACGTCGGCCGTAGCGCTCCATCAGCGATGCGCCCACGGCAGCCAGGTCGTCGGCATCGCTGCCCCCGAGATCATACAAGCCCCCTGAGCGTCCGGTGCCGCGCCGGCTCCACGTCACGACGGCGTAGCCCCGTCGATAGAGCTGCTCACCGAGCTTTTCGACGGCGCGACTGCCGACGCCATCATGGCCGTGGCCGGTCAGAACGACCATGGGCGCCCGGCGATCCGGCCAGTCGTACACAACCGTTTCCAGCATGACGCCGTCGGCGGTTTCGACCTGCAAGGCGGTTCGCTCGCCGCTCTCGGGCACCGAGAAGGCGAGCAGAAGCGAAAGAACCTGCGCGAACCCCATTCCACCCCCGAAAGATCAAGCGCTCTCTCTTCAGGCTAGGGTCATCGCGCCCCGCATGTCAATCGACTCGCGGCGTCTCGCCCCTCACGGCCGCAACCTGGTCGACAACCCGCAGCATCGCATACAGGGCCTCGAGCGTCGGCACCGGCACCCCCAGGCGACGCCCTTCACGCACGGGGGGCCCGTAAAGCGCTTCGACCTCAAGCCGCCGACCATGTTCACGGTCGACCAGCATGCTCGTGCGCACCGGCCCCGTTTTCTCGGTAAATGCGACCGTCGTTTCGGCCTCGGCCTTGTCGAGCGCAACCCCCAGCGCACGGGCCACCGCAATGACCTCGCGCATGGCGGCGAGCACGGTCGGGCGCCCTTCGTCATCGGCCAGCAACTCGTGCGCGTAGGTACCCGTCAGCGCCGTCATACCGTTGAAAGAGGCGTTCCAGATAAGCTTGCGCCACTGGTCGCGCCGAATGTCTTCGGAAACGCGTGCGTCGATGGCCGCCTCGCCAAGCGCGGCAACCAGCCCTTCGAGCCGTTGCGTCACGCCGCCGTCGCTTTCGCCCAGAATGACATGCCCTGCGGCGGTGTGCTCGACATGCCCCGGTCCGGTGCGCTCGGCCCCGATGAAGGCGATGCCCGGAACAACGGCCTGCCCGCCCCATACGCGCTGCAGCGCAACGGCGCTGTCGACACCGTTCTGCAGGGTTACGGCAACTCCGCCGGGCGCCAGGGCGTCGCGAAAGCGACCCAGCAAATCGTCGGTGGCCTGCCAGGCCTTGAGCGTAACGAGCACCAGATCGTAAGGACCGGCTTCGAGCGCTTCGGTCGCATCTGCGGTGCAGGCAACCGACGCCACCTTGAAGTCGCCGGCGACGGAGCGCGCCGAAAGCCCCTCTGCCCGCAGCCGGGTCAGATTCTCGCCGCGGGCGAGAAAGACGACCCGGCGACCCGATGCCGCAAGACGACCGCCGTAGTACAGCCCCAATGCACCGGCGCCGAGTACCAGAATGTTCGAGTAAGCCATTCCTTCAGTGTACCTGCGCGGAGCCTTTGGGGAGACACCGAAGAAACGCAGTTTGATTTCAAAGCCCCACCTTCCCCCCTCGGCAAATCAGGCCTACAATGTGAGAATTCCGGAAGACATCACGTTGCACGATTGTCGGCCTTCCCGCTTTCAAACGGCTTCCCAGGCTTGCCGATTTGACACGACATACTTTTTGCGGAACATCTGTTGACACGCATAACGCGCCGCGTTAGAATAAGTTCAATTACCGAGAACGCCTTTTTCACAATTCGACCTTCAAGAGGTTACGACATGGCCAACCAGATTCTTGAGACCCTGAACAAGCGCAGCAGCGAAATTGCCGAACGCGGCCAGCAGGTTTTTACGACCGCCTATCAACGCGGGCTCGACGTAGTCGGCATCGATGAAGACGAAGTGCGCGACCGCTTTGACCAGCTGAAGGGGCGCCGCCAGGAACTCGAAACGCGCATTCAGAAGACCCTGGGCGAGCAGGTGCGCGAACTGCAGAACATCGAAGTGCGCGTCATCGGCCGTCTCGAAGAAGCAGTCGGTTCCTTCCGCGACATGGTTTCGAACAACTTCAACCGCTTCTCGGAAAGCCTCGACAAGCTCGAAAAGCGGCTGCAGGAAGTCGAGAAGGACCTGTCGACGCGCATTCACCAGCTGCCGATTGAAAACTACGACCGCCTGAATGCCGACGAAATCGTCAAGCAGATCGATAGCCTGGCCGAAGACGCCCTGGCAGCCGTACGCGCCTATGAAGCCCAGCACAAGGGGCGCGTGACCGTGCTCAAGGCCATCGATTCACGCCTTCCGGCCTGAGTCGAGTTCTACCCGCATCCTCTCTTGACCGAACCCCCGCTCCGGCGGGGGTTTTTCATTTGGCTGCGTCGACCGGCGAGTTTGCCGGCGGGGCAGGTACCCCCGTCCCCCCACCACCCGTGCACGTCGACGCCCGGACGTCAACCCCGTTTCCGCCGAAGGTGGCGACCGTCGTTTGATACCCGGTCCGGGGCGATATACTGGAGACATGAAGTACCCTGAGAAATTGGGCGTGGCTTTGGCTCTGGCCGTCGCCCTTATCGGTTGCGGCGCCGAGCAGAACGATTCCCTGGTCGTCAGGGAAGGCGCGCCCCCCACGGGCGGCCTCGAGTTCCCGCCCGATCCGGCGCCCGGCGGGCCCGACAACGGCACGACGGCCCCCACCGACGCAACGACTTTCGCCCTCGTTGCCCCGGCCGCCCCCCAGGGTACGACCGCCGTTACGCTCACTGCCCGATTGACGTCGGTAACCGACTCGACGATTTCCTACCGCATTACCAGTGTTTCCGAAGACCAGCTGGCCCGGGGCGCCGGCACGGGTACGGATACCGGCACCGGAACAGGCGACGGCGCGGGTTCCGGTACGCGCGACCGAACACCCGACGACGGCACCGGAACGGGCACGGGCGATGATACCACCGACGACGGCACAGGAGACGACTCCACCGGCGACGACTCCACCAACGGCGGCACGGGGGACGACTCCATAGGAGATGACGCCACCGACGGCGGCAGAGGCGCCGATCCGATAGACGGAACAGACGATACCGGCACCGACGCCCGTGACGACCTCGGCGCCATTACCGATACCGGCACCCGCATCGCGCCCGGTGATTACGAGCTGACCTTTCTTGACGATCAGGGCAATGCAACCCTGTTTACCGAGCGCGTCACGGTAAACGAACGCAGACAGACCCTGGTGCGACTGGGCGCCGTGCGCATCTCGCCCCAGTCGCGCGCCTTCGCCGAGGCCGTAACGGTTTCGACGTTGAACTACCGGGTCGGCCGTGCCCGCGACACCCTGGTGCGATTCCGGGGCGACATCGATCGTTTCGTTCACCTGCCCCCCGGTCAGTGGGAATGGTACGGCCAGGGAAGCGAAGGCGAGCTGTTTCCCCTCACACTCGGCGTAGAGGCCGGGCGGGTGCTCAACCTCGAGCTGGGCTCGATTTTCGTGGGCAACAACTATCCCCTCGTCGTGCTGGAAGATGCCGTCGGACAGGTCATTCTGCCGCGCATGAACTTCCAGACCGAGTACCTGCTGCCGGCAACGACGCAGACAGAGGGCTGCTTCGTCTACACGGCGCGATTTCCCCAGACGCTGACACCCCGGCGGCTGCAGCTCTGCAGCGACGCCAACCCCCACGTGCGGCTCTGACTCCGACCGAGTTACCGCTTCCGTTTTCTTCGCCCGTAAGCCGCGGGTAACGCAGGCTCTGTTACGATATAGATTTGTAGACGGCGGAGCATGCGGATGCAGAAGAAACTGGCAGTGTTGACAAGCGGCGGCGACGCGCCCGGCATGAACGCGGCCATTCGCGCGGTGGTTCGTTATGCCATTCATCATGGCTTCGAGTGCTGGGGGGTCATGCGCGGGTACCAGGGGCTACTCGAAGACGACATGGTGCCCCTCGACCCTCGCAGCGTGGCCAACATCATTCAACGGGGCGGCACCATTCTCAAAACCGCCCGCTGCAAGGCCTTCTACGAAGAGGAAGGCCGGGCCCGCGCGGCCGCCATGCTCAAGAAACACGGCATCGACAACCTGATTGTCATCGGCGGCGACGGCAGCTTCCGCGGCGCAGCCAAGCTCAACGCCGAACATGGGGTGCACGTGATAGGCATTCCGGGCACCATCGACAATGACATCGAGGGTACCGATTACACCATCGGCTTCGACACCGCGCTGAACACGGCCATGGAAAGCATCGACCGCATTCGCGACACGGCGGCCAGCCACGAGCGTCTGTTTCTCGTCGAAGTCATGGGCCGCAAGACCGGGTTCATCGCCTTGGGCGTGGGCATCGGCGCCGGCGCCGAACTCGTGTTGACGGCCGAGAATCCCCGGGCCATTGAAGATGTCTGCCAGCGCCTTCTGCGCGGTCAGACCCGGGGCAAGACCAGCAGCATCGTGGTTGTGGGCGAGGCCGATCACGAAGGACACGTCTTCGATATCGCCAACCGTATTCGTGAACACTGCGGGCTCGATTACCGGGTTACCGTGCTCGGTCACACCCAACGCGGCGGCGCCCCCAGCGCACGCGACCGCCTGCTTGCCTCACGCCTCGGCGCCGGCGCCGTTCAGGCCGTGGCCGACGAGGAAACGAACGTCATGATCGGCGAAGTCGCGGGCAAGGTCGTGCGCGTTCCCTTCCACGACATCGCCGGCAAACGCAAGCAGGTCGACGACTCTTTCTTCGAACTGGTCGATATTCTTTCGACGTGAACCGGACGCCGGAGAGCCCCGCACCTGCCCATCGGCTTCGACCTCGCCGTGGGAAATTGACGGGAATCGCGGCAAGCGGCGGCGGTCGATGCGCAGGCGCATTGCCGGCCTGCGTGGTATGATGTTTTGTTTCACGGCTGGAAACGACAGGCCCCCATCCGGGTCGTCCTCTCTA
This sequence comes from bacterium, assembly GCA_041687475.1. Lineage (GTDB taxonomy): Bacteria > J088 > JAWLBW01 > JAWLBW01 > JAWLBW01 > JAWLBW01. The sequence continues at coordinate 12,714 of JAWLBW010000075.1, forward strand.
CGCCTTCAGTCGCGCCGCGTCTCTACTCGGCAAACAGGCGGCTTATTTTCCGACCGGGCATTTGGCATGAGTTCGCTGCTTCGCGAAAACCCGATATCCTCACTCGATCGCACGGCTCGCCGATTTATCGGCTACATTCAGGGCCTGGCAGTGTTGACCGTTCACACCGTCGGCGGCCTGTTCCGCCGTCCTTTCTATCTGCGCGAGTACGTGACGCAGATCAACGAGTTGGGGCTTGCCAGCCTTCCGGTCATCGGGCTTACCGGTCTGGTCACGGGCGCCGTGCTCGCCCTGCAGGCCAACCTGTCGCTTGAGCGATTCGGCGCCACCAGTATGCTCGGTAACGCCCTCATCGCCACCCTGGTGCGCGAGATGGGGCCGATTTTCGCGGGCCTCATGGTCGCCGGTCGCGTCGGGGCCGGCATTACCAGCCAGATCGGCGCCATGAAGGTAACCTCGCAGATCGACGCCCTGCACGCCCTCGGCACAGACCCGGTCAAGAAACTCGTCGTGCCCCGGGTGGTCGTGCTTACCCTGGCCCTGCCGCTGCTCACCATTTACATCTGCTTTCTCGCGGTGGTGGGCGGCTGGCTGCTTGCGAAGTACGCACTCAATTTCTCGACCCCTTACTATTGGGCCTCCATCGTCGAAACGCTGCGGTTCATCGATATCTGGTCAAGTCTGGCCAAATCGGCGACCTTCGGCTTTCTGGTCGCCATCGTAGCCTGTCACCAGGGGCTCACGACCGAAGGCGGCACCCATGGCGTTGGCCAGGCCACGACCAAGGCCGTGGTCATTGCGTCGCTGGCCATTTTCATTTCCGACATGTTTCTGACCCAGATTTTCTACACCATGTTGATGGAATGATTAAGCTGCGCGACATCAGCCTGGCCTTCGGACCGACGCGGGTACTCGATCACATCGATCTAGAGATCGCCCGCGGCGAGACAGCCGTGATTCTCGGCGCCAGCGGCTCGGGCAAGAGTACCATTCTCAAGATTCTGCTCGGCTTGCTCGAACCCGACACCGGCGAAGCCGTCATCGACGGCGTCAGTATGACCCGCGCCAACCGCCGTGAAAGAACCGAGCTGCGCAAGCGCATAGGCATGGTGTTTCAGGAGGGGGCCCTGTTCGATTCGCTGAGCGTGCGCGACAACGTGGGCTACCGCCTGCTGGAAGAAGGCCTTTCCATTCCCGAGGTCAACACCATCGTGCAGTCGAAGCTCGAGTTCGTGGGGCTTGTGGGAACGATGGACAAGAATCCGGGCGAACTCTCGGGCGGCATGAAGCGTCGCGTCGCCATCGCCCGCGCCCTTTGCGGCGAACCCGACATCATGCTTTTCGACGAACCCACGACCGGACTCGACCCCATCGTGGCCAAGAAGATTACCGATCACATCAACGACCTGAAGGGTCAGGGCAAGACCAGCGTCGTCGTCACGCACGAGCTGCCGTATGCCTACCGCGTGGCCGACCGCATTCACATGCTGCGCGAGGGACGCTTCGTCTTCAGCGGAACCGTCGATGAGTTCCGCGCCTCGAACGACCCGTACCTTATCGAATTCCGCGAATACCAGTAACCGATAGCAAAGTAACCCATGGCTCAACAAGAATCGTCATGGTCGGCCCTGCGAGCCGGTCTCTTCGTCTTCATCGCCCTGCTGATTCTCGGCGTCGCCATCATGGCGGTCGGCCAGCGCGGCGGTGTCTTTTCGGCCGATTACACGCTTACGGCGCGTTTCAATCGCATTCAGGGCCTGAAACCGGCGGCCCCGGTGTGGCTGGCGGGTGTCGACGTGGGCACGGTGGGCGAAATTCATTTCGTCGAAGCCGACGGCGTGCCCATGGTCGATGTTACCTTGAACATCCAGCGCCAGTTTCAGGAACGCATCAAGAACGACAGCGTCGCCAGCATCGGGTCGAAAGGACTTGTCGGCGACAAGCTGGTTGAAATCAGCCTCGGCTCGCCCTCGGCCCCGCCGCTGCAGGCGGGCGACATGATCCGGAGCACGCAGCCCGCCGACCTGAACGCCCTCATGGAAGAGGGCACCTCCATGGTTCGTGATCTGGGCGATGTCGTGCGCAGCCTCAAGAACGTGACCCGCAGCATCGACGAAGGCGAAGGTTCGCTGGGCAAGTTCGTCAACGATCGCTCGATGTACGAGAACCTCGAAACGGTCTCGCGTGAGCTGGCGGTTTTCGCGAACAAATTGAACGAAGGCAAGGGCTCGCTGGCCCGCTTTGCCAACGACGACCGGCTTTACGAAGAAGCCACCGCGCTGCTGCGCGATGTACGCACCGGAAGCGGCACGCTGGCGAAGCTGGTAAACGATCCGGCCCTGTACGAGCGAATCGAGTCTACGACGACCAAGGCCGACGCGGCCATGGCCCGACTCGACAATCTCATGAAGGGCGTCGAAAACGGCGAGGGGTCGGCGGGTAAGATTCTCACCGACGAAGAGCTGCACGCCAACGTGAACACGACCATCGCCGAGCTGCAGGCCCTCATCGCCGACATCAAGGCCAACCCGCGCAAGTACATCAACCTGACTATCTTCTAGTCGGCTCTACGTTTTCTCGATGTCGGTTGCCTGATGGAGAGCGCCGGAAACGCAGCCAATCTGGGTGAGGTCGCGGCCAACCTCGGCGCTCTCGCCCCCGAGGCCCCCGATTACGAACACGCCTTCCGGGCCGCGGTTACGTCGGTGACCGACCGACTCATCGCCCGCAAGCTGCTCGAAAGCCTCGACGGGTGGAAGGAGCTCGACGCCGAAGCCAGGCGGGCGCGCCACTACCGCGCGCTTGCCCTCATCGGCAACGCCCTGCGTGGCAACGGTCACGACGGGCAGGGCAATGCGACGGAGTCCCGCGCCGATTCATCGCCGGCGCCTGAAGAAAGCATTCCCCTTCCCCCATTCGACGCCCCCGCCCCCAGCCTGGCCGAAGGTCGCAACGCCTTGTCGGCTTCGCTGGAAACGCTGTCGGGCATCGGTAAGAAACGGGCCGAAACCCTCGCGGCCAAAGGTCTCGCGAGCGTTGGCGATCTGCTGCACTACCTTCCCTATCGCTACGACGATCGTGAAGAACGCACCAGCCTGCGCGGCCTGCTGCCGGGCACAGGCGTGCTGGTACGCGGCGAAGTGCTCGCGCGCGGCCCGGTGCGCATGCGCCGGTTTCCCCAGGCCTACCGTATGGAGATCGGCCTCGATCGCACCGAACGGGTCTCGGCTTTGTGGTTTCGCACGAGCCGTCCGCAACAGGAATTTCTGAACCGCGCCCACCCGATCGGCTCTGAAATCGAGCTGGCCGGCCAACTCGACGCCTTCGACAATCGCCCGGCCATCATTCATCCCGAGGTGGGAAAACCGGGTGCGCTCGAACGGGGACTCCTGCCCATTTACTCGGAAATCGAAGGTGTGTCGGTGCGCACCGTGCGGCAGTGGATTCGGGCCGCCTTCGAAACCGTGGGCGAAAGCATACCCGACCCCTTTCCCCCCGCATTCCGCAAGCGTTTTCGCCTGCTTCCCAAGTCCGATTCACTGCGCCTGCTGCACTTTCCCGACGACCCGAAGGCCGACCCGCTCGCGAGCACCTACCTTCCGCGGCGGCGCATGGTCTTCGAAGAATTCTTCGTTCTCAGCCTGGGGTTGCTCCTGCGTCGCGAAGGTACCCTGAAGCAAAAGGCCGTGGTGGTCGAAAGCGCCGCACAGAGCTTCGACAAGGTTGCCTCTTCGCTACCCTTCGCGCTGACCGGCGCCCAGAAGCGGGTACTCGACGACGTCGGGCGCGATCTGCGACGCGGCAGTCCCATGCACCGTCTGGTACAGGGCGATGTGGGCAGCGGCAAGACACT
>JAWLBW010000076.1:0-16500 GCA_041687475.1 bacterium
CGGGCATGAGTAGTACACAGCAGGCAGCACGCTTTCCCGCCTATCATGCGTTGGTCGATGCCTGGCATCGCCGTCTGAACACGCGCCTTGTCTTTCGCCGTGACGGGGTCGAGCGCAGCGTGTTGTTGCTGTTTCGTAAGGTCGTCTTCGTCAACAGCACGGAGAAGAAGGACCGCCTCGAACTGTTGCTCGCCACCCGCAAGCTGCTGTCGAAAGACGAAATTCTGCGGCTCGCCGCCAAGGCGCGAGAGCAGGGGCTCGACTTCATGACCATGGTGCAGCGCGAGGGCGTGCTCAAGGACGTGGCCATGGTCGACCTCATGTCGGAACGAGCCGGCGAAATTCTTACGTCGCTGGCCACCTGGCGCGATGTCGAAGTCGAAACCGATCCGCGGCTTTTTGCCGCCGAGCCGGTGTTGCCGCTCAATCTGCACCTCATGCCGGTGCTGTTCGACGGGCTCATGGCCCGCCTGGGCGCCGAAGACTGCCGTGCGATTCTCGGTTCCGAAGACTACGTACCCCGGCCGCTCGAACAGGCGCAACTGGTCGATGAGCTGAAGGAAAGCACCCACGCCGAAACGATTGCCGGCGTGCTTTCTCAGGTCGATGGGCGGCGTTCGGTCGTCGACATCATCAACGCGCTCGATGCCGAAGCCTTGGGGCTCATGAAGGTGCTGTCGGCCCTTCGCCTGGTCGGCGTGGTCGACATGCCCGAAGGCTCGGGCGTGGTTGCCGCCCCGGTTGCCCCGCAAGCCGATTCCGTCGAACCCGGCGAGGCTACGATGGTTTCCGTCGACCTTTCCGAAGAAGAACGCTCGGCCCTTAGCAATATTTTCGAAGGGGCGGCCAATATACTCGAAGACGAGCCTGGCGCGTCGACCGAAATTGAGATCGTCGAAGACGACGACCAGACGGTGGGCCCCACCGTTCACGCCGACGCCCCCCTTGTCGACGACGACGAAATTCTGCTCGAACCCGAAGAAGATCTACCGGTCGAGGCCTTGGAAGAAGAGGCCTGGGAACCCGAGTCGACAGAGATACGCAACGAATTCAACGCCCTGCTCGACATCGACCCCGATGAAGCGGCGCGATTGTTCATGCGCGGCGTCGAGTACTTCCAGGAAGGCGAGGTGGCGCAGGCCATCGCCTCGTATCGTGAGGCCATTGACAAGGACCCCTCGAACGCCGAGTACTACAGCGCGTTGGGTATCGCTCACCTTGAAGACGCCCCCGACTCGCCCTCGGACCCCGCGCTTGCCATGCGCAACTTCGTCGAAGCGGTGAAACTCGACCCCATGGTCGAGAAAAATCACTATTATCTCGGGCGCATACACGAGCAACGGGGCGAACCCGACGAGGCCATCGCCTGCTACGAAGAAGCCTTGCGGCAAACGCCCGACTACCCGCCCGCCCGGCACGCACTCGAGGTGCTCAGAGGCGAGGCTGGCGATGGTGACGATCGCGGCGGCTTCCTGCGCCGCATTTTCGGACGCTAGTGTTCCGTGAATTAACCAGACGGAACACCAGGTATTGCCGGGGCCGGGAAGAACCGCGTCTCCGTCGAAGCGCCCGCTGTGCCGACGTTTTTCATTGCAGAGTGGGCCGGACGGGCTTAGCCTGAACCCGCATGGCGAAGGAACAGTTCGTGACTGAGGTTCTGCAGGAAACATCGCGGCGGGAAGCCAAACACCTTCTTACTGTCTGGTTCGCGCTGGGAGCGTCCATCGGGGTGTACGTGCTGCTCGGCAGCATCTTCGCCGGCGAAAGCGGGCCCGTTTCCCTGTCGCGGGCCCGGGTCGATTTCGGGCCGGCCAGTATCGGACTGGCCGCGCTGCGCTGGGGCGTCATATCGGCCAGCCTGCTTCTGCTTCTTGCCGCCGGCATCATCGCCCACCGTTTTCTCGGCGAAGGCGCCGTCATGGCGCACGCACGGGGCAATACGGCGGAAGAACGCATGCGTGCGGGCTTTGCCTACCTGCGACGCTACAGCCTGCTGGCCTGGGCGTCGGCCGAACTCGTCATTCTGGTCGGCACCCTCTGGGCCATACTATCGGGGCAACAGCTGGCGGTCATACCCTTTGCCATTGCCGGCGGCACGGCGCTCTTTCTGCTGAAGCCCGAAGAGGTTTCCCTCATGCAGCTGGCCGACCGCATGGCGCGCGGCGACCAGTCGGCCTGAAGTCTTTCTGCCTCCCCTCAACATTTCAAACGACTCTGCTAGAATAGCGGCACACGTTTCTGCAACCGATTGCGCGTCTTGCTTCGGAAAAGCAGGGAGAGTCTGCTCATGATTGTCGTTCTCAAGCCTGACTGCCGCAGCGAGGAAAGGCAGGCCGTCGTTCAGCGCATCGAGGCGCTGGGGCTCGGGGTGCACCTTTCCGAGGGCCGCGAGCGAACCATCATCGGCGCCATCGGCGACGAGCGCGTGCTGCGCGAAAGCGGGCTCGAGTCGCTGGCCGGGGTCGAGCGCATCGTGCCCATTCTGAAACCGTTCAAGCTGGTCTCTCGCGAGTTTCAACACGACGACACGGTCATCGAGGTCGACGGCGCCCGCATCGGCGGCAACCACGTGCAGGTCATTGCCGGTCCCTGCGCCGTCGAAAGCGAAGGGCTGCTTATGGAAATCGCCGCAGAAGTGAAGGCCGCCGGCTGTCGGTTCCTGCGTGGGGGCGCATACAAACCCCGCACAAGCCCGTACAGCTTTCAGGGACTCGAGCGCGAGGGCCTGCGCCTGCTTGCCAGGGCCCGCCGAGAATTCGGCCTGAAAACGGTCTCGGAGTTGGTCGACGCCCGCGACCTGCGGTATTTCGACGAAGTCGACATCATTCAGATCGGCGCCCGCAACAGCCAGAACTTTCGCCTGCTGCAGGAACTCGGCCGTATCGGCAAACCGATTCTGCTCAAGCGCGGGCTGTCGGGCACGCTGAATGAGTTGCTGATGAGTGCCGAATACATCGCATCGGGGGGAAACCGGCGGATACTGCTCTGCGAACGAGGCATACGCACCTATGAGCCTGAAACGCGCAACACGCTCGACATTTCGGCGGTACCCGTACTCAGCGGTCTGAGCCACTTGCCCGTGGCCGTCGACCCGAGCCATTCGGGTGGAAAACGCGAACTCGTCGAACCCCTGGCATTGGCCGGCGTCGCGGCCGGCGCCCAAGCTCTGCTGGTCGATGTACACACGCGGCCTGAAGAAGCGCTCTGCGATGGACCCCAGGCACTCACGCCTGAGCTCTTCCGCGCCATGATGGACAAGATTCGTCTGGTCAGCGCGGCGCTGGGGCGTACCACCAATCAACCGCTCAATACCAGAGTTCCAAAAACCGATTCGTCAGCCCCGTTTTAACGACGCCGCTCACGGCAGCAACCGGGGTAGAAGCTCGCCCACCGGCCCCTGCAGCAGGCCGTTTACCATCGACGACATACCGCTGGGGTCGGGATTGATTTCGATGACACGGGCTCCGTTCTGCACGGCCAGCGGAATCAGGCCCGCCGCCGGGTAAACCCGGGCGCTCGTTCCGAGTACGAGCAGCAGATCGCATTCCTCGACCAGCCGCTGCGCTTTGGCGATGACTTGCGAATCAAGGCCTTCGCCGAACCAGACCACGCCCGGCCTGATACGACCCCCGCATGTTTCGCAGGCAGTGTCGAGCGGCGTGGGCGTGCGCAGGTCTTCTGCTTCGTGCCCGCACACGATACACCGGGTGCGCCACAGCGAGCCATGCAGTTCGAGCACCCGCTGCGATCCGGCTCGCTGTGAAAGCCCGTCGACGTTCTGGGTTATCAGCCAGAAGGCTTCGCGTTCATGTTCGAGTCGGGCCAGGGCATGGTGGGCCGGGTTCGGCTGCGCTTCGGCCACGAGGTCGCGGCGCCAGGCATACCATTCCCATACGGTTTGCGGGTCACGGGCAAACGCCTCGGGGGTAGCCAGAGCTTCGGGACGATAGTTTCGCCAGAGGCCGCCCGCGCCGCGGAAAGTGGGTATGCCGCTTTCTGCGCTGAGACCCGCGCCCGCCAGGGCGAGGGGGCGGCGGGAAGTGCGCAGCATTTCACGTGCCTCGGCTATCAGCTTTTCGTTCATTCCAGTTTTTCCCATACCCTCTCATTCGCTGCAAGCCGCCGGGGCGCAAGCTTTCGCGCCTCCTTCGCCGGTGGTAACATAACCGGCATGAAAACAACCGCTCTACCCCCGGCTCCAGCCGCCCTGCCGACACCTTCGAGCACCGACCGCCTTCTCGGCCGATATCTCGGTCGCATTACCGACGTCGACACCGCGGCCTGGGATGCCGAAGGCTTTCCCTCACGCCGCCGGCGACAACGCAAAGCATGGCTGTACCTGGGCGGCTATTCGGAGCGTTGCCACATCGGATTCGCCATTGTCGATGCGGGTTACCTGGCCACCGCCTTCGTGTACGTGCATGATCGACAGACCGGTCGTTTTATCGAGCGCAAGGCGGCACGCCCCCTTGCTTTCGGAAACTGGAATCCCTCGCTCGACACCGAATGGTCGCTTTCTTCTCGAGGCGAGCGGTGGCGCATCGTTCCCGACGGCAAGGGGTGGCGCGCATCGTTCCGGGGTAAGGGGCTCGACGTCGAACTCAGCGTGCCCGAGACGCAAGAGGGGCTGAGCGTGATCGCGCCGGCACGCGACCGCCCCTTTCATTACACCTACAAGAACACGGCCGGCGCCGGCGCATACCGCTTCGGCACGGCAAGCGGCGAGATTTCCGGCGATACGGCGACCATTATCGACTTCTCGAAGGGGTACCCGCCCCGCAACATGTTCTGGAACTGGGCAAGCCTTGTGGGTACCACCGATCGGGGTGAACAACTCGGGGTCAACCTCGTCGGCGACTTCAACAACGGCATCGAAAATGCGCTCTGGCTCGACGGTCGCCTGGTTCCGCTCGGTCAAGCGGTGTTCGCCTACCCCCTCGGCGCTTATGAGGCGCCGTGGCGCATTACCACCGCCGATGGCGTTGTCGACCTCGACTTTCACTTCGAGGGCGTTCGGTCGGAAAATCTCAATGTCGGCGTTCTCGCAAGCCGGTTCGCCCAGCCCTACGGCCGCTTTTCCGGAACCCTGCGCCTTGCCGACGGCGAGCGCAGCATCGAAGCCTTCGGGGTTACCGAAGAACATTTCGCCGTCTGGTGACATTCGTCATACCGCTTTGCGCCTTCGAGCGGAAAATAACTGAATGTCAATTGAAAATGGCCTCAAAATAGAGAACGGTATCTTTGTCGTGCCTGGCTTCGACGCGACGAGACGCCTTTCTCTACCCAATGCAATGACGCGTAATGTCAAGCGGTTAGCGGTAGTGCGGCCCATCGGCACTGTCAAAGCCTTTGCTCAGCAAAGCGAGCTTTGACACGATAGGGCCCTTCTGGTTCAATTATCCCTTTAACATCACATCCGCTTTCAGGGTTCTCAGGTGGGAAAGCGGTCCCCTCGGAGCAGTATCGCATGCCTCAACTCTTCTGCTTGCCGACTCGAATCGTCGCTTGCCTGATCGCAGTCGTGGCCTTCGTCGGGTGCTCGCAGTTCGGAGATCCGCATCCGGAGCAGCCCGTCGACTACAGCCACAAGATTCACGTCGCCGACAACCAGATTGCCTGTCTCTACTGCCACCAAACGGCAGACGAGTCGCCGGTCGCTTCCGTTCCCTCGGTCGGCACGTGCATGAATTGCCACAAGGCGATTCCCGGTGCTACCGATGCCGGAAAGAAGGACGTCGAAAAGGTTCGAGCCTACTGGAGCAACCAGCAGCCGATTCCCTGGAACAAGGTTCATGATGAGCCCGACTTTGTTTACTTCACTCACAAGCGCCACGTTCGCTACTTCATGGACTGCTTCATGTCCAAGGAACCCGGCGAATGGGAAAGCTGCAAGCTGAAGGAAACGGCGGCCCCCCCGGTCTCGCCCGAAGAAGACAAGGTTTTCGCAGCACAGACCCAGACCTGCGCGCAGTGCCACGGCGCCGTGTGGGAAATGGGAACCGCGCAGCGCGTCGAAGAGCTCAACATGGGCTGGTGCGTAAGCTGCCACGAGAAGCGAATCGAGCAGGCCCCGGCCGAGATGCAGCCCGTTCTTCACGGACGCATGCTCGACTGCTGGACCTGTCACAAGTAAGTTTCCATCCCAGGTAAGAAGATGGCAGACGAAATTAAGCGTAGAGATTTCCTCAAGCTGGTCGGGCTCGGAAGCGCCACGGCGGTCGTCGCAAACTGCGCTGACCCGGTCGAGCGAGTTATTCCGTACCTTGTCAAAGAGGAAGAGATTACTCCCGGAAAGTCGACCTGGTTTGCGACGGTATGTCGCGAATGTCCGGCCGGCTGCGGCATCATCATGCGTACCCGCGAAGGGCGCGCGTTGAAGGCCGAAGGTAACCCCGACCACCCGGTCAACGCCGGCAAGCTCTGCATGCGCGGACAGTCGTCGGTGCAGAACCTGTACAACCCCGACCGCCTGCGCGGTCCGGCACGGCCCTCGAACGGCTCCTACACCCCCCTTGCCTGGGATGAGGCGACGCAGGAATTCGCCGAGCGCCTCGCCGCCGCGAAGCAGTCGGGCAAGGCCAACAACGTGGCTTACGTGGGCGCCCTCACGCCGGGAACCTTCGACCAGCTCGTCGGCGATTTCATGAACGCCGTGGGCTCCGACGCTTCCTACGTATACGAGCCGCTGGCCTACGAACCGATTCGCAAGGCCGCTTCCGAGGTCTTCGGTGTCGACGCGCTTCCGAAGTTCGACCTCTCGCAGGCCGAAACCATCGTGAGCTTCGGCGCCCAGTACCTCGAAACCTGGCTTTCGCCGGTCGAGTACGCCGCGCAGTTCGCGCAGCACAAGACCTACGAGAACGGTAAGGTCGGTGTCAGCTACTTCGTCGGCCCGCGCCAGTCGCTGACCGCCGCAAACAGCGACAAGTGGGTCGCCGTCAAGGCCGGACATGAACTGACCGTCGCCCTCGGCGTGCTGAACGTGATTCTCGGCGACAACCTCGCGAAGCAGGACATCGGCGCCGCCGGTTCCATCGCCCGCGACTACACTGCCGCCAAGGCTGCCGAGCAGGCCGGCATCGACGAAGAAACCATTCGCCGAATGGCCCGTCGTCTCGCGCAGGGCACCAGCATTGCGCTGCCCGGTTCGACCGTTGCGAACCCCGAAGCGCTGGCCAAGGTCGTCTTCCTCATCAACGCCGCTCTGGGCAACCTGGGCAGCACGGTGCAGTTCGGCCCGAACCAGAATCAGGGTCGCGCCACGGCCGACCTCTCGGGGCTCATTGCCCGCATGGAGCTCGGCGAAATCGACGTGCTCGTGCTCAACGACGTGAACCCGGCCTTCTCGCTTCCCGACGCGGCGCGCTGGAACGAAGCGATCAAGAACGTGTCGTATGTCGTGGCGCTTGCGTCGCACCCGACCGAAACCGCGCAGCAGGCCAGCCTGGTGCTTGCCACGCACACGCCGTACGAGCAGTGGAACGATTACGTGCCGCGTGAAGGCGTGCACGGTCTTCTGCAGCCGGTCATGCGCCCGCTGTACGATACGCGTCACCCCGGCGACGTTCTGCTTGCCGCAGCCCGCTCGGTATCGGAGGGCGCCGGCGGCGTCGGTAACTACGAAGATTACCTCAAGCAGGCGTGGCAGGGCCTTGCCGGCGGCGGTAACTTCGAACAGTTCTGGCGTGAAAGCCTGCAGCGCGGCGGCTATTTCGCCGAAGCAGCCGGCAGCACCGTCTCGGTCGGCGGCAATGTCGCGACCGACCTTCCGCCCGCACCGTCCATCGAGGGGCTTGCGTTGGTCGCCTACCCGACCATTCAGTGGTATGACGGCCGCATGGCCAACACGCCCTGGCTGCAGGAACAGCCCGACCCGATGACCAAGCTTTCCTGGCAGAGCTGGGTCGAAGTGAGCCCGAAAACGGCCGACCGCCTCGGCGTCCAGAACGGCGACGTCGTCAGCGTCGAAACCGAAATGGGCAAGGTCGAAGCCCCTGTTTACGTGTACCGCGGCATTCGCGACGATGTGATTGCCATTCCGATCGGTCAGGGTCACGACCACAGCTTCGGCCGCTACGCCGGCGAGGCCAACTCGTGGCGCGGCGAAATCATTCCTGTCGAAGGCAAGCGCGGCGTGAACCCGCTGGCCATTCTGCCGGCTACCGCCATGCTGGGCGCCGCCAAGGTCGGTAAGACCGGGCGTACCGAACAGCTCATTTCGTCGCAGGGCAGCGATGTTCAGGATGGTCGCCCGATTCTGCAGACCATTCCGGCCTCGCAGGTTCCCCAGTTCGTCGAGAAGACAGTGTCGCACACCGCCGAACTGCTCAAGCACGACAAGACCTACTGGGAAGCCGGCACGATTCCGCACCGGGTCGCCGGCCAGCTGGGCGAGCACCCCGGTCAGAACTTCTACAGCGAGATTCCTCACCCCGAGTATCGCTGGGGTATGACGATAAATCTGCAGAACTGCATCGGTTGCGGCGCCTGCCAGATTGCCTGTCAGTCTGAGAACAACGTGCCGGTGGTCGGCCCCGAGCTCATTGCCAAGGGCCGTGAAATGTCCTGGCTGTGGATCGATCGTTACTACGACGAAGATTCGCAAGACCCGAAGGCCTACTTCATTCCGTCGCTCTGCCAGCAGTGCACGAGCGCTCCGTGTGAAACGGTCTGCCCGGTGTACGCAACGTACCACAACCCCGAGGGCCTCAACGCCCAGGTTTACAACCGTTGCGTCGGAACCCGTTACTGCGGCAACAACTGCCCCTACAAGGTACGCCGCTTCAACTGGTTCGACTACGCCTGGCCCGATCCGCTCAACCTGCAGCTTAACCCCGACGTGGCCGTCCGGGCCAAGGGCGTCATGGAAAAGTGCACCTTCTGCGTGCAGCGTACCCGTGAAGCCAAGGACCTGGCGCGCGACGAGGGTCGCATGGTGCAGGACGGTGATGTTACCACCGCGTGCGCCCAGACCTGCCCCACCGATGCCATTGTGTTCGGCAACCTCAAGGATCCGAACAGCCAGGTGGCAAAGCTTACGGGCAACTGGCGCGCCGAAGGCGGCGAAACGCTGCCGATGCCGGTCGAGAACGCTCTCGGCTACCAGGTACTGGTTGAACTGAACACGCAGACTGCGGTCACGTATCTGCGCCGAATTGTTCAGGACGAAGAAATTTAAGCCGCGAGGAACACGGTATGGTTACCGAACTGACTTACGATCAGGTAAACCGCGACATCATACGGACGCTTGAAAAGCCCAAGCCGTATTATTTCCTCGCGGTCGGATTCACGGCGATTCTGTTCGCCATCGGCGTCTGGGCCGAAAGCCAGAACGTCAAACACGGTCTGGGTATGTCGGGTTACATGCACCCGGTATACTGGGCCTTCTATATCACCGACTTCGTTTTCTGGGTCGGTATCGGTCACGCGGGTACGCTCATTTCGGCCATTCTGTACCTCTTCCGGGCACGGTGGCGCATGAGCATTTACCGGGCCGCCGAAGCCATGACGGTGTTTGCCGTCATGACGGCCGGTCTGTTCCCGCTGCTGCACGTGGGCCGTCCGTGGTACGCGTACTGGCTGTTCCCGTATCCCAACCAGCGGCAGCTGTGGGTGAACTTCCGCTCGCCGCTTATCTGGGACGTGTTCGCCGTGTCGACGTACGCCACGGTTTCGACGGTGTTCCTCATCGTCGGCCTGCTGCCCGATATCGCCGCCGCCCGTGACAAGGCGACCGGTTGGCGCAAGGTGCTGTACGGCATCACCAGCCTCGGCTGGCGCGGTTCGAGCGAACAGTGGCGCCACTACACCAAGGCCTACATGTTCTTTGCCGCCCTGGCCACGCCGCTCGTGCTCTCGGTGCACTCGGTCGTTTCGTGGGACTTCGCGATGTCGGTCGTTCCGGGCTGGCACTCGACCATTTTCCCGCCATACTTCGTTGCCGGCGCCATTCTCTCGGGTGTGGCCATGGTCATCACGATTCTCATTCCGCTGCGTAAAATCTTCGGAATCGAGCACATCATTACCATGTGGCACTTCGACGCAATGTCAAAGCTGCTCATTCTGACCTCGACCATCGTCGGCTACGCCTATGCGGTCGAGTTCTGGAATGCCTGGTACAGCGGCAACCCGTACGAAGCGGCGCACTTCAGCTACCGCGCGTTCGGCGACTACGCCTTCCTCTTCTGGTTCGGCATGGTCTTCTGTAACTCGCTGGTGCCGCAGCTTCTGTACTTCAAGAAGATTCGCAACAACCTCATGCTGCTGTTCATCGCCACGATTTTCGTGAACATCGGTATGTGGCTCGAGCGCTACATCATCATCGTGACGACCCTTTCGCACGAGTATATTCCGGCTTCGTGGGGCATCTACAAGCCCAGCTACATCGACTGGCTGGTCACCCTGGGCAGCTTCGGCTGGTTCTTTACCCTGTTCCTGATCTTCACCAAGCTGTTCCCGATTGTCTCCATTAACGAAGTGAAGGAAATCCTTCGTCCGCCCTTGAAGGAGGCTCACAAATGAGCTCACGCGTAGTACTTGGGGTATACCCCCATTTTGATGAGTTCCTGGCATCGGTCAAGAAGCTGCGGCAGGAAGGGTATAAGGACATCCTTCTGTTCTCGCCCACCGCGCGGCATGAACTTGAAGAGGTGCTCGAGTCGAAGCCCAGCCCCGTACGCTGGTTCACGCTCTTCGGCGCCCTTCTCGGAGCCCTGACCGGATACGTGATGACCGTGTGGATGAGTCAGGACTGGCCGCTGGTAACCGGCGGCAAGCCCATCGGATCGTGGAACCTCGAGGGTGTCGCGCCCTTTACGATTCCCATGTTCGAGCTGACCATTCTGTTCGGTGCCATCTTCAACCTGGTTTCGATGCTGGTTCTGGCGCGTCTGCCCCAGATTCGCGTCGGGGCCTACGATGCCCGCTTCAGCGACGATCACTTCGGCGTTCAGGTGCGCACCAGTGAAGACCGCATGGGCAAGGTCGAAGACATCATGAAGACTTCGGGTGCGAAGGAGGTTTCGCGTGTTTAAGAAACTACTCGCAGTCACCGCTACCGTCATGGTCGTGGGGGCCGTCGGCTTCAGCGCCACGGCCCAGGACAAGGCGACGGAACAGACGTTTACCTGGGGTAAGGACGGCATCGTCGAATACTCCTACGAAAAAGACGCCATTACCCTCGACATGTTCAACATGCCCAGCATGAAGCCGCAGGAAGGGTACTACGGACGTCACTTCACGTACCCCACGGGTACCGTGGCCCGCACGCCGGCCGAGCCGGCGATGACGCGTGACGAGGCCGACGGTCAGCTCAGCAATCCGATTCCCTATTCCGAAGAATCGGTGGCACAAGGCCGTTACCACTATGTGAACAACTGCGCCGCCTGCCACGGCATCGACGGCGAAGGCACGGTTCCCGTTGCCGAGAAGCTGGCCGCCAACGGCATGGCCGTTCCCAACCTGACGTTCGTGATGTCCTATCGCAGCGAAGGGTTCATTTACGGAACGATTCGCAACGGCGGCATTCTCATGCCGGCTTACGGGGCGCAGACCACCCCTGAAGAGCGGTGGCACATCGTTAACTTCATTCGGAGCTTGCAACCGCAATGAGCAATCTCAGCATCGCCAACCTCGCCGGCCGTAAACCACGGCCAATTTCCAGCACGGCGAAGGGTCTCGCGGCAGCCGCGGTGGTACTCGGCATTGTCGGGTTCCTCATCGGCGTGCTCGACGGCAACCCCACCGACGCATGGGCCGGTCTGCTGACCAACTACATGCTGTTCACGCAGTTCGGTATTCTGGGCATTCTTTTCGGCGCCATCGCCAACATTACGAATTCGACGTGGATGCGCCCCCTCAAGCGCATCGCCGAATCGTTTGCAAGCTTTCTGCCGGTGTCCTTCGTACTGCTCATCGTGCTGTTCATCGGTCGCCACTACCTGTGGGGCTGGATCTCGCCGGAAACCTTTCAGTTGCCGCACGATCCGGAAATGCACCACGGGCCGCACCTGGCACACGTCAAGCACTGGTGGCTGAACGAGCCCTTCTTCTGGGGACGCCAGCTCTTCGTGCTGGCCGTCTTCAACCTGCTCGCCGTCGTCTATCGCAAGACGTCGCGTCGACCCGACGAGGGCGCCGTGGCCGAAGTGAACAAGGCCGGTATCGCAGGCTGGAAGGGCCTCGAAGCCGAAGTCGGCGAAAGCCAGCGCAAGCAGAAGATCATGGCTCCGATGGTTGCCATCGCCTATGGCGTACTCTGGACGTTCCACTCCTTCGACATGATGCTCAGCATCGACTGGACGTTCCCCGACGCCATGTTCGGCGGCTGGCAGTTCTCGAGCGGCCTTCTTGCAATGTGGTGCCTTGCCAACCTGTTCGGCACCTACTACCGTAAGAATGCCTACCTCGACGACCTGATCGGTAAGCAGCAGTATCACGATCTGGGCAAGCTCATCTTCGGCTTCGGTATCTTCTGGATGTACATCGTGTGGGCCCAGTACCTGCCCATCTGGTACGGTAACCTGCCCGAAGAAGCGCCCTACCTGATTCTGCGCATCTACTCCGATCCCTGGCGTTTGTGGAGCCTCGCGCTTCCGTTCATCATCTGGCTGATTCCCTTCTGGGTGCTCATGCCGGCGGCGAACAAGATGAACCCGAAGATTTCGGGCGCCATGGCTCTGCTCGTACTCATCGGCCTGTGGATGGAGCGTTACGTCGTCATTACGGCCACGCTCAGCCCCACGAAGATTCCCTACGGCATCGACGATATTCTGATGACCCTGGGCTTCGCGGGCGCCTTCATCTTCCTCAGCTCGCAGTACCTGCGCAAATATCCGGTGGTCACGCTGACCGACCCGTACCTCAAGTCGGGCGATCACGCGCATCACTGAGCTTCGCTGCGCAAGCTTCCAGGGGGAACGGCCGAACAGGCTGTTCCCCCTTTTTCTTTGCAGGGGGGCAAAAGTCCCGTACGGACAGACGGCGCTGTTTCCGCCCATGGGCGAAGGAAGGCGCACGAACGCCCTCTGGGGCCGGTGCCCTTACTGGAATGCGTTCAGTTATGGGAGTGGGGGGGAAGTCGGCGCTGAAAGCCGACGCCTGCCGTGAGCAGTCGCGGGCCGCACAAGCGATTACCCGACGCCGGACGCGGCGCGGCGAATCGCCTCAGGTCGCTTTTTTGGCGGCCGCGCGCGTGCGTGGCTTCACGGCCTTGGCAACCTTGGCCTTGGCGACTTTGGGCTCGTCGGGCTCGTCCTTCTTCTGCACGGCGGCGCTGAGACGCTTTTCCAGCGCCTGGCGCTGGGCAGCGGTAAGCGTCGACAGACGCGAGCGATTTCCTACCAGCTTGAGCAAATAGGCTTCGACACCATTGTCGGCCGATTTTCCGTTGGCTCGATCGAGTGCATCGCGCACGGCCTGACGCACCATTGCTTCGGGAGTAATGCCTTTGGCCTTCGCTACCGCTTCAATGGCCTTGGCCTGTTTACCCGTAAAGGTTACGTCGAAGGAGTAGACGGGAGTCTGTTTCTTCATCGTTCCTTACCCGAAGAAAAGGCTGCGTCGTCGCTGCACCATGTCGGTGAGCATGTCTTGAATGGCACGACGCACATCTTCGTTCAGTGTATTCACAAGAATGTCATCTTCCCATGATCCGGGCGAAAAGTCACCCAAGGCGACCCGCTCGCCGATGCGAATGTGCCACTTCGACGGTAGCGGAATCATGCCCAGCGGGCCCAGCCAGGGAAACAGCGGCGTGAAAGGAAAGTAAGGTACCCGCAGGGCGTTGGCGACGAAGCCGCTCGTGAAGAGTACCGGATAGGTTTCTTCGGCGCCCAGAATGGCGACCGGTACGATGGGGGCGCCCGTTCGCATCGCAAGGCGAATCGAGCCGCCGCGGCCGAAGCGCTGCAGGTGATAGCGTTGGCTGTAGGGCTTTTCCAGGCCGCGTACGCCCTCGGGAAAGACACCGACCAGTTCGCCCTGGTTCAACAGGCGCGAGGCGTTGTCCTGACTTCCCCGCAGTTGCCCCATGCGGGTGAGCGTGTAGGAAAGGAAGGGTAGGGCGGTAAACCATTCTTCAATGAGAATGCGCAGCGGGCGGCCCGACGGGTGAAACTCTTCGACTGCAAACTGCAGCATGAGCGCGTCGAGCGGGAGAATGCCCGAATGGTTGGCGACCAGCAGGCCGGGGCCCGTACCGGGTACGTTTTCGGTTCCTTCGGCGGTCACGCGGAAGTAGCGATAGAAAAGAAATTCGATGACCGGTCGCATACGTTCGATGAATTCGGCGTCGCGCCCGAAATCGTCGACGTTGCCCGCCGGTCGGCCGATGATCAGGCGGCGAACGGCCTTGCGAATCGACGAGGGCCGGATTCCGCGCAGCGCAATGCGCAGCAGATGGAAGAGCTCTTGCACGAGGGCTCGGTCTTCCTTGCTGAGCCTGGCCAGATCGGACCCGATGGCACGCTCAATCTGGCGAAAATAGCTGTCGAAGTCCTGGTCGGTCAGGCTGCCTCGTTCGCTCATCGACTTGAGCTGGCGTACGAGCGATAGAGCCCTGTCGTCGGCAAGCGAGCGTACCTTGTCTTCGAGTCTGTCGAGGCGGTTGCGGCCGTAGGAGTTCATGACTTACGCTGCCTCGGCGTGCGATAGATTTCAGCCGCCAGCTCGGCCAGCATCCGGGCGCCCGTACTCTTCGGCGCATACTCGAAAATGGTCTGGCCGTGCGCCTGGGCCTCGTCAATCTTGACGCTGTATCCGATGGTCGTTTTCGCCACGCGCTTGCCGAATTGCTGATGCAGACGTTCGAGTATCTCGTTGGCCAGCCTCGTATTGCGGTACAGCGTCGGCACGACCTTGGTAACCTGCAGGGAAGGTCGCTTGTATGTGGTCTTGATCTGCGCGACGGTGTCGAGAATTTCGGCGCACCCGTCAAGGGCGAAGAACGTGAGGCTGACCGGTATCACGATTTCGTCGGCCGCCAGCATGATATTGATGGTCAGGGCGCCCAGCGAGGGAGGGCTGTCGATGATGACCACATCCCAGTCATCAATGCGGTCGAGCTTCTGCTGCAGACGGTGATTGCGGTCGGGCTCCTGCGCAATGAGCATGGGCAGGTCAATCAGCGTCTTGTTGGCCACGACGACGTCGAGTCCTTCGATACGGCTTGACACCGCTGCCTTGGCGGCCGAAAGCTTCGGATCGGTAAGCAACTCGAGGGTCGAGTATTCGACGTTTCGAATATCGATTCCGAGCGACTTACCGACCTGGCCCTGCGGATCCATGTCGATGAGCAGAACCTTGCGGCCTTTCATGGCGAAGAAGGCCGCCGTGTTGACGGCCAGCGTGGTCTTGCAGCTGCCGCCCTTTTCGTTGATGAACGCGATTCTGCGCATCAATTACTCACTCACGTGTTCGAGCAGGCGTACGTCGCGCAGGCGCTGCACGCCGGCAAAGGCCTCGACGGTCTCTCGCGTGCTGTGACGAGGCCGGAAGCCGAGTTCGTGCTGCGCTTTTTCGCCGTCGGCCACCCAGAGGTATCGGATATAGTCGAGATGGGGGCTCGGTACCGGCGAGAGACCGGCGAGCCAGGCGGCCTGCACGAACGGGTACGCGAACGGCGTGGCGAAAGGTACCGTCGGCCGACCCGCCAGCTTGATGATGGTCGAAAGCGGCAACACGCCGGGCCCGACGATGTTGAAGGCCGCCGAGTGGTCTTGTTCGACGGCGAGCTCGAAAGCGTCGATGACGTCGTTTTCATGCACCAGCTGGTAAAGCGGGTCATAGCCCAGCAAGGTCATGCAGACCGGGCGGCGCAGATAATCGGTAATGAAGTTGCGTACCGTCGGACCGAGAATCGAGCAGGGCCGCAGTACGGTAATCGTCGTTTCGGGGTGCTTGCGCCGATGGCGAATGAGCAGCTCTTCGACTTCGGCCTTGTCGTGCACGAAACCGTAGGAACGGGGGGCGCGCAGGGGCGCTTCTTCCGTCAGGAAGTTGGGGTTCGACGGATGGGCCCCGTACACCATGCTCGTCGAACGTACGATGAGCTTACGCAGCTTGTGGCGGGCACAGGCGTGCAGAAGATTGAGCGTGCCGATGACCTCGAGCTCGTGCGCATGCGTCGAGTCGCGACTCGGACTGGCCAGAAAGGCCATGTGAATGACCGTATCGACCTGTTCGCGTTCGAGAATATCTGCGAGTTGCGCGTCTGCGGTGGGCTGGGTCAGGTCGACCTTGTAGAACTTGTGCTCACGCTCGAGCTCCTTCGGCCGCTTGATGTCAAGCACGACGAGCGGTGCATCGCCGCGGGCCTGCAACCGGCGCAGCAGGCGTTGACCGATGAAGGTTCCGGCGCCCGTAATGGCAATGGGCCGTTCGCCGGTACGTCGCGTACGGGTCGCTTTCTTGCGTTCGGGCATCGCTGCTTGTTCCGCTTAAAGGTTGTGAAGAGTCAGGACTGCGCCTTGGTGGCGCGCTTGCGGGGGGCCGTCTGCTTCG
>JAWLBW010000077.1:0-16473 GCA_041687475.1 bacterium
CAGATTGGCCAGCGATTCTTCGAAAATGACGCCACGCACGTCCTGAAAGCTGAGAATACCCTGCATGCGACCGTCGTCGTCGACCACGGGAAAATAGGTTTCCTGCGTGCGGGTAAACAGTTTGACCAGCTCGCGAAAGGGGGTACGCCTATTCACCACCGTAAAGCCGGGCTGCATGACGTCGCCCACCAGAATCGACGACAGTACCCCGGTGTCGCGGCCTTCTTCAAGGTCGATGCCGTGGCGGTGCAGTTCTTCTTCGTCGATGCTGCGACGGGCCACGCGGCTGCTCACCACCAGCGCAAGTATGGACACGAACATCGCCGGAACCACGACTTCGTGCGTACCGGTCAACTCGAAAAGAAGAAACAGCGAAGTCAGCGGCGCGCGCGTAACGGCGGTCAGAAACCCGCCCATGCCCACCACGGCAAAACTGGTAACCTGCACCGGCAATTCGGTATAGGACTGAATGAGGCTGGCAAACCCGGCGCCGAGCATGGTGCCCAACACGAGGGGAGGTCCGAACATTCCCCCCACCATGCCCGAACCCAGCGTCAAAGCCGTTGCCACGGCCTTGGCAAAGAAGACGCCGATCAGGAAAAGGGGAGGGTAAACCGCCGTGAGCGAGGCCTGAATAATGTTGTAGCCTGCCCCCATGACCTGGGGAAAAGCCACGGCAATGAGTCCGACCGAAACCGAGCCGAAGATGAGCTTGGCGGCTTCGCTGCGCGGTGACCGACGAAAACGCTCGCGCACCCAGAAGAAGAAATGGGTGAACAGGCCCCCGAACAAGCCGCAGAGAATGCCGAGCGCGCCGTACAGCAGCAGCTCCCACCCGTAGGTAATGGCGAACTCGGGCGTATAGAAAACCGATTCGCTGCCGAAGGCCCAGCGGGAAACGACGGTGCCGACACCGGCACTCAGCACGATGGCTCCGAAGCTCTCCAGTGCGTAATTGCCCAGCAGAACAATCTCAAAGGCAAAGAGCACGCCGGTAATCGGGGCGTTGAAGTTCGAGGCAATGGCCGCGGCAACACCACAGGCAACCAACAGGCGCATACGGCCGCCGCTCGCCTGAATGAATCGACCGAAGCTGGACCCGGCCGCGCCGCCCAGGGCGGCCACGGGACCTTCAAGACCGGCGCTCGCACCGCTTCCGATCGTTACGATGGCCGCAAACGATCGCCAGAGGGTATCGCGCAGGCGAACGATACCGCCGCGCAGATTCACCGCCACGAGGAAATTCGGAAAGTTGTAGCCGCCCTCGAAGTTGGGCACGAAGCGCCAGATGAGCCAGACGATGAGCGCGCCTGACAGCGGCAGCAGAGGCAGCAGCAGGTAATGATAATCGAAGCGGGCGATGAGTACGGCGCCGCCTGCAAGCAGCTCTTCGAGCTTGTGGGTGTCGATGCCCATGAGGCCGGCCCAGAAGGTGCGCAGTGAGTGCGCGACTTCTTCGACACCGAAGCGAAAGCCGACGTTCAGCAGGCCCGAGATCAGGCCCACGGTCATCGCAATAATGAGAAGACGCGTCTGCTGGTGCAGCTTGAGGCGTTCCAGCAGGCGCGAAGGAATGGAAAAATTCAAATTTCGGCGCCCCAGGCTAAGGCGTCGATCGGTTCGGCGATTTATTCGACCGTAACGCTTTTCGCAAGGTTACGAGGCTGATCGACATCGTTACCGCGCAGTACCGCCACATGATAGGACAGCAACTGGAGCGGCACCGATGCCAGAATGGGGTTCAGTTCGTCGCCCATGTCGGGAACGGAGAACAAATCGTCGGCGACCGACCGGATACGTTCATCACCTTCCGAAGCAATGGCGATGATCTTTCCGTCACGCGCCCGCGCCTCTTCAAGGTTGCTCAACATTTTCTCGTACGTCGTACCCCGCGTCGCCACCACGACAACCGGCAGGTTTTCGTCGATGAGAGCGATAGGTCCGTGCTTCATCTCGCCGGCAGGGTACCCCTCGGCGTGAATGTACGAGATTTCCTTCAGTTTCAGCGCGCCTTCCAGGGCGATCGGGTAGTTGATGCCGCGGCCGAGAAAGAGAAAATCCCGGGCCCGCGCATACTTCTTACCGACCGCGAGCAGTGGACTCGCCGAATCAATGACTTCCCCCAGTTTCTGAGGCAGGCTGATGAGCTGCTGCAGTCGCTGCGACAACTCGTCCTGGCTCAGAGCCTCCCGAACCTGCGCAAAATACAGCGCAAGCAGATAAAAGGCAGTAAGCTGCGTCGTGAACGCTTTCGTACTGGCCACCCCGATTTCAGGACCGGCATGGGTGTAGAGTACGTCGTCGCTCTCGCGCGCGATACTTGAATCGATGACATTGCAGATGGAAACCACCCGGGCGCCGCGGGCGCGAGCCTCGCGAATGGCGGCCAGCGTGTCGGCGGTCTCACCGCTCTGACTCACGCCGATGACCAGATGGCTCTCTTCGATGATCGGATCGCGATAACGGAATTCGCTTGCCAGGTCGACCTCGACCGGAATGCGGGCAAGCTTCTCAATCATGAACTTGCCTACCAATCCGGCGTGCCAGCTGGTGCCGCAGGCCACAATCGTTATGCGCTTCAGCGAGTCGAGTTCGGAGCGGCTGAACGAACACCCGTCGAGCTCGACGAGATTCCGTTCAAGCGAAACGCGCCCGGTAATCGTATCGGCCACGGCGCGCGGCTGCTCGTGAATTTCCTTGAGCATGAAATGCTCGTAGCCGTTTTTTTCGGCGGCGTCGGCATCCCAGGTAATTCGCTTTTTCTCGCGATAGACGGTATTTCCGGCCAGGTCGCAGATTGCGACCTCGTCGGCGGTCACTTCGGCAATATCGCCTTCGTGCAGCAGAATCACATCGCGGGTATAGGGCAGAATGGCCGGAATGTCGGAAGCCAGAAAGTTTTCGCCCTCGCCGAGACCGATTACCAGCGGTGCGTTCATGCGCGCGCCGATGAATTTTCCGGGCTCGCGCGGCGAGATGACGCCGATGGCGTAGGTACCGTGCACCTCTTCCAGCGCATTTCGAACGGCAAGGCTCAACGACTCGCCCTGCTCGACTCGGATGGCGATCAGGTGGGCGAAAATTTCGGTGTCGGTCTCGCTCTGAAAGACGTGACCCTGACTTTCGAGTTTTGCTCGCAGATCGCTGTGGTTCTCGATGATGCCGTTATGCACGACGACGACATCGCCGTAACGATGCGGGTGGGCGTTGATATCGCTCGGTTTGCCATGGGTCGCCCAGCGCGTGTGTCCGATGCCCAGGCTTCCAGCGACGGCATTTTCACGAAGGGCGTCTTCCAGATTGGAAAGTTTTCCCTTACGACGGCATACGGCCAGCTCGCCCTGGTTGAGTACGGCAATACCCGCCGAGTCGTAACCGCGATATTCAAGCCGTCGCAAGCCGTCGACGAGTATATCCTGCGCCGCCTTCGAGCCGACGTATCCGACGATACCACACATGCAAGAGCCTCCCTGGTTCCTTCCCCGTATCCGAGCGAGCGTTTCAACCTAAGGCGTCGACCATTCGGTCTGCCTGATCCCATTCTACTCAATGCGTCTGGAACGCCGCAAACCTCTCGGCCCCTGTTTGTGCCCATGGTCGGCTGGCTATTGACAGATACCGGTAATTAATCGAACATTGGTTGGTCACTGGGGGCACTACCCCCAAGCGGCTGCTGAGAAAGCCCATCGCACGGCGATCAAGGACAGAAGCTGTCTTTTCTGGCTGATCGGTCAGGATGAGCGCAAGTCGGCTTCGGAAGCCGATCTGCGAGCTCGGGCAGATCGCCTGGATCGTCTATCTATATCAGATCTGGGCGATCTTTTCTTTGCCTTGACACCCCCCGTCATTTTGATAAGCTGACGATCCCGTTGCGTTACCGCCGGTCGGTTACCGGATCGCAAAGTCGAACAGCCTTGACCGACCGACGGCCGGGCAACCGGTCGAAACACTGCGGCGGCGCCTTGATGTGCCTGCTTGTGGAAAAACGATCGGGATTGCCTGATCAATCGAAATTCTGTCTGTCTTTTCGTCCAGTTACGGCCGTTACCGCCTGTGGATAATGTGTCAGTAAACGGAGCCGTTTTGTGCCTGTAACGATGCCGACCGAACCAACTTGGAATGCCGTAGCGCGGCAGATCTCGACCATGGTCAACGACAACATGTTCGATATCTGGTTCCGACCGCTGCGTCAGGTGTCGTGTGTCGACAATCTGCTCATTCTGGCGGCGCCCGACGATTACCATCGAAAGTGGGTCAGCGACAAGTACGCCGAAATGCTGCGTGTGGCGGCAGGCATGGTGGTTCCCGGAATTCGGGTCGAGGTCATTGTTCAGGCTTCGGGTGAGCAGGTCACCGACGCTCCGGTTGCCGAGCCGGTCGAAGCACTCGTTGCGGTCGAAGCCGCTGCCGCGCTTCAGGAAGATGCTTCGCTTCAGGCGCCCATTTCCGATAGCGAGAGCCCCCATCGAGCACGTTTGAATCCCCAGCTCGATCCCAAGTACACGTTCGACAGCTTCGTCATCGGTTTGAGCAATCAGGTAGCCCACGCCAGTGCGCTTGCCGTCGCCGACCGCCTGGGTTCGTACAATCCTCTGTTCATTGCCGGTGGGGCCGGCCTGGGAAAGACGCACCTGCTGCATGCCATCGGTCACCGGTTCTACCAGAGAACCGGGGGTCGCAAGCGTACCTTCTGCCTGTCGGCCGAACGGTTCATGAACGAGTACGTGAGCGCGATTCAGCGCGGTAAAGCCATTGATTTCAAGGAACGCTATCGCCGCGACTGCGACCTTCTGCTCATCGACGACGTGCACACGATGGCGGGAAAAGAGGGTACGCAGGAAGAGTTTTTTCACATCTTCAATTCACTGCACGCAGCCGGCAAGCAGATTGTACTGACCTCCGACAAGTATCCGAAAGACATGTCGGGCCTGGAAGAGCGGCTGCGGTCGCGGTTCGAATGGGGCCTCATCGCCGACATTCAGCCGCCCGACACCGAAACCAAGCTGGCTATCATCTGGCGCAAAACCGAAGCCATGCGCCTTGAGTTACCCAACGAGGTCGCTCTCTTTCTGGCCTCGATGCCGACGACGAATGTTCGCGACCTCGAAGGTTATCTCACCCGTATTCGCGCGTACAGCGAATTCCAGAACCAGCCCGTTACCCTTTCGTTCGCCCAGCGGGTGCTGTCGATTCACATGGGCGAGCCCAAGGTCATCTCGACCGACGACATTATTCGAAAAGTCTCCGACTTCTATAATGTACGCCCCATCGATTTGAAATCGTCGAGTCGCAAAGCCTCGTTGACATTGCCGCGCCATGTGGCCATGTACCTGGTGCGCGAGCTGACCGAGCTCAGTTTTCCCGAAATCGGTCAACGGTTCGGTCGCAATCATGCCACCGTCATTCACGCCTGCGACAACGTACGCAAACGCCGTCAGTCCGATCCGCACTTCGAAGCGGTGGTGACGGCGCTGAAGAAATCGTGCAGCAACGCCTGAACGTTGCGGTCGCGCTTACGCGCCCATTTTAAGTGAAGAGCTTTTGACAGGAGACCGCGGGGATCGCTGAGGGGTTGCTGCCCGAAACGATGGCTTGCGCCCTTCCCCCGACCCTTTCTTTTTCTTCTGCGTGCATTCGGAGTGCCCATTCTTCTGAAGGCAGACCTTTCGGCACGCGACCGGTCACCGGTCACTGGTCACCAACCGTGCATCCGTGCTGGATCCTCGCCACACGTAACCTATCACCTTTCACCAAACGTGCAACCTGTCAACAACCCTGTAAGCAGATCCGATCCTACCCTGTGCGCACCCGTCGATCGGAACTGTCAGTGAATTGTGAATAACGATCGCCTCGCGGATTTCCGCATGGTTTCCGGCAATCGGACGACACGTTTTTTCATGGGTTTCCAACAGGTGACGGGTGACCTTTTTTCGTGTAGAATAGGTGGCTTACGTCGAAGTAAGGGCTTATCAACAGATCCTTCTTCTTCTTCTTCTTTTTTTACTTTCTCTCTCTTTCTATAAAAGAGAAAAAGCACCCCCTTTCGCCGCATGCGAGGTTGACGTGGAATTCCGGATTGCGAAGGACGAGTTCCTGAAGGGTCTTTCTGTAACCCAGAGCGTCGTGGAAAAGCGCAACACGATGCCGATTCTGGCCAACATACTCATTCGTGGTTCAGGCGGTCAGCTGCAGCTCGTCGCCACCGACCTGGAAGTCGGTGTCTCGGCCCGTATTTCGGCCGATGTGGTCACGAGCGGATCGCTCAGCCTGAACGCAAAAAAGCTCTACGACATCGTCAAGGAGCTGCCCGAGGGTGAGGTTCGCGTTCGGAGCGGAGACGGCTTCAACGTCGAAATTTCGAGCGGACGCAGCCGGTTTAACGTGCTGGGTCTCGATCCGGAAGACTTCCCCCAGGTGCAGGAGTATCCCGACGCCAGTTATTTCGCACTTCCGGCCGCGGTATTGGGCGACATGATCTCGAAGACGATCTTCGCCGTCTCGACCGACGAAACCCGATTCAACCTGAACGGTATCTATATCGAACGGGGCGAGCATGGTCTGCGTCTGGTGGCTACCGACGGCCATCGCCTCAGCCTGGTTGAGCGTGAAGTCGAAAACATCGACGCGCTTCCGCTGGCCAAGGGTGTCATTGTTCCCCGTAAGGGTTTTGCTGAGCTGAAGAAGCACCTCGACGGCGGTCAGTTCGAGCTGTCGTTTTCGGGCAACAACTGCGTGGGTCGCCGTGAGAACCTGGTGCTGACGATGCGCCTCATCGACGGTGAATTTCCCGATTATCGTGTTGTCGTGCCGAAAGGCAGCAGCAAGAAGGTGCTGGTCGACCGCCAGGCGCTTACCGATTCGCTTCGCCGCGTGAGTCTGCTGTCGCCCGAAAAGTTCAAGGGCGTCAAGCTGAGTCTTTCGAGCGGAACGTTGAAGATTTCGTCGAGCAATCCGGAAATGGGTGATGCATCGGAAGAAATCGATGCGCAGTATGAAGGCGATTCGATGGAAATCGGTTTCAACGCCCGGTATCTGCTCGACGTTATTGCCGAAATCGGTTCCGAAAAAGTCTTTCTCGGCTTGAACGACGATGTGAGTCAGGGTGTCATCGCTCCGGTCGTCGACGGCGAAGGCGATCTGACCTACACCAACGTCATCATGCCGATGCGCATCTGACGAAGCGCCGTGCGCCTGCGCACTCTGGAACTTTTCGCGTACCGCAATCATGCGCAGGTTTCGCTCGCCTTCGAAAGCCGGCTGCAGCTCATCACGGGCGCCAACGCCCGGGGAAAGACCAACCTGGTCGAAGCGGTGTACGTACTTGCCACCGGTCGCTCGTTCCGGCGGCAGGCGCACAACCGCGACCTGATTCGCAGCGGTGAAGACGAAGCAGCGCTAAGGGGACGCATCGAGCGCGACGGTCTCGAGACCGATTTGAGCGTGCGCATTTCCCGGAAAGGGCAGCGTCGACTCATCGTCAACAACAACGAAGTTCACTACCTTCGCGACTACGTGCGGCATCTGAGCGTGGTCGCATTCCAACCCGAAGACCTGCTCATGGTTCGCGGCGGACCCGATCTGCGCCGTGAATTCATGGATCGGGCGGCGTTTACCCTGCTGCCCGAATATCTTGACGACTACAACCGTTATCAGCGCGCGCTTGCCGGACGTAACCAGCTGTTGAAGGAGGGCGCCCGAGGCGATCATCTGGGAGCGTGGACCGAGGAACTGGCCACGACCGGTGCACGGCTGGCCGGTACGCGCCGCCGCTTTCTCGACGAGCTGTTGCCCGATGCCACGGCGGCTTTTGCCGACATTTTTGGTGGGGCGGTTCTTCAGCTTGGCTACGAACCGAATCCGTCGCGCCTGAATGAGGCGTCGGTCGACGATTGGCGCGATATTCTACTGGAAGAGCTGTGGTCGCGCGAAGCCGATGACCGCGAACGCGGTTTTACGACCATCGGTCCGCATCGTGACGACCTGGCCATGCGCATCGACGGACGCGACGCCAGGCAGTACGCTTCGCAGGGGCAGACGCGAGCCTTGGTGCTGGCGCTGCGTATTGCCCAGATACGCCATGCCGCCACGGTGCTCGGGTCGCCACCCCTATTCATACTCGACGACGTCGGCAGTGAGCTCGATGAAGAACGTCGCGGCTATCTTACGCGCTTTCTGGGCGAATCGGGCGTTCAGGCATTGGTGACGGCCACCGAGGCCTCGTTGATGCCGGGCGTGTCGGAAGTGGCCGAGGTGTTTTCCATTGGCGACGATGGGGCGGTTTTTCGGGTGTAGTCGGGCTTGACCATCAGACTGTCTGACTTTCGGACCGTCAGACCACTCTCCACTGGAACTGCAGGAAGACCTGGAAACTTCCGACTTCTTACCTGATCCAATTTTGCGGTTCGGATATCATGCGATTGAGCTGAGCGATGATGTGATCGTAACGCTTCTCGAGCGACACTACCGTAGCTTGGTCCAGGTAGTCACAGCGTAGGCAGAAGTCGAGCCAACATATCGTTTCCGACGCCTCGGTTTCCGCATCATTCAATTTGGCAATGAAAGCGGCACGATAGCGACGTCTACGCCAACCTTCGGTGATATTGGCGCAGACGGAACGGGAAGACCGTAGGACCTGATGAGTAAGATTGAACCGTTCGTACATGGGGAAGTCCCGGCTCAAGTCAAAGATCATCATCGCCGCATCCATGGCGTTCTGGTAGACGTTGAGTTCTTTGAATCCGGAAATACGGCCGCCCATTGCTCTAACCTAGTGTTCGCTTTCTCGCAGGTCAAGGAAAAAGCAACATGTAGCGGCACAGGCTATGCCGCTGATGATTCAACCTGGTCATGGTCAGTCTGTTGGTCTGCGAGTCTGATGGTCTGTAGGTCAGAACCTGCTCCCCCCTTACCATCTCCCCTTCAGCGGAAAGTCCGTAGAACCGCATCACTCCCTCGCACGCTCTCACCATCTCCCCTTCAACGGGAATGTCGTGCAACCGTTCCCCCCTTGACATGCCGGGCGGGGATTGGTTCAATTGATTGATTAGTCAATCAATAACTCGGGAGTCCATCCGATGCGTTACGATTACTTCACCGAAGAACACGAAATGTTCCGTTCGCAGCTGCGGAAGTTTGTTACCGACGAGCTGGTGCCGAACGTAGATGAGTGGGAAGAAGCAGGAATCTTTCCGCGTTGGGTTTTCGAGAAGATGGGCGAGCTGGGCTTCCTTGGTGCGAACTTCGCCGAAGATTGCGGCGGTTCGGGCGGCGATTACTGGTACGCCGTCGTTCGCGGTGAAGAACTCGTACGCTGTAACTCGGCGGGCACGGCGCTGAGTCTGATGGTGCAGACCGATATGGCCACGCCCATCATCGCCCACATCGGCACGAAGGAGCAGAAGGACGAATTCCTGGTTCCCGCCATGCAGGGCAAGAAAATTGCGGCCATCTGCGTGAGCGAACCGGGCGCAGGCTCCGACGTGGCGAACATCAAGACGACGGCCAAACGCGACGGCGATGATTACGTCATCAACGGTTCGAAGATGTGGATCACGAACGGTACGCGGGCCGACTTTCTCACCATGGCCGTGCGCACGAACACCGATGTACCCGGTTATGCGGGCATCAGCTTCATGACGGTTCCCACCGATCTGCCCGGTATCAGCATCGGAAAGAAGTTGAACAAGGTCGGCAACCGCGCCTCGGATACGGCACTGCTGTATTTCGAGGACGTGCGCGTTCCCAAGCGCTATCTGCTGGGTGAAGAGAACCACGGCTTCATTCACATCATGCAGAACTTTCAGGGCGAACGATTGATGGGTTCGGTCGGCGCCATTGCCGGGGCACAGCACATTCTCGATGAAACCATCAAGTATGTAACGGAGCGCGAGGCGTTCGGACGTCCGCTCAGCAAGTTCCAGGTTACCCGTCACAAGCTGGCCGAGCTGCAGACCAACATCGACGTCGGCCGTGCGTTCGTTTACGCCGTCTGCGACAAGTTCAACAAGGGTGTGGAAGACGTTACCCGCGAGGTTTCGATGGCCAAGCTGTATGCCGGTGAAATGGCCGTGCGCAACGTCGATGAATGCATGCAGCTGCACGGCGGCGCCGGCTATGTCGACGAATACATGGTTTCGCGGGCGTGGCGCGACACCCGCCTGGTGACGATAGGCGGGGGCACCTCGCAGATCATGAAGGAAATCATCAGCAAGCTGATGGGCCTGTAAGCAGCCTCAGGCAGCCTGTTCTGTTCGAGACCGGTCTTCCCCTTTGGGTAGGCCGGTCTTTTTTGTTTGGAACCGGATTGTCGTCTACGCGAGCATTCGACGATGAGTTTCGTCATGGGCGTGCGAAGCCCTTTCGATATTGTATGTTTACGTTGACATGGGCGGCCCATGGCGCTAGACTTTCCGATCGCCGGGTAAGTGGTCGAGGGGCAGGCATGCGTTGTTTTGCATGGGTCATGTCGCCATTGAAATTTTCGGGGAACAACAGGGATCGATATGAGACTGATAAGGGGAAGCGCGCTGGCGCTCGTAGCGTTGATTGGCCTTACGGGTTGCGGCGACCTGGTTTCGGCCATTCAGGACGGTATTCGCCAGGCCGCTATTGATGCGGTATTGGCCGAAGTTCAGCAGCAGGGTGGTACGGCCCTGGTGGTCAAGGCGGGTGAGGAGGCAACGGTAGCCGTGAGCGATGCGACGAGCCCGATCTACGGGACGAAGCTGGTGCTTCCGGCCGACGCGCTTCCGCTCGGCGTAAACGAAGCCATCGTGAGCATGGCGAATCTTCCGGGTTTCGTGACGAACGATCCGGCCTGGCTTCTCGAGGGGCCGGGAGTCGACATTCAGGTTCGTGCGCTGCCTTCGTTGCAGCCGGTCACGCTTGCGACCGACGCCACGGTTTTCCTCCCCTATTTTGAAGACGTGACCGACACGGCGGGCCTGGTACTGGGTCATCTTGGACAGAGCGGATGGGAAGTGCTGGGCGGCCAGGAATTGCATGAAGACGGCACGCTTTCGGGTCTTACACGCTCGTTCAGCCCGTTTGCGGTTCTACGTGCGGCGCCCGACACGCCTACCGAGCCGACCGACCCCGTTGATCCGGGCGACGGCAACAATGGGGGAACCCAGTCTTTTACCTACAAGGTAACCGATACCACGGGCGTGCTGTGCGAAGGCGAGATTGCCTCTCCGCCGGCTCCGGTGGGTGCCACATTCCGTTACTACTATATAACTGGTGGTAATTACATTAATTATGCCTTTTATACCGACGACGTGAGGGTCAGCCTCGAACTGTACGGCCAGCAGAACACGACCGCCGTGAGTACGGAAAAGACCATTACCGCGTATGACAGCATTCTCCACGACTACAGCTCGGTCAACTTCGAGGTCAAGTGTACCCCCGAGGGTGGCGCCGAGACTTCGTATGCCGAGGTGGGCGATTGGAGTGCGCTCATGAAGGTTGGCCAGCGCACCGTTTCGGACAGCGGGTATTACTCGTGCACGGCCACGCTGAACCCTGATTTCTGTGACTACGAGAAGGGGCTTGCGAACGTCAACATTACCGTAAATTACGCGGCGACCAACGATGCCTGGGTATCGTTAAGCGGACCTCTGCGCAGCGTGTGGACGGAAAGCGAAACGCCAAGGTGGGATTGACGACCCGTTATGGACCGATAGGAAGGCGCCCTCCGGGGCGCCTTTTTTGCGTTGTGGAGCAGACGCGAAGGGCGGTGGACGTGTTTGGCTTCAGAACGACTGGCGTAGCAGCTTCTTCCGGTCGATGCGGGTGACCAGACCTTCCAGGCGCTCGATGAGAACGGGGGCCATGTCGCGTGTGGCGATGAGATTCTCGCGTGCTTCATCCAGCGCGCCTTTGGCCTTGGGTATCTTGTAGAAGCGCCAGAAGAAGTCTGACGAGGCCTCTTCCTTGAGACGCGATCCTTCAAGGTACAGATAGGCAGCCCGTTCGGCCGTACGGGGCAGGGTTTGGGTAACCAGTTGCCAGGCCAGCACGAAATCGATCGGATTGGGCGTGGCCTTTCCGGCCACGACGGTTTCGAACCGTTCGATGGTGTGCAGGGTGAAGACCATGGTGGCCCGCAGGGCGGCGGCTTCCTTTACGAACTTGTCGTACTTGTGCTCACCGATGGTTGTGTAGGTAACCGGTTCTTTCTGCAGGGGATCGTACGGGCTGAATTCAAGGCGACCCAGGCCACCGGATACGTCTGATAACTGAATGTTATGGCGCGTTCCGGTGCAGGCGGCCACGGCAAGCAGGAATGCAATGAGAATGGTGGCCCTGAGCGTCGATTGCATGGCATGATTATACTGTTTCCATCGGCTCTCCATCCACTCTCGCCCAATCAGGTGGCCGCATGCCTTCACGTCGCGTCGCGAATGTGAAACCGTTTCTCGTCATGGATGTACTCGCTCGCGCCAAGGAACTCGAGCGCGCCGGTCACGACATCGTGCACTTCGAGCTCGGCGAACCCGACTTCGCGACGCCCAAAGCCGTGAAGGAAGCGGCCGCGCGTGCGCTGCAGGACGACGAAACGCACTATACGGCCGCACGGGGTCACCACGAGCTGGTCGACGCCATTGTCGACATGTACCGCGCCCGCTACGGCGTGACGATCGGTTCCGAACAGGTGGTCGTAAGCTCGGGTACCAGTCCGGTGCTGATGATGGTCTTTCTCTCGATGCTCGACCCGGGCGACGAGGTCATTATTCCCCGTCCCTATTACCCGTGCTACCCGAACTTCACCATGCTCAGCGGGGGTACGCCGGTATTCGTCGACGTGGCGGCCGAAGACGGCTTTCGTGTCGACCCCGAGGCGGTTCGGGCGGCGATTACGCCGCGCACCAAAGCGATCATTCTCAACTCGCCGGGTAACCCGACGGGTGCCGTGCTCGATGCCGATCGGTTGAAGGCGCTGGCGGCACTGGGGCCGACCATTGTGTCCGATGAGATTTACCACGGTCTTATCTACGAAGGCAGTGATCACAGCATTCTCGAATTTACCGATCGCGCCTTCGTCATTAACGGCTTCAGCAAGCTGTTCTCCATGACCGGTTGGCGGCTGGGTTATGTCGTGGTTCCGCCCGAATATGTGCGCACGCTCGAAATTCTGCAGCAGAACATTTTCATTTCAGCCAACAGCTTTGCGCAGTGGGGGGGGCTTGTTGCCCTCAGCGACCCCGGCATTCAGGCTCAGTCGGTCGAGATGCGGCGGGCGTATGACGAGCGTCGTCGGGTGATGTTGAAGGGCGTGCGCGAGCTTGGTTTCGAAGTTCCCGTCGATCCTACCGGCGCCTTTTACGTACTGGCCGATGCGCGGCGTTTCGACAGTGATACGCTGGCCCTGTCGCGCCGGATACTCGAAGAGGCCCACGTCGCTGTTACACCCGGCGACGACTTCGGACTTCCAGGATATCTGCGTTTCTCTTATACCACCGGCCTGGCACGCATTGAAGAAGGGCTGGCTCGTATGAAAAAGGTGCTTGCGTGAAGGTTAAGATTCAGGATATCGATTTCATCGGGTCGATGGTGCGCCGCGACCAGTGGCCCAAGGACGACCTTGGTGCGGTTGCTTTTGCGGGTCGCAGTAATGTCGGTAAGTCGAGCCTGATCAACAGTCTGCTGAATCGGCGAAACTTCATGCGGGTATCAAAGACGCCCGGGCGCACGCAGCATCTGAATTTTTTGAAGGTGAATCGGAAGTTTTATTTCGTAGACCTTCCCGGCTTCGGATATGCGAAGGTTCCGGAGAGTATCCGGAAGCAGTGGGGCCCGATGATCGAAGAGTATCTTCGTGATGCGGCGTCGCTTCGTGCCGTGGTGCAGATTCTCGATATTCGTCACAAGCCCACCCGCGACGATCTGCAGTTGCTCGATTGGCTCGAGGAAATGAATATTCCGACGATTCTGGTGGCTACCAAGGCCGACAAACTCTCGGCAAACCAGATCGCCAAGAGCATGAAGTTGATCTCCAATACGGTCGACCTTCCCCGAGATGCCTTTACCATCTACTCGTCGGAGACGGGGAAGGGGAGAGACGATCTCTGGGATCGAATTCTGACCGCCCTCGAGGCTCCGCCCCGTGGTGAGGCTGAAGAAGATGAAGTCGACGAAGTGGAAGACTCGTTCACGGATGCCGAAGACTGATAGTCTATAGTCGCCGAGGGAGGCGTTTCGTCTCTTTACTCAGGTCTTCTTGGTTGGGGTGAAGGGCGACCAAGCCGAGCGGAAAGTCTTGGTGGGCTCATGTAAACGCAGGTTGGTGCCTGCTTTGTGTTCCTTACGTTCGGCGGAAGATTCGATCAGAAAGACAGCCACCTCTGAGAATGCGATATCCTCTCCGGGTGAGGTGCAGGCTATCTCTGCGTCTCTGCGTCTCCGTGTGAAGTCCTTCTTCCCCTCAGACAGCCTCGGCTTCGCGCCGATGGCGCTCGACATAAATACTCAATACCGACACTGCCGCCGGCGTGATGCCGGGAATACGCGAGGCGTGACCCAGGGTTGCCGGGCGCTGGGTTTCCAGCTTTTCCTGTACCTCGCGGCTCAGCCCGGGTACCCGGAAGGAAAAGCCGTCGGGTATGCGGGTGCGCTCGAGCTTGGCCAGCTTGTCGATCTCCGATTGCTGTCTCTTCAGGTAACCCTCGTACTTGATGCCGATTTCGACCTGTTCGGCCGCCGCGCGCGCAGTGTCGTCGGGAAGGAGGCCGAGCTCGACGAGGTGTGCCCAGTTGACATGGGGACGCTTGAGGAATTGCGCCGCAGGCAGCGGCTCGCGAATGGGCGGTTCACCCACGCCTGTTAATAACTTGTTGACTTCTTCGGTCAAGGGTACGCGAAGCGTTTGTAAGGTTGCGGAAAGATTGGCGATTGCTTCCTTTTTGGTTTCCCACAGGTTCCACGTGGCGTCGTTGACCAGGCCCACCCGCCGGCCATGGTGGCGCAGGCGTTCGTCGGCATTGTCTTCACGAAGAAGGAGGCGATGTTCGGCGCGGCTGGTGAACATGCGGTAGGGTTCGTCGGTGCCCTTGGTAATGAGGTCGTCGATGAGCACGCCGATGTAGGCTTCGTCGCGACGCAGGATCAAGGGTTCTTCTCCGGAGATGGAAAGGGCCGCGTTGATGCCGGCAATGATTCCCTGCGCCGCGGCTTCCTCATATCCGGTGGTGCCGTTGATCTGGCCGGCGAAGTAGAGTCCGGGTACCTTTCGCACTTCAAGGGTGGGAGCCAGTTCGGTCGGTTGCACGAAGTCGTATTCAATGGCGTAACCGGGGCGCATGATTTCGACTTCCTCCAGACCGGGTATGGTGCGGAGGAAGGCGATTTGCACGTCGTAAGGCAGCGAGGTTGAAAGACCGTTCGGGTAGAACTCCATCGTTTCCCGGCCCTCGGGTTCCAGGAAAATCTGATGGCGATCCTTATCGGCGAAGCGAACGATTTTGTCTTCGATACTGGGGCAGTAGCGGGGGCCGCGGGAGTCAATTTTTCCGCCGTACATGGCGCTGGCGCCCAGGTTCTCGCGAATGATGTCGTGGGTCGCCGTCGAGGTATAGGTGATCCAGCAGGGCCGTTGTTCCTGGTGAATACGTTCGTTGGCGAAGGAGAAGGGCAGGGGGTCGCTGTCGCCGTCCTGGCGTTCGGTCTTGC
Source organism: bacterium (assembly GCA_041687475.1). Classification (GTDB taxonomy): domain Bacteria; phylum J088; class JAWLBW01; order JAWLBW01; family JAWLBW01; genus JAWLBW01. The sequence continues at coordinate 15,667 of JAWLBW010000077.1, forward strand.
TGAAGTCGATGGTGTTTCCGTCGATGCGCGGACAGGTACCGGTTTTCAAACGGCCCACGTTCAGGTCGAGGGCGCGGAACTGGTCACTCAGGCCCATGGCCGGCGGATCGCCTGCTCGTCCGGCTGCCTGCTGCTGGTGACCGATGTGCATCAATCCCTTGAGGAAGGTGCCGGTGGTTATGATGACGGCTCCGGCACGGTATTCCTGGCCGAATTGATTGGCCACACCGATAACCCGGTTGCCGTCGAGCAGCAGGCGCTCGATGGTTGCCTGTTTCAGGTGCAGGTTCGGCGTCTGTTCGCAGACGGTTTTCATGTAGAGCGAATAGTCGAAGCGATCGATTTGTGCGCGAGAGGAACGCACGGCCGGGCCTTTCGAACGATTGAGCAGGCGGAACTGAATGCCGGTGGCATCGGTGGCCTTGGCCATTTCTCCGCCGAGGGCATCGATTTCCTTGACCAGGTGTCCTTTTCCGATTCCACCGATGGCCGGATTGCAGCTGGCCTTACAGATGGTGTCGAGGTTCAGGGTCAGAAGGAGGGTACGCCGGCCCATGCGGGCCGAGGCAAGGGCCGCTTCCACACCGGCGTGTCCGGCGCCGACCACAATGACATCGTATTTGCTCATGCTGTTCTGCTTGAAAATCGGGGAGCGAAAAAGAACGGGTGTATCCCTATAGTGTAAACGGGCTGAGCCTATGGTTCCACTGTCGGGGGTGCCAATGTTTCACGTGGAAGGGGTGTGAGATCCGAGATCCGAGATCCCAGATCCCAGATCGCAGATCCCAGAGCCAGGACAGGGTGCAA
>JAWLBW010000078.1:0-16399 GCA_041687475.1 bacterium
CCCTGTTCGAGATAGCGGGCAATGCCGTCGAGATGACCGGCGCCGATGACGACGAAGATGTGGCGGTAGCCGTGGCGGTCGGCTTCTTCCATCAGGCGAGCGGCCATGTAGCGGTCGCGTTCGTCAATGAGCGAGCCGAACATGGCGGGCGAGTGCGACGCGAATTCCGAGAAGGCGCTTTCAAGCATGTCGCCTTCCTTGAGGCGCTCGATTTCGGCTTCGCCGACCTCTTCGCGCGAAATCAGACCGGCGAACAGTCCGGGAATTACCGTAAATCGCTGGTACCAGGGAAGGCTGCGGTAGACGCGGCGCAGGGTTACGCCGACGTCGCGGTCGATGAGCAGAACGGGCACGTCGGCCCGGGTGGCGTCGACGCAGGCGGCTTTCATCTCGGCGCCCGGTTCGATGCCGAACTGATCGGCCAGTCGCTGCTGGTAGGCGCCGAGGGCCAGGTTGGCCGCCACCATGGGCGCCTTGCCGTCTCGAATGACCTGGAAGAGGTCCATGTCGGGCGTCTTGTCGGCGCCGGTCAGCCGTTCATGGCGCGAGGCGCAGAGCTCGACGGCGCAGGCGTCGTACCGGCCGGAAGACAGCGCTTCGGACACTTCGCGGGCGCTGGCGGCCGACACGTGGGCCGTGCCGAGCAGGGTAATATCGGTGTCGCCGTAGCGAACGGTTTTCCTGGGGCCGGCGATAGGCTGTTCAGACATGGGGTGTGCGCAAAGGTGGAGTCGGGGAACGAAGGGCCGCGTCGTCGCAAGTAGACGAGGCCCCGGGAATCTCTAGGGTAGCAGATTGCGACCAGTCGTGCAGTGCCGCTGCGCGGCAACCCCCGACCGAACTGCGTTGCCTTACGCGCCCCCTGAGAGGGGGCCGAAGGGGTTTCCGCGGTCGTGCAGCACGTGATCCCACCACCTTCCCCCGGCCCCTTCCTCCTCCATATCAGGTCCTTCGGCCCGGATTGGAGGAGGACGGGGGGCTGGAGCCCGTGCAGCACGTCGCAGCTGTACTTATTCGGACGGACGGCCGACCACCGCCGTGGAGCCGTGCAGCACGTGATCCCACCACCTTCCCCCGGCCCCTTCCTCCTCCATATCAGGTCCTTTCGGCCCGGATTGGAGGAGGAAGGGGGGCTGGAGCCCGTGCAGCGGGGCGCAGCTGTACTTATTCGGACGGACGGACTACGGGTGACGACCGCCGTGCATGAGCCTGTCCCGAGTATAACGAGGGATGCTGCACGTGGCCTTGCGGCTCAATTCCCACATTTGCTCGATATTCGAAGCCCGGTTCGCGTACGCGGGCGTGTGGCGGGTGTTCAGGAGCTCGTCGATGAGCTTCCACGGAAGCAGTGGCCCGTCGCTCTCGGCAGGCTGCACGATATCTAATTTCGCATTGACCAGCGCGCCGGAAACGTCCTTGAACCTGTCGTCTACCGCCATGGCGTAGTAGCAGGCGGCGATGTCTTCGGGCTCACGCGTCCACGGATTCAGGTTCTGGATAAGTGGACCGATAATCCGATAAATGCCGCGGAATTTCTGCATGGTGTCGGCTGACACGCGCGTCGCCGGTATCATGAGCGCGGTAACCTTGATGCCCTGCGCCCGATACACCTCGGCGAGCTTGTACACGAGCAGCAGCTGGCCCATTTTCGAGTCGCCATACATGCGGTAGGAGGCGTACTTACGCGTGCCTTCGTGCTCGCCCCGTAGATTGTCGAACTCAATGGCGCGCTTGGGGTCGAAGAAATTCTTGATGTTCGTCGAGCAGGCGTGCACGATGCGAGCATCGGCCGATTCCGCCAACATATCGGCCAGGAGCTCGGTCATGAGAAAGGGGCCGAAGACATTCGCGGCGAAGCTCATCTCGAGGCCGTCGACACTCGACTGGTAGGTCGTAAGGCCGTGGTTGAACCAGCCCGCGTTGTGCACAAGCACGTCAAGACGTCCGTACCGTTCACGGTAGGCTGCGCAGAATGCCGCCACCGATTCGAGAGACGAGACGTCGACCTGCATGAGTTCAACGGTGTCGTTACCGGAGGCCTTGCATATGTCGGCCTGGGCCGCGCGGCTCTTCTCCATATTGCGACAGGCCATGACGACCTGGTGGCCTTCGGAGGCGAATTTGACGGCGGCGGCTTTTCCAATGCCCGAGTTGGCGCCGGTGATGATGACGTGACGTAGATGCGTGGTCATGGATTTCGAGTGCAATGGTGTAAGTGGATACGCAGATGAACCAAGGTAGCGCGAAACCGTCCGGAAAGCGAGTGTGCCCGCGTATGCGCCCGTGTCTGCGCCCCGATGATGCGTATTCCGGAGGGCGAAAACTCTTCTCCTGGCCGACGGAGAGACCGTGCGCTCCGTGCAGCACGTGATCCCACCACCTTCCCCCGGCCCCTTCCTCCTCCATATCAGGTCCTTCGGCCCGGATTGGAGGAGGAAGGGGGGCTGCAGGCCGTGCAGCACGTCGCAGCTGTACTTATTCGGACGTCCGGTTACGGACGACGGGCGACCACCGTGCAACCATGTAGCCGTGCTGGTCTCTTGCCGATCGACCGGCCCGCTTGTTATGCTGCGACCTGTAAGCCCTCCGGCCCCATCTCCGACGAGGTACCGTGACCACCTTTCTCATCATTCTGGCCGTCGCCTGGGTTCTGATCGGCCTGGCGGTGTATGCGATGACCGATACCAGTGGAGCCGCATCGCGCATGGAGCGTACGCTCTTTGTCATACCCCTCGGTATCATTAACGAGTACATGTTCTTCTTCGTGGTAGCGCTCTGGCCGATATGGCTGGTCGTGCAGGGCAGAGAGAACTAGCCCGCCGCTTCGCGGCAATCCTTGATCCGCAATCCACAATTCCCAAGGCCTTGCGGCTATTCCACTTCGGCATCCATAGGGAATGCGGATTGCAAAGCGGCGAGCGCCGTGCAGCACGTCGCAGCTGTACTTATTCGGACGACGGACGACCAGAGCCTGCCCTGAACGCAGCGAATGGGTCCGCCGACCACCGTGCATGAGCCTGTCCCGAGTCTAACGAGGGATGCTGCACGTGCCCCTCACCGGTGGCATTCGGTCACGGCGCACTATAGAATGATCGCGCCATGCGTGTAAAGCTACTTCTTGCGAGCATTTTTCTGGTTGCCGGCTGCTTTTCCGAGGGAGAAACCAATCCCGAAGACGTGGCCGTGGGGGTCGACCGCACGGTGTACGCCGCGCGATACGCCATGGCCTTTCGCGACTTCATTCGCGCCGAGAGCCCCGAGGGGATCGTGCCTGCCGAAATGGCGTTCGAGCTGCCGCTGCACGGGGCCGAATGGTACGTCGACGACGTGACTTCGCCCGCGCCCATGACGACGGCGGCCGCAGGTGTCGAAAGTGTGTCTCGGGTCGAATGCGGCGAAGCGGTCTGCGTGCGGCGAGTCGAGCGTACCTGGCCCCGTGATGACGACCGCATCGACGCTTCGGTGGTGGTTACGTACGCGCGCGGCGATACGATGAGCACCGCCGACGACCGGGTTACGGGCATCGAGGCGCGCACGCGCTATCGCAATGAAACCATCGGCACGCTGGCCGTGACCGAACCGGTCGCCGGTGCCGAGTGGCTCGTTGAAGAAACCATCGTATACGGTCGCCACGATCGCCGGATCGGCCTGCAGCGGCAGGCACGCTACGCCGAGCTTATGAGCACGGCGACGCCACTGCGCGTCGATCTGCGGTACGAAACCAAGGATTCGCTGAGCGAGTCTCGCCTGACTGTGCTCGACGACGATTGGGAATATGCGGGCGCCGTTACCTACCAGGGCCTTTCTCTTCTGGGGGGAAGCGTCGCCGCCTCTGCTTCCAGAGACCGATATGCCGCGCGCCGTACCCTGGCCTACGAGGGCGGACGCGAACTCGAACTGGAAACCCGCGACGGAACACCCGACGCATGGAGCCTCGGCGGCGAGACGTTGACCGGTGGCGTGATCGCCGGTGACCGCGACCACAGTGGCTGGGCGCGTAGGGTTTCCTTTCCCGACGGACTGCGCTTTGTTTCATTGGAAGACAAGGGCCAATACCTGGGCCACGAGCGCAGGGCCGACTTCGACCGGGCCATTGTGGGCCGCAACCCGCGCGGCGGCACGCTGCACCTGAACTTCGACGGGTGGTATCACGAGAAAGTACCCGGCGTGTGGGAAGTGACCGCCCAGAGCACCGAAAGCGACAACCTGCGCGTCGTGTTTACCTGGCAGCAGGTGGCCGACGGCGAAATCGTCAGCGGTTCATGGTCGACTTTCAACGGCGATGTGGCTACCTTTGAAATACGCTTCCGTCCCGACTGGACTTCGCTGGTTACCTATACCTTCGACAGATACGCCACCGCCTTTGCCCCCGACGAACACGGCACCGTTCGCTTCAGGCCCGACAGTCGGGGTATCGCACAGGTTTCGGTGGTCAAGGGCGTGACCGAAGGCGAAGAGGGAACCGCCACCGAGCATTACGATCTGGAACTGGGCATCGTCGCCGAAGGCGAGAACCTGTAGTCGCTATCGCATCGATGTGACACGAAACGTAGAGTCGACTCGATAGCCGGCGGTCTGATTCCTATCGTGTGGCTACCGGAAAAGGAGCTTGGAACTCTGCTCCGACGACGGCACGGGCGTGGGGATCAAAGCAGGCCGGCCAGACCGGCCAGTGCGTCGACCAGCTCGACGACCACTCGGTTCAAGGTGGCCTGTGTCGCCGGCTGCTCCTCGTCGTCGAGTTCGCGCAGAAAACCACCCAGGCTGGGATCGCCGTATACGAAGTAGGGCGATGCGGCGGCATATCCGTCTGCGGGCAAGGGTGCGATTCCTTCTTGGTTCTCGAACACGAACCGATCGGAAGCGGAATCACACTGCCACGAACCATCGGCCAGCTCGCGTGGGGTGGGGCTGCATTCCCAATCCATGAGAAACCGCGCGCGCCCGTAGTCGTCAAGCTCGTAGCGGGGAGCCATGGGGCGTAATGGCGGCATGTCGCCTGTGACAAGGGCGGCGTAATTCAAGCGCAGGTGTTGGTCGGCCGTCGTCAGCAGACTGCCGACCAGGGCGTGGGTAACGGCGTGCCGCTTGTTGTTCTGCAGGTAAAGCCTCAGAAAGCTCGAGCTGAGTACGCGCAGGATGGGCAGGATGGTCGCCGAAACGGGGGCCGGATTGCCGCCGGCAAATGATTCGGCAGCCAATTCGGCGGCATCGAGCCAATCGGCGGCCGTTCCGATGTCGACGGCCTCGCGCCCCAGCATGAGACTGCTGCCGACCTTGCGCAGCGCTCCGTCGGTTTCCGTGTCGATGAGCCGCAGCGCCTCGCCGAAGTTTTCGGCGGCCGACCGCCAGAGGGCGAAGCCCGATTGCCAGCGCGGCTCACGGTCGGGTCGAAAGGTCAGCAGCTCGGGGCGTTCGTGCATTCGCTGCGCAAAGACATCGAGCAGCGCAAGCAGGTCGTCGTTGGGTAGATTGGCGCCCGTGTGAATGTCGATCGACACGCCGAGTTCGTAGGTGCCGAGAATGAAAGAGGCCGCGGCCTGAAGAAAGAAACGTTCGGCATCACCGTAGGCTCCGCCGAAGTCACCGCTCCACACGGTTTCGCCTGAATACGGATCGCGCAGGACGAGCGGCGCGGCGTCGAGTTCGATGGTGGTACCTTGATTGACGCTCTCCAACGTGTCGAGCACCTGGCGCATGCCTTCTGCGAGCGGGTCTCCCGCTGTGCCCCAGACTTCATTCAAGGCGTTTCCCTGATCATCGAAGCCGTAATCGCCGGCGCGAATGTGCTGCAGGTTCCGGTGCAGCTGCTGCACGGAGCCCAGCATGGCGGCAATCGCAGCGCCGTATGCGCCTTCACGCGTGCCCGACTGCTGAAAGGCATGGAAAGCGCCGGCATAGTCGCCGTGCGACAACCGTTGCCTGCCGGCTTCGAAGGCATCTTCGGGAGATAGCCTTGACGTAACAAACGGGTCGCAGCCCGCAAGGAGTAAGACCGAACAGATGAGCAGCAGCCTTTTCATTCGACGCCCCCGGTCACGGCTGAAGCCGTCTCGGTAACATCGTCGCCATAGCCGCCGGAAAGGTTCTCGCGCAGCTTCCGGAGAAGGGCAAGGTCTTCTTCCAGCTCTACGTCGTCTTTGATGGGAGCACGTCTTTTTTCGATAACCTCGACCGCCTCGTCGACGCGTGCAAAGGCGCGGTCGAGATCTTCTCCGTACCAGACCGCGGCCAATGTGTCGACGATTGCGCGCCCGGCGGTGAGCACGAGGTCGGCCTTGAGGGCGCTGTGGTGAGCGTGAAACTGCTCACGAGTATCTGCTTCAGGGTCGAACGGAAGCCCGACGGGCACCGTGACGGTCACGGGCGTGCCGCTGTCGACGAGCTTGTAGCTGACGGTTATGGTTCCCCAATCGGCTGCATTGCCGCTGCCCGGCACCCGCTCATATTCGGCGATGAAACCACCGGGGCGTTCCTCGTAGAAGATGCGTGGTACGTAAATGGTCGGCTCGGCGACGCCGGGGGCGCTGTCGAAACCGTAGACTTCACCGAAGCGATAGCCTGCAGAGGGTGAAAGGCTGATTGTCATCTCGTCGGCGATGGGTCGGGAAAGCACCTCGACCTCGCGGGCGAAAACCTCGCCGAGCGGTTCGGGGTCCTGCAGGAAGTGGTAACTTCCGCCGCCGGCCGGTCCCATGCTTTCCATGAGGAACGAGTTGGCGTCGCCGCCGACCGCTATGGCGCTGGTACCGATGCCGGCATCGCGGTAGAGACGGACAAGGCGAAGAATGGCGTCGTCGTCGGTTACCCCTTCGTTGGGGTTGCCGTCGGAGAGCAGCACGACCCAGCGGGTACGTGTCGTGTCGGTGTCGAAGGCGGCGTAGGCGGTTTCCAGTCCATCGAAGATGTTGGTGCCGCCGCCGTCGGTAATTTCGCTGATTGCGTCGGCGATGTCGGCGGTGCTGTGTTCGTCGAGGGGCAGGTCCCACCGGGCCGAGGCTGCGTAGCTTACGATGCCCAGCCGGTCGCCCGTGTCGAGCTTGGCCGAGAGCATGGCCAGGGCCTCGCGGGCTTTGACGATTTTTTCTCCGCTCATGCTTCCGCTGCGGTCGATAACCGCCACGACGTCGATGGGCGCCCGTGTCGTCTCGGTCATGGTTCGAGCGGTGACGCCGATAAGGAGCAGGGTACGCGGACCTCTGGCCTGCGGATTCCGCATGAAAGTCGCCAGCGAATGCACGGTGACATTCGTGTCAGGCGAAGGGGCAGGAAAGTCATAGCTGTGCTCGCTGATGAAACCGGCCAGCGAGAAGTCGTCGGGGTGGGGAACTTCACCGGTGAGAATACGCTCGCGACCCGATAGATCGCGCTCGGCGGCCCTGTCACCCATCGCCCCCATGGTTGAAAAGTCGCCGCCGCACGCCCCCAGAACCAGTACCGGTAACACCCATCGCCAGGCTTTCATGGATACCTCCTTTACCTCTGCCGGAAGGTATAGCGGGATGCATGCCAAGCGATCGTGTGAGCGTGGGTAAAGAAACGGTGAAGTTAGGTAGGCGGTCCTTACCGGGAACCAAGTATCCGATTATTCAGCGAGCCTGTGCAGCGCGTTTCTGAATGTGTCGGCGCCTTCCCGATAGACGCTCATTCCCTCGGCCAACTCGGGGTCACACGGGGAAATGAGGATGCCTTGTTCGGTTTCGGAGAGTTGAACACAATCTCCGTAGGCGAGTCCATAGCGGCTCAGCATGGCGGGGGGAATGAGCACGGCGTCTGATTTGCCCACCGCGTGTATGGTACCGATAGCAGCTTTCATGTTTCTTCATGCAGTTTAGACGCTGAAAGCAATATAGGGAAGTCGGGTCCCGGAAAAGTTCGACCTGGAAGTCTTTTCAGCTCATCTTATCGGGGAACTGTATCGTCACCGGCCTCGACCCCCAGCTCGACCATAATGCCCTGAATGGCGGCTTCGACGGTGTCGCGCAGCTGCCGCAAAGAGGCTTCGTTTTCCGCATCGACCCCGGCCGTGTCGATGGGCTTGCCGATGCCGAAGCGAAGGGGAACGCGACGGGGAAGCAGGGTTCCCGCGAGCCCGAGAGCCAGGGGGGGAATGGCATCGCCGCCCCGCAGACGGGTGTCGAGCAGTCCTATTCGCTTGAGGAAAGGCGCGAAGGGCGAAGCGAGCACGTCGTCGGCATCGAAGAGAATGTCGTAGGCTTCTTCGGCGCCCACCTGTGCGAAGGGAATGATGGGGTACCCGTGTTCCACCGCCAGACGTACGAAACCCAGACGCTCCTTCCAGATGAGCTTGTAGGCCTCGCCGCGACGCTTGTAGACCTCTCTTCCCCCACCGGGGAAGACGAGAATGTGCTCGCCGGCCTTCATCAGCGTGCTGCAGTTTTCGCGCGAGCCCGGCACGGCCCCGAACGAGCGGATGACTTCGGGCCAGACGGGAAAGAGAAAGTGGCAATCGTCGCCCAGGCTGCGGGGCAGCACCTCTCTTTCACGGTAAAGCTGCGCCAACAGAAGAGGAATGTCGAGCACGCCGTAAATGGTGTGGTTGCCGACGAGCAGGGCCGGACGGTCGGCGTCGATGTTTTCGAGTCCGCGGAATTCAGTCGAAAACCAGGCGCGGTGCAGGGCCGTCAGCCTCCACAACGTCTTCCAATGGGGACGTTCGAAGGCAAGGTCACGCGGATGCAGGGAGCGGTAGTCAGGCATCGGCGGTCATTGTGCCAGCGATAACGCGGGCGTGCCAGACCGACCTTGGCGTCACATCGCGGAGCCCTGGTTACGGGCCGTCGGCTCGGTCGATCCGGCGCAGTATCCCTCGGATAATGCCGTGACCTTTCAACACGGCGCCGAGCCATCAGCGAAAGGAAGCCTGCGCCTTGAATGACAAATGAAGCAAGCCGGGCTGAGCGGTTGCAATGGTATCGCAAGGCGTGATACCGTGCGTTTCACACGAGGAGGGCGAGTGAGACACTCTCTAAACCTGATCGCTTTGCTTTTCGCGACTCTGGTCGGCTGCCTTGAGACCGAACCTGAGTCTACCCATGCGCCGACGGGGGCAAAGGGGGTACGAGACGAGTTCGGACGCCTGACGTTTGTCGACGAGGAGTGTGGCCGTACCGACAGCGACGATTACGGCGCATACTTCCAGAATGCTCTCTTTCGCGACGGTTCGGTAGCCCGAGACCGGCTGTGGATGGTCGACGGTACGCACATCTGGGCGGCACCTCTGCACCCCGACCCCTTTGTCGACGTGCAACCCGTTCTCGAGGCGCCTTTCGTAGGACCCGGCAATGCGGTTGCGGCCACGGAAGAGTGGTTGGCGATTGCTCTGGTAAACGAGGGTGCGGTAGTCTTTCCCTCCTACCGCTTCGAAGATCCCGTATCGCTTCCTGAAATCAGGCGAGCGCTCGACGTTGCAGCCGTAGATCAACTGTTGGCGGTGGCTGCCGGCGATGATGGGGTGCTCGTTTATTCGCTCGACGATCCGGCTCATCCGACCCTGCGCTCGCGTATCGAAGTCGACGGTTACGCGAGCGGCGTACGTTGGCGAAAGGCCGAGCAAGGCGTGAGCGAGTTGTTCTTCGCCGCCTGTTCCAGGGTCGGCGTCGCACGAGTCGCCCACGACGGCGGTGTGCTCGAAGAATATGTATCGACCGAACTTGCACATCGTAACGCCAAGGACGCCCACGGTAACGGCGAGAATCTCATTGCGGCGAACAATGGGGGTGGCGTCTGGTATTTCAGCCGTGAGGGCATGGAGCACTTCGATACCTACGAACTGAGCGATGTCGATTTTTACGCAAACAGCGTGGCTGTCGACGATGCGGCCTACGTGGCCGCGGGCAATCGCGAGCTCCTTGCTCTGTCGACATCTTCGGCCTCAAACCTCAGGAGTAACCGGCGAGACCCGCTTGCGGTACTGGTCGAGGGCGATCTGGTATATGGTTTCGGCAACTTTCGCGATATCGGCGAGCGCACGGTAATTCGTGCCGAAAAACTCTCACGCGTTCCTGATAGGGTCGAATTCGGCGAGGGGTTTCCCGTCATGGTCGAGGCCGCCTTTGCCGATCTCGTAGCCGTACCTGCCGGCGATGGTGAAGAAGACCAGCAACAGCGTGAGCGCCTCACCATACGAAAGAAGGGCGAAAAACGGGTATACGAAGCCGCAAGTACGGAAGATACCTGGCGCCTCGTGCCCGACCTTCAATACTACGGACGTTCGGGTACGTATACGGTTACGCAGGCTTCCGACGGCATGATTTATCTTCAGGCCGACGGCGCTACTTCAGCGACGTCCATTCCTACGGGCTTTCCCCCCGAAATTTTCGAAGAGCTCGGTTTCTCTCTCGACGTGCGAGCCCTGGATGGATTTATACTTTACGGCATCAGGTTTCCCGGCGCCGACGGCAATTCGGCATGGGTTCTCACCGAGACGGGTGGGCGATTCGAAGGGCTTGATCAGGAAGATCCCGGGCAAGCGCTTCCGTCGTTGCCGCTTGACGCATTTCACGTGTTCAACGGTCAGCTATTCTCCGAGACCGAGCTCGGAAGGTGGTTCGGTTGTGTGTTCGTCAATGAATTTGAGGAGGCGGGTGTGAGCCGGCGGGTTCGCCACGGCGTGGTCAACTACCCCGACGGCGAGGCGATTTACTGGTGCTCACGACAGATAGACCCGCACCTGGGTTGGCGACGGCCCCTGAACGATGTCGGCGCACAGGTATTCCGTTGTTTTCTTGCCGTTCGTTGTGAAGAGGTTCTTGCGCTTCGTGACAGCGGTCTGGTATCGGTTGCCCGCTACGGCAACGGACTGTTGGGGCTCGTCGACGACCGCATTGCCTTCACGACCGGGCTTGTGTACTGGGCCGACAGTGAGAGCGAAGCCTCTTCCGGAAGTCTGTCCGAGGTGTGGAGGCACGTACAGCTCGGCCGTCCCGCCGGCTGGAAGGTCGAGGGAGAAGACGTGCGCGTATGGATGACCGATGGTTCGGTCTACTCGTATCGCCCACCGTTTGAAATGCGAAAGGAACGGAACGCCGTTGCCGATATGGTGCTGCCATGAACCGATATACGACGACCGGTTTTGTTCTCGCACTTCTGCTACCAGCCCTTCCGTCGGTTTCCGGATGCAGTGCCGAGGACGAACCTCGCACCGTCAAGATTATGTCGACCGCACCTGAACATGAGGCGTCGACCGGGCTGCGCCAGGAATTTGCCGTATTGGTCGAAGACTCGTTGAAGCGACCCCGCGAGCTTACGGTTTCGGTCGGCTTTGACCAGGGGGGACGCTACCCCTGCCGGTTCGAGGTCGTTGAGCGAAATACCGTCGACAAAACGAGCAAAGAGGAGCTGTTTCGCTGTGACGTCGATACGGCGGCGATTCCTTCAGGGTTTCGCAAAGCGACCTTCAGCATTGAGGGCGCCGGCACCAAGACGGTGAAGAAGAGCGTGAACTTTTTCCATATTGCAGTCAAGCCCGAACTGGAACGAGCAACGGCGAAGCTGGGTGAGGCGGGCGCCGAAGTCAAGTGGAGGGTGAATACCATGCACCATCCGTTCGAAGTGCAGATATGGCGACGGGGGGTTCGGCTGGCAAGCAGCTACTCGGCCGAAGGCACACTCGTGCTCAATCTCCCGAACCTGGCAGGCGACACGCTCACCCTGCGCGCCTTTGACCCGGTGGGCAACGAAGCGGCGGTCGAACTCGTCGTTAAATAAATCGCTGTCGCCTGTAAATGGCAAGGGCGCCTCACGGCGCCCCCGTTTTATCGAATCAATGTCCGCCGGGAACTTCCAAGGCACCCGGTTTGTCGTGAATGGCCAGGCGTTCGAGCAGCGAGGCGCTGGCTTCATTCATGCCCGTGACCTCGACCTCGACGCCCCTGCGACGGAAACGCAGCACCACCTTGTCGATGGCCGCGACGGCCGAGTGATCCCAGATGTGCGAGCGGGCCAGGTCAATGGTGACCTTCTTGACCGGTTCCTGGTAGTCGAAGTAGTCGAGAAAGCCGGTAACGGTTACGAAGAAGAGCTGGCCGTGCACGGCGTACACGCGCTCGGTTCCGTCTTCACTGAGCATTGTGTCGATGAGCGCGTGCTTGGCGATGGTTCGGGCGAACTGCAGGGCGCTCAGGATGACGCCGGTGAAGACGCCGATGGCCAGATCATGCGTCCACACGACAGTCGCAACCGTAACCAGCATGACGAGCGCCTCGCCCCGGGGCACACGGTGCAGGGTGCGCAGCGAGTTCCAGTCGAAGGTGCCGATGGACACCATGAACATGACGGCAACGAGGGCGCCCATGGGAATGAGCACCAGCCAATCGCTGAGCACGAGAATGAAGAAGAGCAGGAACACGCCTGCAGCGAGGGTCGACAAGCGCGTGCGTCCGCCCGACTTCACGTTGATGACCGACTGGCCGATCATGGCGCAACCGGCCATGCCGCCGAAAAAGCCGGCGACGATGTTGGCGATGCCCTGGCCCCGGCATTCACGGTTCTTGTCGCTACCCGTGTCGGTCATTTCGTCGACGATGGAAGCCGTGAGCAGCGACTCGATGAGGCCGACCATGGCCAGGGGAAGCGCGAAGGGAAGAATGATTGCCAGCGTTTCCAGATTGAACGGCACCTGGGGAATTGCGAAGAACGGCATGACTGAAGGCAGCTCGCCCATATCGCCCACGCGGTTCAGGCCGCCGCCGGTGAACAGGGAAACCAGGGTAAGCCCGATAATGGCCACCAACGGCGAGGGCACGGCTGTCGTGACACGGGGAAGCAGGTAAATGATAGCCAGGCCCGCGGCCACCACGGCGTACATCTGCCAGCCCGCGCCTACGAACTGAGGCAGCTGGGCCATGAAGATGAGAATGGCCAGCGCGTTCACGAAACCGACCATGACCGAGCGCGGTACGAACTTCATGTACCGACCCAGTCGGAAGACCCCGAAGGCAATCTGCAATACGCCGGTGAGAATGGTGGCCGCGAACAGATAGGGCAGGCCGTGATCCTTGACCAGGGTAATCATGAGCAGGGCCATGGCGCCGGTGGCGGCCGAGATCATGGCGGGCCGACCGCCTGCGAAAGCCGTGACGACGGCAATGCAGAAAGAGGCGTACAGACCGACTTTCGGGTCGACGCCGGCGATGATGGAGAAGGCGATGGCTTCGGGAATCAGGGCCAGGGCCACGACAATGCCGGCGAGCAGGTCGCCGCGCACGTTCGAAAACCAGTTTTTCTTGACGGAATGCAGATCGGGAAGGGGCAGGCCGAGAAGACGGCCGCCGCGCGTAGACGTCGCTTGCAAAGGAGTTCCTCGTTTCGTTGGACTTACCGCCGGCGGGTGGGCCGGCTCACGACGTCTCTGGCGGGGCTGATTGCCTCGGGGAAGAGGCGGGACGGGGGGACGATTTATCCGACCGTTATCGCGTGCTCAATTCGTCGCTTCGTAGTATATCGGAGCCGTTCAGGGTAACGGAAAAGGGGGGAAGGGGCAAGGCAGGGGGCTGCCATGCTGCACGGAATCGCCGTGCGCCGTTCGATCGTGGTGGACGTAATCGGTTGATCGGTATCAGACCTGCGGTCGTGGGTGACGGTTGCGGATTGCAGGGATGTATGGTTCCCGTCGGCGTGCCGACGGGCTACCGACCGATTGCACGTGGCCGTGATTGACGAATCGGATGGACGGTATCGAACCTTGTGGTCGTGCATGACGGTTGCCGATTGCAGGGATGCAAGGTTCCCGTCGGCTTGCCGACGGGCTACCATAGCCCCAACTGCTCGCCCTTTCTCGTCGGCCTCCCCGGCCGGTAAGCGGGGTAGCCGTGCTTGATTCGCAGCCTCTCGATCCGGTCTCGCACGGCCTGCCGGTAGTCTTCGGTGTGGTAGGGGCCGTAGTCGTAGATGCCGTGGAAGTCGCGGGCGAGGTGGGGGAATTCCGCTTCCACCCAGGGAAGAAAGCGTTTCTTAGGGTCCTTCCGTAAGTGGAGGGCGCCGCCGATGACGTACTGCGCGCCGTGGTCGCGGGCGGCGCCGAGCAGGGCGTCGAGGTCTTCTTCACTATCGGTAAGGTGGGGCACGACGGGCATGGCCATCAGGCCGACGGTAACGCCGGCGTCGGCCAGAATGCGCATGGACTTCAGCCTTTCGCGGGGAAGGGCGGCTTGGGGCTCCATCTTCTTCGACAGGTCGGCGTCGAGCGTGGTGATCGAAAAGCCTACCGATACCGGCCTTCCGCTGGCCACGATTTCGCGGAAGAGATCTTCGTCGCGGCGGATGAGGGCGCTCTTGGTGAGGCATGACAGGTCGAGACTGGGGTAGCGGCGCAGGCCTTCAAGAATTCCCCTTGTGATGCGGAAGCGGGCTTCGGCCGGTTGCCAGGGGTCGGTCGCAGTGCCCAGCGCCACGGGCTTGCCGTAGAAGTCGCTGTCGCGCAGGTGACGCACGAGCTCGGGGGCGTTCCGCTTATAGAAGATGCGGCGCTCGAACTCGAGGGGGTCGTTGACTTCCACGAATGTCGCCGTGTAGCGGGCGAAGCAGTACGTGCAACCGAACTGGCATCCTCGGTAGGGGTTGATGCTCCAGTGAAAGTGCAGACCGGGGTTGGGGTTGCGGGTGAGAATGGTCTTGACGTCGACGGGTTCGTACACGACCTGGTTCTGTTCGAGGCGGTCGAGGCCCCGGTCGCGGTGGCGCAGGGCCAGGGTGCGCAGGGTTTCGGGACGCTCGGTTTCCTTGTGGTGAATTCGCATGGTGAACCTCAGCGGAAGTTGCGCGCCTTGAACTCGAGTTGCTTCATTTCTTCGAGGCCGGGCAGCGCTTCGGCGTGTTGCACGATGACATTGGTAACGTTGTGGGCGCGCTCGAGCTTTCCGCGCACCAGAATCAATGAGCGATAGACCAGGACGGGGCGCAGGCGGTCGAGCAGGTCGGGGAAAACGACCAGGTTGGCCATGCCGGTTTCGTCTTCCAGCGTGATGAAGAGCATGCCCCGGGCCGTGGCCGGGCGTTGGCGTATGATGACCAGTCCCCCGATCTGGACGAGGGCGCCGGGTGCGGTCGTACGAAGGTCGGCCGCCCGTCGGCAGCCCCGTTCGCGCAGCATGTCGCGGTAGAAGTTGAGGGGATGATCCTTGAACGCCATGCCGGTGACGGTGTAGTCGGCCTGCATTTCTTCGACGCGGCTCATGGGCGTGAGGTCGGCCTCGGTTTCGCTGTGGTAGCGAATGAGCGGACCCTGGGCCGGTTGTCCGTATTTTTCGAGCGCCCAGCGCGCCGCGCGCCGGTCGATGCCCAGCGATGTAAAGGCGCCCGCGGTGACCAGGTGGCGCTGCAGGTTGAGCGGCAGCCCGGCGATGGCGGCGAAAGCCTGTGCCGGCTCGTGGAAGGGGCGCGACTGCACGATACGCTCGGCGTGGGGCCGGTAGGCCGAACCGAACCCCCTGATGTAGCGGAAGCCGATGCGCAGGGCGCCGTCTTCGACCGTGCAGTCGTATTGGCTGGCGTTGATGTCGAGGGGGCGCACTTCGAGGCCGTGTCGCTTGGCGTCTTCGACAATGGTGGCCGGCGAGTAGAAGCCCATGGGCTGGGCGTTAAGCAGGGCCGTGTAGAATTCGGCCGGGTAGTACACCTTCATCCACGCGCTGGCGTAGACGAGCAGGGCGAAGCTGGCGGCGTGACTTTCGGGAAATCCGTAGTCGGCGAAGGCCATGAGCTGGCTCACGATGCGTTCGGCCGTTTCTTCGGGGTAGCCCCTTTCGCGCATGCCGCCGACGAGTTTGTCGAGCAGGGTCTGCATGCGGGCGTGCGAGCGTTTGCTGCCCATCGCCTTGCGAAGGCGGTCGGCCTCGCCGGGCGTGAAGCCGGCGGCGGTAATGGCCACGCGCATGCCCTGTTCCTGAAAGAGCGGCACGCCCAGGGTGCGTTCGAGAATGGGCTCCAATTCGGGGTGAGCGAAGGTGACCGGTTCTTCGCCGTCGCGTCGCCGTAGATAGGGATGCACCATGTCGCCCTGAATGGGGCCGGGGCGAATGAGGGCCACTTCGACGACCAGATCGTAGAACCTGCGGGGCTTGAGGCGGGGCAGGGTGTTCATCTGCGCCCGCGATTCGACCTGGAACACGCCCACCGTGTCGGCCTCGCAGAGCATGTCGTAGATGCGGCTGTCTTCGTAATCGAGCTCGTACAGGGCGTAGCGGCGGCCGTGATTGCGGGCGATGAGATCGAAGCCGTCCTGCAGCAGGGTAAGCATGCCGAGGCCGAGCAGATCGATCTTGATCATGCCCATGGCTTCAGCGTCGTCCTTGTCCCATTGAATGATGGTGCGCGCCTCCATGGCGGCCGGTTCGATGGGCACGAGGGTGCACAGCGGTTCGGCGGCGATGACGAAGCC
>JAWLBW010000079.1:0-6394 GCA_041687475.1 bacterium
GTCATGATCGACAACTACGACAGCTTCACCTTCAACCTGGTGCAATATTTCCAGGAGCTGGGGCAGGAGATCAGGGTTTTTCGCAACGACGCGTTGAGCCCGGCCGAGGTGCTGGTGCTGCGACCCGACCATGTCGTCATTTCGCCGGGGCCGTGCACGCCCGACGAGGCGGGCATCAGCATCGAGCTCGTGCGCGCCGCCGCCGGAAAGGTACCCCTGCTCGGCGTCTGCCTGGGCCACCAGTCGATTCAACAGGCCTTCGGCGGCAGGGTCGTGCGCGCCCGCAGCATCATGCACGGCAAGACGAGTCTCGTGTCGCACGATAGCGCCGGCGTGTACCGCAATCTGCCCGACCCCTTCGTCGCGACCCGATACCACTCACTCGTGGCCGACGAGGCCAGCGTACCCGACGCGCTGATGATCACGGCGCGGGCGGAAGACGGCGAAATCATGGGGCTGCGCCACCGTGAATATGCGGTCGAAGGGGTACAGTTTCACCCCGAGTCCATTCTCACGGTCGAAGGCAAGCGCCTGTTGGAAAACTTTCTGACCCTGGAGTAGAATGGTCGTCTCCCGGCGACCGGCTGGCCGGAACGGGAATGCCCGGCTCGCCCGCGGGTTGCCGGTGAACCGGTCGCAGCGAAGCCCATGGCCGAAAACGGAGTGGAAAGCGCACGTCGCGCCCTTTTCTTTCTTCCGCGCCGGCCGGCGGCTGCCCGGTTCGAGCGAACCCAAACGCGTGGAATCATGTTTTATCGTCGCCCTTCAAGATTCGCCGATTATCTTACGTGGGAATGTATCGGACGTCCCCTCAGCTTCGGCCTGATCAGCCTGGCCGGCTTCGTCGTGTGCCTCTTCTTCTCCGAAGGCCTCGGCATGGCCGACGCTCTGGTGGCCTCGCTCGGCATTCTGGCTGCATTCTCCGACGCGGCATTCCGCTTCCCCCGGTTTTCGCGCGACTTCTCGCTCATTCGCGAGCTTGAGTCGTGGCATCGCAAGGCAGACCTCATGAGTCTCATCAGGGCCGAGCTGCTTGTGTGGAATGGGCAGTACGTCTTGAATTTCGGCCTGGGAATCATCGGTTCGCTGCTTGTGGTCGAGCAGTTTCTCGGTTCTGCCATTGAAACGGCCCACGGTATTCGTGCGGCGCTGCTCTTCGCTGCGGTATTCTATCTTGCAAACGCCTTGTTCTGGCGCCTGGGCGCGCACCGTCGCGTCATGGCGTTTCTCAAGGAACTCAAGGTCGATTTCAGAGAGCAGAGTTATGGGTGAGAAGACCCTCACGCAGAGGGCCATTCAGCGACTGGTCGAACGCGGCGACCACAGCGCCGACGAAATGTTCGCCATCGTCAGTGAAATCATGGACGGCCGGGCATCAGAAGCGCAGATTGGCGCGTTTCTCGTCGCCCTGCGCATGAAAAGCGAAACGGTCGAGGAAATTACCGGCGCCGTGCGCGCCATGCGCGAGCATGCCCGCAAGGTGCAGGTGGCCGACGGCATCGTGTTCGATACCTGCGGCACCGGCGGCGACAGCGCCGGCACCTTCAATGTGTCGACGGCTACGGCCTTCGTTGTGGCCGGCGCCGGCATCAGGGTGGCCAAGCACGGCAACCGGTCGGTTTCGAGTCGTTGCGGCAGCGCCGACGTGCTGGCTTCGCTGGGCGTCGACCTCGAGCTCGCCCCCGAACGGGTGGCCGAAGCCATCGACGGGGTGGGCATCGCCTTTCTCTTTGCCCCGCTTTATCACGGCGCCATGAAGCACGCGGCCGTTCCGCGCCGCGAAATCGCCGTACGTTCGATATTCAATATTCTCGGGCCCCTTTCGAATCCGGCCGGGGCCACCCATCAGCTGGTGGGCGTGTACGACGCCGCGATGGTCGAGCCGCTGGCCCACGTGCTGCGCAACCTGGGTACCCGGGGCGCCATGGTGGTGCACGGGGCCGACGGTCTCGACGAGCTGACCCTGACGGGCGAGACGAAGGTGGCCGAGCTTCGCAACGGCGAAATCAGTACCTATACGCTCGACCCGCGCGAGCTGGGCTTCTCGCTGGTTACCCTCGACGATCTGCGTGGCGGCGATGCCGAAGACAATGCGCGCCTGCTGCGCGACGTGCTGTCGGGCAAGCCGTCGGCCATGACCGAGATGACGGTGCTCAACGCCGCAGCTGCCCTGCGCATCTGCGATGCCGCCGCCGACTGGTCGTCGGCCGTGGCCCGCGCCCGTGAATCACTTTCCAGCGGCGCGGCCCTTGCCAGGCTCGACGCGCTGGTCGCGTTCTGCCGCGGCGGCAGCGTACCCGCCTGAGGAAGCCATGGCCGTTGAAAGCGGAACATTTCTCGACAAGATTCTCGAAAAGCGTCGTCTTCGCGTGGGTGAAGCCCGGCAGCGGCACTCTCTCGACGAAGTCATGCGGCTGGCGTCCGAGACGGCGCCCGCCCGCAAGGTATCGTTCGTCGGCCCGGCGCCCCACGTGATTGCCGAGGTCAAGAAGGCAAGCCCCTCGAAGGGGCTTCTGCGTGAAGATTTCCGGCCCGCCGAAATTGCCCGGGGCTATGAAAAAGCGGGCGCCGTCGCCATCAGCGTGCTGACCGAAGACGACTTTTTTCTCGGTTCGCTGTCGCACCTCGAAGAGGTACGCGCAGCGGTCGACACGCCTCTTCTGCGCAAGGATTTCATTTTCGACCCCTATCAGTTATACGAGGCCCGTGCGGCCGGCGCCGATCTCTTTCTTCTCATCATGGCCATGCTCGACGACGTCGAAGCCGCCGAACTCAAGGCCGTCGGCGAGTCGCTGGGCATGACCGGGCTCATTGAAGTACACGATGCCGCCGAGGCCGAAAGGGCCCTGCGCCTCGAACCCGCGCTTCTCGGCATCAACAACCGGAACCTGCGCACCTTCGTAACCAGCCTCGACGTAACCCTTGACCTGCTGCCCGGCCTGCCCGAAGGCGTGCGGGTCGTATCCGAAAGCGGGCTCGCCGACGTTGCCGACATCAGGCGACTGCGCGAGGCCGGGGTCGACGCCTTTCTCATCGGCGAAACCTTCATGCGCGCGGCCGATCCGGGCGAAGCCCTGGCGGCCCTGCGTCGCGAGGGCTGACCACAGCCTGCCTCTTTGATACCTGTATTGACACGAAAAAAGGGCCGGCGGGCCCTTTTTTCGTGTCAGCCCTCCACATTGCGCCCCGCCTGCGGTCGAATAGTGCCCGATTCCGTGGCCACGGAACAAGAGCGCCCGGGCTCGGCACGATTCCCTCCACTTCGCTCCACCCACACCCGATACGGTACGTCCGAAGCCCGTAAACACGGCAATCGGGCTTCTCGGGGGCACCCGCTCGCTTTCCAAGAAAGCGCTTGACAAAGGGTGGTTTCGGCAAGTAAAGTACATCCACGTGGTGCAAAGTGGGGGATCGTGGTGTATTGGGGTGGAAAGTGGTGGGTAACCAACCAGGCGGTTCATGTTCCTTGGGCACAGCCAACATAGCCTCGACGTCAAGGGGCGCATCATTCTGCCGGCGCGCTTTCGCGAGACACTCGCGAAACGCTACGACGACAGAATGGTCATTACGCTGAGCCACCGGGGGCTGAACGGCGCCGTCGAGCGTTGCCTTTATCTTTATCCCTGGCTCGAGTTCGAACGCGTGCTCGAGCGCCTCAATGCGGCTCCCCCTTCGGATCCGGCCATTGTCGCCTTCAAGCGCTATGTGGTCGGGCATGCCGAAGAGTGCCAGATAGATAAACAGGGGCGGGTACTCATTCCCCCTCTTTTGCGTGAGCGCGTCGCGCTGGAAAAGGACGTCGCCCTGGTCGGCGACAACAACCTGATTCAGGCGTGGAGCGTCGAAGAATGGAACCGCGCGCAGAACGTCGAATCGCTTCTGCTCGACAACCTCGATCGCCTTGCTGGTTATGGCCTCTGAGCAGGAACCCCGCATAACGCATGTCTCCGTGCTTCTGAATGAAGCGGTCGACGGACTTGCGCCCGAGCGGGGGGGAAGGTATGTCGACGGCACGGCGGGCGGCGGCGGGCATTCATCGCTGCTGCTCGAACGTTCGCCCGAAGTCGAGGTGCTGGCCATGGACCGCGATCCGGCCGCTGTCGAACGGGTGCGCGCAAGGCTGGCGCCTTTCGGCCGGCGAGCCCACGTCGTGCACGGGTGTTTCGACCAGTGGCGCCAGGCCGCCGAGGCACTCGGGTGGGGCGAGGTCGACGGCGTGCTGCTTGACCTGGGATTTTCCAGTTACCAGATGGATGAAGCCGAACGCGGCTTCTCCTTCATGCGCGAGGGACGACTCGACATGCGCATGGACCCGACCACCGGGGTTTCGGCGTCCGAACTGATCGACAGCCTGTCGGAGCAGGAGCTGGTGCGTATTTTTCGCGAGTACGGCGAAGAACCCGACGCCCGCCGTATTGCCCGCGCCATCGTGGCCGCGCGCCCCATCGAGACTACGGCGCAGCTGGCCGATGTCGTGTCGCAGGCGGTTCCGGCCGCACGCCGGCGGGCCCGCATACACCCGGCAACGCTGGTGTTTCAGGCCCTGCGCATCGCGGTGAACGACGAAATGGGACAACTCGAGCGATTCCTTGCAGACCTGCCCGGCGGGCTGCGTTCGGGGGGCAGGGTGGCCATTATTTCCTTCCACTCGCTGGAAGATCGCAAGGTCAAGCGACGCTTTCGTGAGCTCGCGACCGAGTGTGTATGTCCGCCCGGGCTGCCCGTGTGCGCCTGCGGCCGCGTACCCGAAATGCGCGAGATAACCCGCAAGGCCGTCAAGCCCGGCGAGAGCGAGGTTGAACAGAACCCGCGGGCGCGCAGCGCCCGGTTACGTGTTGCGGCGAGGGTGTGATGCAGGTTTCGCAGGCCGAACGAATCGTACGGGCCGGCGCCGAAGGCGCGTGGCCGGGTAGCGGGCGTGTTTCGTTGTATGGAACGGTGGCCCTGGCATTCGGCCTTCTGCTTCTGGTCGGCCTCTTTCACGTGTGGAGTCGCACGGTGCTGGTCGAAGCCGGGTATGCCATTTCCCAGGAGCGTGCCAGGCGGGGCCAGCTCGAAGAAGAGCAACGCCAGCTGAAGCTGCAGCTTCGGCGGTTGAGCGATCCGGCCAGGCTTGACGCCATCGCGCAACAGGCCGGACTGCATAATCCGGGGCCGGGGCAGATTTTCATTCTGGGTAAGTAGTTGAGTCGTCGAGAGCTCATACATAAACGCATTCGCTGGGTGGGGGCATTCGTGCTCCTGCTTTTCGGCATTCTGCTTGCGCGCGCGGTCGACCTGCAGCTGCTCAAGGGCATGGTGCTGCGTGAACTGGCCGACCGCCAGCAGCGGCGTACGCACACGACGGTTCCCCCCCGTGGCGAGATTCTCGACCGCGGCGGCGAGGAGCTGGCCGTGAGCCTGTCGGTCGATTCCATTTACGCCGATCCGGTACAGATCAAGGACCCTGCCGGGGTCGCGCGCCTGCTTGCACCTTTGCTCGAAACGCCAGTGTCCGATCTCGAGCAGCTGCTCAGCCGCCGTGGTCGTTTCGTATGGCTTGGACGTCAGCTTGACCGTGGGGTGGCCGACGCCGTTCGCGAGCTAGAACTCGAAGGCATTCATTTTACCCGTGAACCCAAGCGCTTCTATCCGAACTCGGCCTTGATGGGCCAGGTGTTGGGCTTTGTCGGGGTCGATGCCGTCGGCCTCGAAGGGCTTGAGCGCCGTTATGAGTCGTACCTTGCCGGCAAGGAGCAGGTGGTCGAGTTTCAGCGCGACGCCAAGGGCAGGGGCATTTTTCGCGGCGGCATAGAAGAGCACCTTTCGGGGGGAAGCTACCGGCTTCAGCTCACCGTCGACAAAGCCATCGCCTACGAAGCGCAGAAGGCGCTTGACCAGGCGGTCGAACAGTACAAGGCGCGCAACGCCGTGGCAATTGCCCAGGACGTCGAAACCGGCGCCATTCTGGCCATGGCCGTATCGCCGGCCTTCGACCCCAATCGTTTTTCCGAGTATCCGGTCGGGTACGGCCGGAATCGAGCCGTCGCCGACGTGTACGAGCCCGGCTCGACGATGAAGGCCATGTTGATCGCGGCCGCGCTCGAAGAAAAGGCGGTGAAGGCCGACACCATTCTCTTCGGCGAAAACGGCAGCTACGAGGTTGCCGACCGTCGCATCAACGACACCAAGAAGCACGGCTGGCTTTCGGCGGCCCAGGTCATCAAGTATTCGTCGAACATCGGTGCGTTGAAAATTGCGCGCATGATCGGCCGCGACCGCTGGTACGACTACCTGGTTCAGTTCGGCTTCGGCAGCGAGACCGGCATTGACCTGCCCGGCGAAGCCCGGGGCCTCATGCGACCGCTGGCCAGATGGGGCGAAGTGCTGCAGGCGACCTCTTCCTACGGACAGG
>JAWLBW010000079.1:6404-16309 GCA_041687475.1 bacterium
AAACGGCGGCCGACTCATGCGTCCATTCCGGGTCAAGCGTATTCTCGACGACAAGGGTAACGCCGTCGTCGAGACCACGCCGGAAGTGCGGGGGCGGCCAATCGGCCCGGAAACGGCGAAGCGCGTCTGGCGCATACTCGAGTCGGTCGTGCATGACGGGGGCACCGGCGAGCAAGCCAAGGTGCCCGGTTACCGGGTCGCGGGTAAGACCGGCACGGCCCAGAAGGTCGACCCCGAAACGGGGGGCTACTCGCGCGAAAAATACATTGCCAGCTTCGGCGGCTTCATTCCTGCTCGCGACCCTCGGGTCGCGATCTACGTTTCCGTGAACGAGCCCATGGGCAACATTTACGGGGGTACGGTGGCGGCGCCTGTGTTTGCAGCCATTGCCGAAAAGGCCATGGAGCAGCTGCAGATTCCCGCCGATGAACCGGTTCGCCCCGAACCGCTCGCCCGTGAAGGCGACATGGCCTTTACGGCGAAGTTCGCCTCGGCCGAGAAAGCGCCAGGCGACCTCAAGCTGGCCGGCCTGACCGTGCGCGAAGTGCTTCGCTGGGGGCGGGAAATGGGTTACCGGATGATTCCCATCGGCACGGGGCTCGCGCGCGAAGCCCGTTGTGTCGATACGACTTGTGAAGTGGTGTTCAGGTCACTGTGAGTAACGCAGGCGTACATATCGCCGACTGGCTCGCCCGGAATGACATTTCCGGTGGGCCGTCGCTGACCGCCGAACGGCTGGTGGCCGACTCGCGCCAGGTCGTGCCGGGGGCGGTTTTCGTCGCCCTGCGCGGTCAACGCAGCGACGGCGCGCGGTTTGCCGCCGATGCCGTGGCCAGGGGTGCCGTTGCGGTGCTCTGCGAAACGCCGGTCGAGGTATCGGCTCCTGCGATCGTCGTGCCCGATTTGCGGCAACGGCTGGCCGCGCTGGCCTCGTCGTTTTACGGCAATCCGTCGGCCGACATGCGAATCGTAGGCGTGACCGGCACCAACGGCAAGACGACCACCACGCACATTCTTGACGGCATTCTGCAGACGGACTCTCATACAACCGGTCTTATCGGCACCGTCGGCTACAAGATCGGTGCCCAATGGGTTACGGCTCCGAATACGACGCCCGACAGCGTTGCGCTGCAGACGCTTCTGTTCGATATGAAGCAGGCCGGCGTCGAAACGGTGTCCATGGAGGTCAGCAGCCACGCCCTGGCAGAAGGCCGGGTCGACGGTATCGACTTCGACGTCGGTGTCTTCACGAACATCAGTCGCGACCATCTCGATTACCACCTCGACATGGAAACCTACTTCGCGGCCAAGGCCACGTTTTTCCGGAAGCTGCTTCCGGCTTCGCGCAAGAACGTGCGCGCCGTGGTGAACATCGACGATCCGATGGGCCCCTCCATTGTCGAGGGTCTGAAGGTGCCGGTGTGGACGGTGGGCATGACCGAAGCCGACTTCCATGTCGAGAATTTTCGCCTCTATCCCAGCCATTTCGCGGCAGAGGTGCGCTCGCCCTATGGCCGCCGGCATCTCGAAAGCCGATTGCCGGGACGGCACAATGTATATAATGCCGTGCAGGCCATGGCCGCGGCGTTGGCCCTCGGTATCGACCTTTCCGTGGTCGAGCGTGGGCTGCGCGAAGTCGCGGGCGTAGCCGGCAGGCTCGAATATATCACCGGTGCCGGAAGGCACGTTTACGTCGACTACGCGCATACCGACGACGCCCTGCGCAACGTCATCGAGGCCCTTCGGCCGTTTGCCCGCAAGCGCCTCATCACGGTTTTCGGCTGTGGCGGCGATCGCGACCGGGGCAAGCGTTCGCGCATGGGGCGGGTGGCCGCCGAGGGCAGCGACATGGTGGTTGTAACCTCGGACAACCCGCGCAGTGAAGATCCGCTGGCCATCATCGGCGAAATTACGCCCGGTGTCGAAGCCGGGGGCATGGGCGCATTCGACGGAAGCAGGGGGTATGTCGTAGAAGCCGATCGGCGCGAGGCCATTCGCCTTGCGCTACGCACGGCCGAAAGTGGAGATTTCGTGCTCGTGGCCGGAAAGGGCCATGAAGATTATCAGATTATCGGTGATCGCAGGCTGCGGTTTGATGATCGCGAGGAGGTCCGTAAGGCCCTCGCGATGCTGGAGGGAGCTTCGTGACCTTGTTTTCTACGCAACAGATAGACCGGCTTGCCGGTTTCCGACGACTCAACCCCGGTGTCGATAAAGACTTCGCAGTGGTGAGCACCGACTCGCGCAGCATGCCTGCCGAGGCGCTCTTCGTCGCGCTCAGAGGCGAGCGGTTCGACGCCCATGGCTTTCTCGACCAGGCGCTTGGTGCCGGGGCGGGGGGGCTTGTGGTCTCGCGTGCGCCCGCGACCTTGCCCGACGTTCCGGTGTGGCTTGTCGACGATACGCTGCATGCGTTGGGCGAGCTTGCCCACGCACACCGCTCGCGTTTCGACATTCCCCTGCTCGGGCTGACCGGCAGCGCCGGCAAAACCACGACGAAGGAAATGCTTCGCGCCATGCTCGCGTCGCGCCGGGCGCTCGTGACCGCGGGAAACCTCAACAACCTGGTCGGCGTGCCGCTGACGCTTTTCAACCTCGAGGCATCTCATCAGGCCGCCGTCGTCGAAATGGGCATGAACCGGTTCGGCGAAATTGCACGCCTCACGCAGATTGCCGCTCCCACCCTGGGCCTCATTACCAACATCGGCGAGGCGCACCTGGCCGAGCTGGGGGGAATCGAAGGGGTGCTGCGCGCCAAGACCGAGCTTGCCCGTGAGATGCGCCCCGGTGCGCCCATCGTGCTGAATGCCGACGACCCGCTGCTCAGGCGGTTCGGCCACGGTGCCCAGCGCCCCGTGGTCTGGTTCGGGCTGCAGGTCGGCGCAACCGTTTATGCGAAAGACGTGACCGAGGCCGGGCTCGACGGGCAGACGTTCACGCTGGTCACGCCCGCCGGCGAGGCGCGCGTACGCATGCGCCTTCCGGGCGAACACAATTTACGCAATGCCCTGGGAGCAGCCGCCGCTGCGCTGGAAATGGGAACCGGTTTCGACGACATCGTTTGCGGTCTCGAAAGCGTGGCGCCGTTTTCCATGCGTACCGAGGTGGTGGCCGGGCCCAACGGCTCGCGCATCATCAGCGATTGCTACAACGCCAACCCCACGTCCATGCGCGAGGCGGTGCGGCTGCTGCAGTCGGCTCGCTCGGGCGGGCGCATTGCCGTCGTACTCGGCGACATGCTTGAACTGGGCGAATTTTCCGAGCGTTATCATCGCGAACTGGGCGAACTCATCGCCGCCGTCGGCCCCGACAGGTTGTGGGCGGTGGGCCGATGGGCAGGGGTCGTGGCCGGCGCCGCCGGTAACGTAACGGCTTCGACGGCCGACGATCCGGCTGCCGTGGTCGACGACGTTCGTGCATGGCTGTCGCCCGGCGACACCGTACTCGTCAAGGGCTCGCGCGGCGTACGACTCGACGTCGTCGTAAACGCGCTCACACAGGAGCGAACGGAAGACTGATGCTTTATCTTCTGCTTTATCCCCTGCGCGACCAGTACTCGTTTCTGAACGTGTTTCAGTACATCACGTTCCGCGCAATCATGGGCGCGTTGACGGCCATGCTGCTCAGCTTTCTGCTGGGGCCGTGGATGATTGCCTGGCTCCAGAAGCTCAAGTACGGCCAGGTTATTCGCGAAGAAGGCCCGAAGGCCCACTACGCCAAGAAGAACACGCCTACCATGGGCGGGTTGCTCATTCTCTTCGGCATGACGGTCTCGACGCTGTTGTGGGCCGATGTGACGAATCGGCTTATTCTGTACGGTTTGTTGCTTACGTTGTCCTTCGGGGCGGTGGGCTTTCTCGACGACTACCTGAAGATCAAAAAACGCAGTTCCGAAGGGCTTGCCGGACGAAAGAAGCTGGGGCTGCTCTTTCTCTTCTCGTTCTTCTTCGGGCTGGCCCTGTTCTGGGAAGCGGGCCGCGACGTCGCCGATCCGCTATACTCGCTGCGTTTGACCATTCCGTTTTTCAAGAACCTGACGCCCGACCTGGGCTGGCTGTATATTCCCTTTGCCATGCTGGTCATCGCGGGCGCCTCGAATGCCGTGAACCTGACCGACGGGCTCGACGGCCTGGCCACGGGTACCTTCATCATCTCGATGGGCACCTACATGATCTTCGCCTATGTGGCGGGGCATGCGGTCATCGCAAACTACCTGAAGGTGCCCTTTCTGCCTGGTACGGGCGAATTGGCCGTCTTCTGCGCGACGCTTCTCGGCGCCTGCATCGGCTTTCTCTGGTTCAACAGCTTTCCCGCCCAGGTGTTCATGGGCGACGTGGGAAGCCTGGCGCTGGGCGGCGCGATCGGGGCCGTGGCCGTCATGGTCAAGCAGGAGATTATACTCGTGCTGGTCGGCGGCATCTTCGTCGCCGAAGCCCTTTCGGTCATTCTGCAGGTTGCTTCGTTCAAGACGACGGGCAAGCGCATTTTCCGCATGTCGCCGATTCATCATCACTTCGAGCTTCTGGGGTGGCCCGAGCCGAAGATTGTCATGCGCTTCTGGATTATCTCCTTCATTCTCGCCCTTATGGCGCTGAGCACACTGAAACTGCGATGACTGACTGGAAGAAAAAGACAGTGGGGGTCGTGGGCATGGGTACCACCGGGTATGCTGCGGCGAAGTTTCTCGCCGAGCGCGGCGCCCGGGTATACGCCTATGATCGCCGGTCCTACGACAGCTTTTCTCCGGAAGAACGTGAACGCTGGGACGCCCTCGCCGGGGTAGAAAAGCGCACGGGGCATGAGAAGCCCAATGCCCTCGACGGTGTCGACCTGGTCGTCGTGAGTCCGGGAGTGCCGGGCAACATTCCGCCCGTGGCGCGGCAGCGTGATAAGGGAGTCGCGGTGTGGAGCGAAGTCGAGCTTGCCTCGCGGCACCTCACGGCATCGATCATGGCCATTACCGGTACCAATGGAAAGAGCACGACCACGACGCTGACCGGCAAGCTGCTCGAGGCTGCCGGTTGGGACACGTTCGTCGGAGGCAACCTCGGCACGCCGCTCATCGAAGCAGTGGGCCGCGACGACGACCAGCTTGTGGTAGAGCTGTCTTCGTACCAGCTCGAAGAGGTCGAAATGTTTCGACCGCACGTGGCGGTACTGCTGAATATTTCGCCCGATCATCTCGACCGCTACCCATCGGTCGAAGCCTATGCGGCAGCCAAGGCGCGCATTTTCAGCCGCATGCTGCCCGACGACATCGCCATCGTCAACGGCGACGACCCGTTGGTGAAGTCGGTCATTCCGACTGTGCCCCAGGTGTGGACGTGGTCATTCGAAGAGCCCGTCGCCAGGGGTGCGTACGCCGATGCCGAAGGTCTGCACTTCAATACGCCCGCGTTCGTCTTTACCCTCAAGCGCGAAGAGATTGCGCTCAAGGGGCGCCATAACGAAGAGAATGTCATGGCGGCCGTGCTTGCCGCCCTGACGGCCGGAGTCACGCCCGCGGTAATCAAGGAAGTGCTGGCGCATTTCCGGGGGTTGC
The DNA here is from genome assembly GCA_041687475.1 of bacterium. Taxonomy (GTDB): domain Bacteria; phylum J088; class JAWLBW01; order JAWLBW01; family JAWLBW01; genus JAWLBW01. Next base: position 11,947 of record JAWLBW010000079.1, read on the forward strand.
CTCACCGCGTCGAGTTCGTGCGCGAGGTGCATGGCGTGCGCTACGTCGACGACTCGAAGGGCACCAACATCGGAGCGGTGGCGGCCGCGTTGAAGGGTTTCGAGCGACCGGTGGTGCTCATTGCCGGGGGTGTCGACAAGGGTGGCGACTACAGTGAAATCGACGACGTGATTCGCGAGCACGTGCGCGCCGTGGTCACGATTGGCGAAGCTGCCGGGCGTATCGCGAAGGCCTGGGGCGAACTGGTTCCGGTTCGCAAGGTCGAGAGCATGGAAGACGCCGTGGGGCATGCCGCGCAGCTCGCCCGCAGCGGCGACACCGTGCTGCTGTCGCCGGGCTGCAGCTCGTTCGATATGTTTCGTGATTACAAGGAGCGCGGCGACAGGTTTCAGGAAGCCGTTCGCGCCCTGCCCGAATAGTTGATTTTTTTTGCCTCGCGATACTACAAATCGCGACGTTTGGATACGAAGAGAGACAAAAGTTGTCTGGCGTCATTGAAAGAGTGCAGAAGGTTACGGCGCGTCCGGCCTCGGGGGCCGCGCCCGCCGGCGGGGGGCCCGACGTGATTTTGTTCGGGGCTACCCTGGCGGTGCTCGCCCTGGGCATTCTCTTCGTGTATTCGACGAGCGGCATTGCGGCCGAACGCACGTTCGGATCGGCCCATTTCTACCTGCTCAAGCAGGCGGTTTTCGCGGTAATCGGCTTCGCCGTCATGCTGGTATGCGCCAACCTCGACTATCACCGCTGGCTCAAGCTTACGCCCTTTTTCTACGGGGCGGCCATACTCGGGCTCATCTTCGTGCTTGTGGGGTTCGGACACACGGCGGGCGGCAGCAGCCGGTGGATTCGGTTGGGCGGTATCTCGGTGCAGCCCTCGGAGTTTGCCAAGCTCGCTCTCATCTTCTACCTGTCGCACTCGTTGGCCAACCGGGGTAACCGGGTTGCCAGTTTCAGCGAAGGTTTTCTGCCGACCCTCGTCGTTAGCGCCGTGCCCATCATGCTCACGCTTGCGCAACCCGATTTCGGCACGGCCATGATCATGGGCCTCATGACCATGGTGCTCGTATTCGTTGCCGGCACGCGCCTGAGTTTTCTTGCCGCCGCAGCCGCGGCGGCGCTGCCCATGGTGTACTGGCTGCTGTTCAGCGCGTCGTATCGACGTAACCGCATTCTTGCATTTCTCGATCCGTGGAGCGATCCGCAGGGCGTGGGTTTTCAGATCATTCAGAGTTACATCGCCTTCGGTTCGGGCGGTCTCTGGGGCAGGGGGCTGGGCGACGGACGTCAGAAGCTCTTCTTCCTGCCCGAGGCGCATACCGACTTCATCTTCGCCGTGTTCGGCGAAGAGGCCGGTTTCATCGGCGTATTGTTTCTCGTCGCGCTGTATGCGGTCATCGTCTGGCGCGGCCTGGTCATCGCGCTGCATGCCCGCGACGAATACGGTTCTTTTCTGGCGACCGGCATTACCTGCATCTTCGGCGTGCAGGCCTTCGTGAACATGGCCGTGGTAACCGGGCTGCTGCCGACAAAGGGACTTGCGCTGCCGCTCATGAGTTACGGCGGAAGCGCGCTCGTCATGAATCTCATGGCGCTTGGGGTGTTGCAGAGCGTGCATGCGCACGGAAGGGGGCAGGAATGAGCGCGCGTTGGATCATTGCGGGCGGCGGTACGGGGGGCCATCTCTATCCGGGGCTGGCCGTTGCCGAAGTGCTACTTCAAAGGCAGCCCGATGCCGAGGTGCTGTTCGTAGGCACCGATCGGGGTATCGAGAGCCGCGTCGTGCCCGCCCAGGGGTATCGGCTTGCGACCATCAAGGTCGAGGGAATCATGGGGCGCGGGGTAAAAGCCCTGTGGAAGGCCTCGGGCCAGGTTCCCCTGAGTATTCTGGAAAGCAGAAGAATTCTCAAGGACTTCAAGCCCACGGCCGTGCTCGGCGTGGGCGGCTATGCCAGCGGGCCGCTTGTGCTTGCGGCCCGCATGCTGGGTATTCCCACGGCGGTTCAGGAACAGAACGCGCAGCCGGGCTTCACCAACAAGGTGTTGGGGCGCATGGTGCGTGTCGTGTTCACGAGCTGGCCCGACACCGTGGGCTTTGCGCCTTCGCGCATGGAGCTTGTGGGAAATCCGATCAGGGCCTCGATCGTGCCCCGGGTTGCCCCCGGAAAATTCACCCTGCTCGTTTTCGGCGGAAGCCAGGGGTCGCGCGCCATCAACCGGGCCATGGCCGAGGCGGCGCCGCACCTGTCCGAGCTGCGCCAACGACTGCGCATCGTGCACCAGCAGGGTCGCGATACGGCGGTCGACGTCGCGGGAGCCTATGCGAAAGCCGGGCTCGACGCCGAGGTGCGCGTATACATCGACGACATGCCGGCCGTGTACGCCGCGTCGTCCATGGCGGTGTGCCGTGCCGGGGCCACCAGTCTGGCCGAGCTCGCGGCCGCAAGGTTGCCTGCGTTGCTGATTCCGTTTCCGCATGCCGCAGACAACCATCAGGAAAAGAACGCCGATGTCTTCGTGCGCGCCGGAGCCGCCGAGAAACTCATCGAAAAGGATTTGAGCGGAGAGGCGCTGGCCCTTCGCATACGACATTATCTCGAGAATGCCACGGCGCTCGAAACCATGTCTGCGGCCATGCAGACGCTGGCGCGTCCCGATGCGGCCGAACGCCTGGTTACGCGCCTGTTGGGGGAGGAAAGCTGACGTGTTCAAGAAAATTCGCCATCTACACTTCGTCGGAATCGGCGGCATCGGCATGAGCGGCATCGCCGAAGTGCTGCTGAACCTGGGCTATCGCGTGAGCGGATCGGATCTGAAGGCGTCGGCCATCAGCGAGCGTCTTTCGGGCCTCGGCGCCCGCATTCATTACGAGCACCGACCCGAGAATGTTTCAGGCGCCGACGTGGTGGTGATTTCCAGCGCCGTACGCCGCGAAAACCCCGAAGTGGCCGCTGCCGTCGAGCACGGCATTCCGGTCATTCGCCGGGCCGAAATGCTGGCCGAGCTGGCGCGCCTGAAATACACGGTGGCCGTGGCCGGTTCGCACGGCAAGACAACCACGACCAGCATGCTGTCCGTCGTGCTGGGCCATGGCGAACTCGACCCCACCGCCATTATCGGCGGCCGGGTCAAGAATTTCGGCAGCAACGCCAAGCTGGGCATGGGCGAGTACATGGTGGCCGAAGCCGATGAAAGCGACGGCAGTTTCCTGCACCTGACGCCGACCATCGCCGTGGTAACCAACATCGATCCCGAGCACCTCGACCACTATGGCACGCTCGACAACATCAAGGACGCCTTTCTGCAGTTCATGAACAAGGTGCCCTTCTACGGTGCGGCCGTCGTCTGCCTCGATGACGTCAACATTCAAAGCCTCATACCCAAGGTTGCGAAGCGCCTTGTCACGTACGGCTTTACGAAGGGTGCCGACTTTTACGCCCGGAACATCGTGCACGACCGCATGGAAACGCATTTCGACGCCTACTACCGCAACGAGCGGTTGGGCGGCGTAACGTTGCGCATGGTGGGCGATCACAATGTGCTGAACGCGCTGGCCGCCATCGGAGCCGGGCGCGAACTCGACCTGCCGTTTCCTGTCATTCGCGACGCCCTGGGCGAGATGCACGGCATCGAGCGGCGTTTCGAGGTCAAGGCCGACAGCGCCGAGCTTACCGTGGTCGACGACTACGGCCATCACCCGACCGAAATCAAGGCCACGTTGAAGGCGGCCCGTACGGCCTACGACCGTCGCCTGGTTACGGTGTTCCAGCCTCACCGCTACTCGCGCACCCGCGACCTGTTCGACGATTTCGCAACGTCATTTTACGACACCGACGTGCTCGTCATGCTCGACGTCTATGCGGCGGGCGAACAGCCCATCGACGGCATTACAGGCGAAGCCCTTGCCCGTGCCGTGCGTGAACACGGCATGCGCGACGTACACTACGCGAAGGATAAGGACGAAGCCCTCGCCCTGTTGAGTTCGCTGTACAGCGAAGGCGACGTCGTGCTGACCCTGGGCGCCGGCGATGTCTGGCAGTTGGGCGAGCGCGTGGTTGCGTCACGGAAGGGAGGTGCGCAGGTATGAGGCGACTGGTCGAGATCACGCCCGAGCTCGTTGATGAACTGCAGGCACTGCTCGAAGAGCCCTTGATTCGCATGGCGCCCCTTGCGGGAATGACCAGCTTCCGTATCGGAGGCCCGGCCGAGTTGCTGGCTTATCCGAAGACGGCCGAAGAGCTCGGGCCGCTGTTGAAGTTGGCCTCGCGTGAACACCTGCCGGTAACCATCATCGGCGGTGGGTCGAACCTGCTTGTGCGCGACGGCGGTATTCCGGGGCTTGTCGTCAGTCTGCGCAAGGGTTTCA
>JAWLBW010000080.1:0-16309 GCA_041687475.1 bacterium
AATCAATACGCTGGGTAACTCAGTCTTCTTCTGGTTCATGGCGTTATGATGCACCCGCAATGTTATCGGCGGGTTACCGCGATGTGACGTGCGTTTTTCTCGCTGCACGTACAAAGGCCCCCGGCTGCCTACGCAGCGCGGGGGCCCTGTGACAAGAGGGCTCAGGAAAGACGTCGCATGGCACGAACAACCAGGGGAAGAAGCAGCCAGGCAAGCATGCCGGTGCTGCTGCCGCTTCCGGCCGAGCAGGCAAATACGCCCCGGGCTTCTTCTTCGACGACCGGCTCGACTACCTTGACTTCGCGCACGGGTCGCTCGTAGGTAAAACTGTCGATCGTGGTGCCGTCGAGGCGCTTGGCGGTATAGGTCATTCGGTTGGAATCGATGTCGATGACGACGAAGTTCTCGATGCTTTCCGAACGCTTCGTGAAATAGCTTTCGCCGTTCTGGTACAGGGGCGCGCCGACACCGGCCGCCACGACGTACGTGGTGCCGTTCTTCATGTCGCCCTGTACTTCACGATCGCGCAGCGGGTGCGTGCGTTCGTAGTTGTGATCGTGACCGTTGAAGACCATATCGACTTCGTATTGGTCAATCAGGGGACCCCACGTGCGTTGGAGCAGGGGCGAGCTGCCGTGTTTGTTCGAAGATGAATAAAACGGCTGATGGTTCGCCACGAAAATCCACTGGCTCGTGTTATTGGCGAGTCTCTTCTCCAGCCACGCGCTCTGTTCGCCGCCCAGGCTTGAAATTCGCGGACCGAACAGGTTGTCGTTCAGCGAAAGAAACATCGCATTTCCGTAAACGAAGCTGTAGTACAGCTCTTTGTGTTCTTCGACCTCGGCATCCTGCGGAAGGGCGAATCGCTCGAAGTATCGTTCGGTAAAGGCGTCGTGATTGCCGTAGGCGGGCATGAAGGGCACCTCGCGCAGGAGCCGGGCGCCGGCGGTGAACCACTGGTCCCATTCGTCGTCGCCGCCGCCCTCGGTGGCATCGCCGCTGAAGACGACGAAATCGGGGTTTTCGGCAAGAATGATGTCGAGGGCTTCGCCGAATAGACCGTAGTTGCCGCGCGAGTCGCCGAAAACCGCAAATCGGTAGGGCGCCGAAGGGTCTTCGGGCGCAGTCTTGAAACGCGCGACGTCGGAAAAGTTCGTTCCGTCGCCCACGCGATAGTGGTAGAGCGTGCCCGGTTGAAGCCCGGTGGCCTCGGCGGTAAACCACGTGTGCGTATCGGTAATGAGACGCTCGGCGTCGACACTGCGGCTGAGGTCTTCGGGGGTGAGGCCGAATTGAAGGACGCCTGTCATGTCGCCGTCGTCGGCCCACTGTACGGTCATGGTGGTTCTGGCGTCGTTCTGCCAGCTCAGGTGAATCTGCGTGGGCTCGCCCGCGTGGGCGAGTGCCGGAACGCCAAGTAGAAGCGCGAGTGCGGGTATTCTGATTCGCATGGGTTCTTTTACTCCAATCGCAGCTGGTACTGCGCAATCAGTTCGTTGTTCGCGTATTCGGGGCCTTCGACTTCGGCGGCGAGCGTGTATGCCACCTGAAGTGAGTGACGCCCACCGTCGAAATAGAGGTTGGTGCCCAGAGACATACGTTCCTGCGCCTGGAAACGAAGAATATCGCTCTGTGACGTGTCGGAATCGTACCGCTCAAACCTGGCCACGATTTCCCAGAGGTCGGGTACCGGAGTCACGATGGGTTGCACATAGAAGCCCTTGGCGCGGTGGCGCACCATTCCGCTGGCCCCGCTCGGTTCGACTTTGCGCTGGTCCCATTCGACCGACAGACCGAAGTAGCGCGTGACGAAAGTGAGATCGGCTCCCAGGTACTGCTCTCGGGCATCCTGAATGTCGCCGTCTTCGTTGTGGCCGGCGTTAAAGCCGATGGTCAGCCCGCTGGTGCGGTTGAAGAGAATTTCCGAAGTGTCGACACGGCTGCCCCAGGGGGTTACAGCGACCCGCCCGACGTAGAGGAAGGCATCGTTGATGTTACGGGCGAGGTTGCGGCCTTCTCCGTTGAAAATGCCCACCGAATAGCCCAGGAAACTCACCGGATTGCCGTGGGCCATGAGGCCGATGTCGCGACCCGGGGCAAGGCCGGCAAGAGTCGCCCGGTCGGGCAGGGCAAGTTCGCCGGTGTGGCCGATTTCCTGCCGTCCGAAGGGTGCCTTGAATTGCCCCAGGCGAAACGCAATGCCGTCGAAAATCCGGTAGTCGAGGTAGTAGTCGAGCGGCTCTACCTCGACCGCTGCGTCGACTTTCCAGCGATAGCTCAGGTCGTCGGTGAGTGTGCCTCGGGCCCCGATTTCGGTAAGGCGAATGCGGAAGCCCGTTCGGTTTTCGGGCAGACGCGAGTCGCCCTGGGTTGCCTGAAAGCGCGCCTTCCCGAGCAGAGTGGGCACGAACCAGGCCGGCAATCCCTGGGGGTAGCCGTCGGAAACCGGAACGACTTGCGCTTCGGCAGGCGGTGTCGAAGATGGCGCGGCCGAAGTAACGCCGGTCGTGGTTGCCGCGGTCACGGGCAGGGCGTACGCCGGCGCAGCCAGGCCAAGCAGAAGCAGCGTGAGCAGTGTTGTCGTTTTCATGGCTATCAGCGTATTCGCGGGTCGTTACCGTTTTTTTACAAGGCGCTTTGTCGTGCGACCCTTCGCGGTGCCGGTATCCGGGCAACGAGCGCAACCCGGTGGAAGAAGCGCGGACCTTGACCACGAAGCCGGTTTCCGGTAACTTTCCGAAGGAACAACTGTGTATACAATTCGAGGTTTCACCATGCGCGCCCTACGTCTGTTCACCGCCTTCCTTCTGGTCTCGTCGCTGGCGGCCTGCAGAACCGAACCGATGGAAGAGTTTCCGGACGAACGATACGCAACGGACTGCGGCGTCGAGCGTGAAACCACCGAAGGCCCGGTTACCGGTGTCCGGTCGCGGTCGGGCCGCACCTGTGCCTATCTGGGCATTCCCTTCGCCAAGCCGCCGGTCGGCGCCCTTCGCTTCGCCCCGCCCCAGCCGCCGGCGCCCAGGGCCGGTGTGTTCAAGGCATCGGAACCGGGAGACATCTGTCTGCAGAAATTTCAGTCGAGCATGCTGGGCGACGGCGCCGAGCTGTTGCCCCCGTTCGGCAGTGAAGACTGCCTTTCGTTGAACATCTGGCGATCGCGAGGTGAAAACCTGCCCGTCATGGTTTTCATTCACGGCGGCGCTTTCGTGCTCGGCGCCGGTTCCTGGGACATTTACGACGGCGACCTTCTGGCGCAGGAAGGGGCCGTCATCGTCACCATCAATTACCGCTTGGGTCCCCTGGGCTTTTTCGCCAGCCCGGCGGTCAAGGATGAGTCGGCCGACGGAAGCGCCGGCAACCAGGGCATTCAGGATCAGATTCGCGCCCTCGAGTGGGTGCGCGACAATATCGCCGCTTTTGGCGGAAATTCCGACAAGGTCACCATTTTCGGCGAATCTGCGGGGGGCATGAGTGTCTGCACCCTGTTGGCCTCGCCCCAGGCACGCGATTTGTTCGACGGCGCAATCATTGAAAGCGGCGCCTGCACCGCCGTCTCGACGCTCGAACGCGGTTACGCCAACGCCGTAACTTTCGCCTCTCAGGCCGGTTGCGACCCGCTTTCCAGCTCTGAAGACCAGCTTGCCTGTCTTCGCGACGTGTCGGCCGATACGCTCCTGGAAAAGCTGCAGTTTGATACGCTCAGCGACGGACTTCAGCCCCATGTCGACGGCGTGGTGCTGACCGATACGCCCCTGGCCCACATCGAGTCGGGCGATTACAATCGCGTTCCGGTACTGGGAGGTTCGAATGCCGAAGAAGTACTCATCATTTCGATGCTGAACCCCTACTCGCAGACTCTCAAGTCGCTCGAGTGGGAGCGATACTACACGGCTCTCGCATCGGTATTCGGCGATGACGATGCAGCCGAGCTGCGTACCTTCTACGGTCCCGACCGATTCGAGAACCCCTTTGCGTCGTGGTACCGCCTGAAGTCCGACTACGTGCTTTCATGTCCGACGTCGATCGGGCTCAATGCACTCTCGAAGAACGAAGACGTTTTTCACTACCTTTTCGACTGGAACAAGCTGGGCACGCTCGAAGACACTTTCGCGACCGTGCACGGCCTCGAGCTCTTCTTCGTGTTCGGCACCTGGGACGCGTTCAGTCTTGCCATACCCGACTCGTATCTGCCCGAGGCCAAGCTTCTGTCGGAGCGTATGCGTCGGCTGTGGACGAGCTTTGCCCGCGACGGCCGCCCGGCCGCACCCGGCGTACCCGAGTGGCCGACCTTCGAAGGCGGTGCGATGGTGCTTGATGAAACCCCCGAGGTCGACTCGACGGTGCTGCGGGCTGAATGCGAGTTCTGGAAGAGCCGCCTGCCCATCGGTATGGATGAGTTGACCCGCGACGTGAGTGAAATTCTCGAACACCTGTGACGGGTAGTCATTCACGCTCTTTCTTTCCTCTCGGCCGGGGCGAGTCGTTCGCCCCGGCCGACCTCTTTCCGCTATCATGAACCCGTACCGTAAACGATTCGCCGGCCACGCCGGGGCCATCGGTGGCGACAGGATTCTTGCATGCCTCAACGTGTAGCGGTCATCGACATCGGCACGAATTCGGCCCGCCTCGAGGTGGCCGAGTTGCGTCGCGACGGTTCGCTCGTCATTATCGGCGACGACAAGGTTTCCATTCGCCTGGGCGATAGCGTCTTTCGCGACGGGTCGCTGTCGAGCGAAGCCTTCGAGCGCGGCGTCAACGCCGTGACCCTGCTCATTCAGCGAGCGGGCGGGTTCAATGTCGATCGCATTCGAGCCGTGTCGACCAGCGCCATGCGCGAAGCCGATAACGGCCGAAACTTTGCGGCCACCGTTGAAGAGCGCACCGGCGTGCATGTCGAAATCATCTCCGGCGCCGAGGAAGCGCGTCTCATTCACCTCGGGGCCTGCGAAGACTTTCCGGGGCACGATAGCGTGCTGGTGCTCGACATCGGCGGCGGCAGCACCGAAGTGGCGGTGGGCCGGGGCGCCGGACTCTGGCTGCACAGCTACCGTCTCGGCAGCGCGCGCATGACCGAGTACTTTCTGCATTCCGACCCCCCGCGTGCCGGTGAGCTGCGCACCCTCGATACCTATCTCGAAAATGCCTTCGCCTCGCGGTGGACCGACGTGCCCGAATCGTCGGTCTGGCTGGGCACGGCCGGAACCAACGGCGCCATTGCCGACGTGCTCAAGCGTGAAGGGCGGCCCTACGACCTGGCTTCGGTGGCCGACCTGTACGGGCGCATGGCAAAGGCAGGATTCGACGAACGGCGAAAGATGCTTGGCCCGCGCGAGGCGAACCGGGTCGATATCATTCTCGGCGGCCTTGCCATCGCGCACGCCTTTCTCAAGGTTTCGGGCGTACCGGAACTCAGGTTTTCCGGGCGGGGGCTGCGAGACGGGTTGCTGGTCGAAGAGGCGCTGCGTTCGGGTTATCGTCCCCAGGAGCTGGGCGATGCGCGCAGCCTGCGACGGAACAAGCTGCTACAGCTCGGTCAGTTGTACCAGTTCGACCGAGCACATGCCGAGCACGTGGCCGACCTGGCGGTTCGGCTCTTCGACGATCTGGCCGCGTTGCACCAGCTGACCAGTGAAGACCGCGACATACTCGAGGCCGCGGCCCTGCTGCACGACATCGGCCATCACATTTCCTACAGCAAGCATCACAAGCACACGTATTACCTGATCAAGAATTCGGATCTGGCCGGCTTCGACGAAGTCGAGGTCGAAATGATCGCCAACGTGGCCCGCTATCACCGCAAAGCGCACCCGTCGGAAAAGCACGCGCCGTTTCGCGAGTTCGGCAAGGAACACCGCAGGCGCGTGCAGATGCTGGCCGGCATTCTGCGCATGGCCGATGCCTGCGACAGGCGGCGCGGTCAGGTGGTTCGACAGGTGGCCGCACGCCTTTCCGGCGGCTGCGTCGAATTGGAGTTGCAGGTCGAGGGCGAGGCCGACGTCGAGCGTTGGTTGCTGGAAGAGCGCGGCACGCAATTATTCGAGCAGGTATTCGGCAAGACGGTCGCCGTTGTCGAGAAGCCGGCCACGTCCTGACACCGAGGCGGCTTACTGACCTGGTGCGGTACGTGGTCGAGGTCGATACCCCGGCCCGATAACGAAAAGTCCGGTCTCGAATCGCTTGCCGATGTCTTGCTTTCAGCTCTTACGCGTCTGGCGCGGTTTGCGAACCGACGCGCGTCGGCTACGCGGCTTGCGCGGACTGCCCGCCGTCGGGTGCTCTTTTCCCAGAATCGGCAGAATCAGCTCTCGCATCTGCGACTGAATGGCCTCAATGGAGCGCGCCCCATCTATGACGTGAAAGTCGTGCTTGCGTGCCAGCCGTTGAAACTCCTGTCGCATGCGGTTCTGGTAAGCGTAGAAGCTGGTGTACATGTCGCCGGCCAGGCCGATGTCCATTCCCGACTCCCAGTAGTCGAGATAGGGGGCAATCTGAAAGCGCCTCTCTACCAGGGTGGTCGGGTCGACGCGCAGGTAGAACACCACGTCGGGCCGGGGTACGATGCTGTACACGCCGGTAATCCAGTCCTGATCCATGCCGCGCACGGTGGCGCGCGCAATCAGCGTGTAGATGTAGCGGTCGGCCACCACGATATAACCGGCCTTGAGCGCCGGTATGATCTTGTTTTCGAGCTGGTCGAGAAAATCGGTGGCGTAGAACAGCGCCAGCGTGGCCTTGCCCAGCACGTTGCCTTCCATGGCGTCGTCGAGTTCCTTGGAAACCAGGTTCGAGCGCTTCAGGCCGACGTCGATGACGGCGTGCCCTTCGCCTTCGAGCCAGTCGCGCAATAACTGAATCTGGGTCGAACGGCCCGAGTTGTCGGGACCTTCGATGACCACCAGGCGTCCGGCGACCTGCTCCGGGGCCGACGGCAATCGCTGCCCGTAGAATTCGAGTTCGTTCATGGCGCCACCACCCTGTATTGTTCGAGATCGATGGCCTCGCTCACGATGCGCCGCACCTCGGCCTGCTGTTCTTCAATGGAGCGCGTGGCGTCGATGGTCCTGAAGTCGTAAGGCTCGGCCATGCGGTCGTATTCGGACAGAATCATGCCCTGAAAAATTTCGAAGCTCTTGTACGGATCGGAGTGCAGGTTCAGGTCCATGCCCGCTTCGTGGTATTTCAGCTGCGGACGTCCCGAAAGAATACGGTCGAGCGACACATCGAGCGGAACCCGGAAATAGAAGGTGAGTGTCGGCGGCTGGGCGAAGCCGTACAGGTTTCGCAGCCAATCGGGATGGCAGCCGCGCGCGGCGTCGCGGGCGAAGGCCGTATACATGTAACGATCGGCGAGCACCAGATACCCGGTTCGCAGCAGGGGGTAGATCTGGCGCTCGTACCGGTCGGCGAAGTCGGTGGCGTGAATGAGCGAGAAGGTCGTCGGCGTCAGCAGGTTCTGCTTCTTCCCCTTCTTGGTTGCGCGCTTGACCAGCTCAGACGAATTCCACTCGGTAAAAAAGACCTTGTAGCCGCTGAGCTCGAGCCAGCGTTTCAACAGGTAAATCTGCGTGCTTTTTCCCGACCCGTCGATGCCTTCTACGGCGATGAGTGCGCCGGGGGCGTTGTTGTCGGGTCGGCTGCGTTTTCCGAGAACCATGACGATGCCTGAACCTGGGGTATTGAAACCTCCATTATACGCCCGGCGGCTGCGCCTGTTCAGGTGGGTAAGGTTACCCGTCGGTTATTTTCCGGCGTTCGAGATGTCGGTCAGTTCGTCTGGCCTGTCAGGCGATTCCACCCGTTGAGGGCGGCCAGCCGGTAAAGCTCCGAGAGCGTGGGGTAGTTGAATACGTTTTCGATGAAGTACTCGATGGTGCCCCCGAAGGCCAGTACGGCCTGGCCGGTATGCACGAGCTCGGAAGCGCGTTCGCCGAAGACGTGCACGCCGAGCAGCCGACGGGTCGGCTTTTCGAAAACCAGCTTGAGCATGCCGAACTGGTCGCCGTTGATCTGCCCCCGGGCCGTTTCGAAGTAATGGGCGATGCCGACCTCGTAGTCGATGCCTTCGTGCCGGGCCTCGTCTTCGCTTTTTCCCACCATGCTGATTTCGGGCACGGTGTAAATGCCGTAGGGCAGCACATGCTCGATGCCCGAACCGGGTACGGCTTGATCCAGCGCGTGCAGGGCGGCGAAACGCCCCTGATCCATGGAGGTCGAGGCCAGCGACGGAAAGCCGATGACGTCGCCCACGGCGTAAATATGGGCCTGGCTGGTGCGGTAATGCTTGTCGACCGTAAGGTAGCCGCGGGCCGTTGCCGTGAGCCCGGCGTTTTCAATGCCCAGCCCGTCGAGGTTGCCTGCGCGCCCCATGGCGAAGAGCAGCTTTTCCGAGCTGATCTCGGCGCCGCTGCTGAGCACCGCCGCCGCACGGTTGTCGACCACGTCGATGGAGGTGACGGTTTCATTGAGTCGAAGAATGACGCCCATGCGGCGCAGGTAAGAAATGAATTCGTCGACAATCTGGCTGTCGGCGAAACGCAGCATGCGATCGCGGCCTTCGATAATGGTTACCGCCACGCCCAGCGCCGCGAACATGGCTGCGTATTCGGAACCGATGACGCCGCCGCCCACCACGATGAGCGAACGCGGAATACGGTCGAGCTGCAGAATGGTGTCGCTGTCGAGTACGACCGAGCCGTCGAACGGAACCTCGGGTGGGCGCACCGGGTGGCTGCCGGTGGCGATCACGAAACGCTCGGCCGTGACCCGGAGGGGCCGATTCTCGGAGCTCTGTACCAGCAGCGAATGCGCGTCGTCGAATGACGCGACGCCCTCGATGAGTTCGACTTCGTTGCGGCTCAGGCGATTGCGCGTGAGGCGGCTTTCGTTCTGAATGACGATCCGTTTGCGATACATGAGATCGCCGACGCCTATGCCGTCTTTCAACTGGGCGCGTACGCCGTAGATGGAACGTCGCCGAAGCCGCGATAGGTAAACTGCGGTTTCGCGCAGGGTCTTGGAGGGAATGGTGCCTGTATGAATGCAGGCGCCGCCGGGCTGTGGGTCGCGTTCGATGACGGCCACCCGCTTACCGAATTTGGCGGCCGTGATGGCGGCCTGCTCGCCGGCCGGGCCCGAGCCGATGACCGCCAGGTCGTAGTGCTTGGTCTCCACAATGAGTACGCTCTTCAGAAAACCGGTCGGCAGAAAAGGTTGCCGTTCCTTGATCACAGTGTAGCGCTTCGGTGGGCGTCTGTCGTGTCGGAATCGAACGCTCTGCACCGAGTTCGCTGGATGCCCCAAAGCGCCGGCCCGGTTGTAGCGTCGCGGCATATACCCTTTTCATGTTGCCGGAATGTTACGGGAAAGTTATCCCTGCTTGCGGGCGCCGGACAGGCTGCGTAGAATGTAACCGCATTTTTGTATCGTGAGTCGCCACTTATGAAACGTTCCGCTTTTCTGCTTGCCGGCGTGTTGCTGGCCGTGGGCTGCAGTGTCGAAGACACCCAGCCTCCCATTCCCACGCTCAGCGACGGTCCGGTCACGCCGTACAACGTACGCCTGAGTTTCAACGACGATCCCTCGTCGACGGTTGCCGTGATCTGGCAGACCGATGGCGAGGTCGAGGGCGCGGGTGTCGAGTACGGCGCCGGTTCTTCCTACGGTAAGTTTGCCGCCGCAACCCGAAGCTTTACCATCGAGAACGAACCCGCGCTTGACGGCATCGTCTTTCACGAGGCAACCCTGACCGGGTTGAAGCCCGGCTCGGTGGTGCACTACCGGGTGGGCAGCAAGTCGGGCGTATCCGAGAACTTCACGGTGGCCACGGCGCCCGCGAGTGAAGAGACGCCTGTCTCGTTCGTGCTGCTGGGCGACTCGCGCAGCGACACCCTGGGCATCGGCGCCGGTTACCCCGAGCTGAACGCCCAGTTGATGAAGGAAGCGCCGCTGCCCTCGTTCATTCTCGATTCGGGCGACTACACCATGGCCTCGCTTGCCAATGAATGGGTCGACTGGCTCGAGGCGGGCAGCGAACTCGGCCCCGTTCTTCCGCGCCTGACTACCTTCGGCAACCATGAAATGTCGGGTAAGCTCTATTACTCGCTCATGAATCTGCCCGACGAAAACAGCGAGTCGTGGTATTCGCTGCGCTACGGCGAGCTGCAGATCATCTGTCTCGACACCGGCCTCAGCGGCGAGAAGGTTACCGAGCAGAAGGCCTGGCTCGAAGAGGTGCTCAAGGACAGCGACGCCAAGTGGAAGGTGGCCTTCTTTCACAAGCCGCCCTACAACGCCGGCAACCACACGCACGACGATACCCGCGTCAAGGTGCGCACGCACTGGGTGCCGCTGTTCGAACAGTACGGCGTCGACCTGGTCGTCAGCGGCCACGACCACAACTACCAGCGCTTCGGTCACGTGAAGGACGATGCGCGCGCCGCTGCCGGTACCGCGCCCTTCTATCTGATTTCGGGCGGCGCCGGCGCTCCGATGTACGGAGAAGACCCCGATTCCGAAGACTACCCGCTGATCGAGAAATTCGAGAAGACCGAGCACTACGTGCTGGCCACCCTCGAGGGCAACACGCTTACGCTGGAAGCGAAACGACTCGACGGCACCATCTTCGATACGGTCACGATTACGAAATAAGCCAAAAAAAAGCGCCCGAAAGGGCGCTTTTTTTGTGGCGTGACAGGTGACAGGTGAAAGGTGATACGTCGGCGGTTGCCCTTCTCTCAGAGGGTCGCTTGCTGTCCGGGGGCTCCGAGCCTCTTACCTCTTACCTATTACCTATTACCTCTTACTTATCACCACCGTCCGGCCGTACCGCACTTCCCCCATCAGACCTTGCTGCACGTTGCCGCCCCGGCATCAGCAGGCGCTCGACGATGCGGCCGTTCACGAAATGCTCGCGTACGATTTCGCGGGCGTCTTCGGGGGTGGGTACGGTATACCAGACCCCTTCGGGGTACACGACAACCGCCGGGCCGAATTTGCAGGCGTCGAGGCAGCCGGCCTTGTTGGCCCGTGACGTTGACTTCAGCCCCTGCTTCTTCAATTCATCCTTGAAAGCTTCGCGCAGGGCCAGGCTGCCCCGTGCGACGCACGAACCGCGCGGGTCCGATTCGTCACGACTGTTCTCACAGACAAAGATGTGCCAGCTCAGATCGGGCATAACGCTTTTCCCCGGAAAGATTGGTGCAGTGGAAGAGGATAGTGTAGCAGCCGCAGCGACGCGGCGGCCATGTCGGCGTGGCCGACTTACCGTCTTTCCGGTTCGAGCGCAACCCCCTGTTTGAATACCGGATCGCCGCTCTTCAGGCGAGCGCCCCCCTGTGGTGCAATGGACGAAGAGAGACCGCCGCAAGGTCTCCTTGTACGCACGACCCCATCGGAAGCGCGCCGATTGGGCGCATTTCGACGTTTCGGGCCGTGCAGAAGCGAAACCTGGGAGAGAGGTATACGAAATGAAGACTGGACTTCTTGCGCTCCTGGCTGCGTTCATGCTGGTGCTGCCGGGCTGTGAACGCCGTGAAGAACCCGCCGAAGGCCTGCAGGAACAGACCGAAGAATTCGGTGAAGACATTGAACAGGGCACCGAAGACGTCGGTGAAGGTTTCGAAGAAGGTACCGAAGACATCGGCGAGTAAGCCGACCATTCCCTGTCGTGACACGGGCGGCCCCGACTACGGTCGGGCCGCCCTTTTTTCCACCAGCCGAGCCTTGTGCGACGAATCCACAATTCAATCCGCAATTTGTCCTCAATTCACAAGCCGGGGTCATAGGAATTTCGTCTGGCGACCGACGTCGCAGGACGCCATCGTATATGGCTGCCGCCATCGGTATTATGGGCCCGCCGTCTTCCTCCGCAATTTGCGATCTGCGATCTGGGATCTGCGATCGGATAGTCCGAAACCCCTTCCCCCCGTAGCCGGCCGTGCTAACATGTACCCATGTCTGATGATGTGACTGGGAAGCCGCTGCCGTCGGTAGCGCTCGAATCGACCGAAGGCCGCACGGTTCAACTGCCCGACGACCTGAAGGGTAAGTGGACGGTGCTCTATACCTACCCGAAAGACGACACGCCGGGTTGTACGAAAGAGGCATGCTCCTTTCGCGACAACAAGGAGCAGTTCGACAAGGCGGGCGTTCGTCTCTACGGAGTCAGCCTCGACGACCTTGACTCGCATCGTGCGTTCGTCGAGAAGTACGGAATCAACTTTCCCCTGTTGGCCGATACGGAGCACCGCCTGACCGAGGCGCTGGGTTCGTACGGCGACCAGGAGTGGCAGGGGCAGGTGTTCAAGGGCGTTTCACGCGACACCTTTCTCGTCGATCCCGATGGTGTCGTGCGCGCGGCCTGGCGCAAGGTCAACCCCATCAACACCATGCACGAAGCCTGGGAAGAGTTACAGCGGCACTTGTAGAAGGAGTCGGGTCGATGCGTTGGCGGTATCTTGCGGTAGCGGTATTGTTCCTCTTACTCCCGGTTATTCCGGCCCAGGCGCAGCAGGCAGGCGATACGGGAGTCACGGTCGTGATTACATCGGACCTGCCCGATGCCGAGGCCTGGGTCGACGGCGTTCTCGTCGGGCTTACACCGGCCCGCTTGACGAACGTGAAGCCCGGTGTCTACGTGGCCGAGGTGCGCGCCCGGGGCCGCATGGGCACGCGAAATTTCGAAGTGCGCGACCGCAACCGCAGACTACACGTTCCCCTGAATAGCTATGCGAATCCGCTGGCCTTCGGGGTCGAGGGCACGCTCGGGTTCCGCGGCAGCGACGCCCTTCTCGGTACGGGTATCGTCTTCGCCTATCATGAGCCGCAGCATGAGTTCGGACTCGTGGTCGACTGGTTCGACCTGCGGGGAAGGGCAGACCTGCTCTTTCAAGGGCTGATGGCCCGTCTTGAGTATGCCTTTGTTCCCTTTACCTTTGCCGGCGGCGGCGACGCCCTGATCATGCCGCTCAAGGCCCGGGGGCGCATATCGGTGGCGCAGACAACCTCGCTCGTCAGCTATGAACAGGAGCGGGCCGAGGGCTCGGTTGCCGGTCTCGGTCTCGGCGGGGGCATTGCGGCCGAGCTTCAATACGGTCGCTTCGGCGTCGAACCCGGCTTCTATTATGACTGGTACGCCCGGCGGGAAGTAAGCGTGGGGGGAACCGAGCTGACGCCGCCCCTCGACAACGGCGGCTTCAACCTGCGCCTCAAATTGTACTTCTGATCGTCGGCTCTACTTCCGGTATCGGCTCTACATCTGAGCGGAGATTCTACTTCCGAACGTCGGTCGGCAGACCGACCAGCACGCGCATGCCTTCGATACGGGCCGGATAGGTGCAGGCCCGGTAATCGGGGTCGCTCTCGGCCTCGCCGGTTTCGAGGGAAAAGGCCCAGAAGTGCATGGGGCACACCACCACGGGGGTACCGCCTTCCACATGCGTAGCGCCCACGGAAAGCAGCGAGCCTGCGTGGGGGCAGAGATCGCGCAGGGCGTAGATCTTTCCCCCTGCGGGGAAGAGGGCGACACGCTCATCGCCCACCTTCCGTGAGATGCCCGTGCCCTCGACCAGCTCGGTCACGTCGGCGACGTCGTGCCAGATCAGAGTTCGCGCAGTTTCCACGTGACGCTCACGCCGTCGCGAAGGGGAAGGATGGTCGTGTGGCCGTCGGGCAGGGCCAGCAGGGCGTCGGTAAACCGGCGAATTCCCTCGGTGGCCGGGCTCTTGTCGCCGGTAATCACTTTACCGCTCCACAACACGTTGTCGGCAATGAGCAGACCGCCCTTACGAATGCGCGGCCACGCCATGGCGAGCGCGTCGGCGTAGCGCTCCTTGTCGTGGTCGAGAAAGACGACGTCCCACTCGCCTTCGTGGTTGCCGAAGGTGTCGAGGGCGTCGCCCACCTCGAAGATGACGCGGTCGTGCAGGCGGGCGCGGGTCAGGTAGTCCTGGGCGTCGCGGCTGCGATCGGCCGACGTATCGGTATGAATGATGTGACCGTTGTGACCGGCGGCGCGGGCGAACCAGAAGGTCGAATACCCGAAGCCCGACCCGAACTCGAAAATGCGACGGGCGTAGGTCATGCGGGTAAGCACGTCGAGGGTGCGGCCGACGGCGGCGCCGACGATGGGAAAGTCTTCGTCGTAGCCACGCTTTTCCATTTCGGCGAGCACCGGATCGTTATCGGCGAGGCGATCGTGCAGATAGTCTTCAATGTTCGGATTGACGATTTCCATGAACGTAAACCTTTCGACAAATCAACATTGTAACCGATTCCGGCCTGCGGCCGGCCGTAATCCATAATCCACAATCCCAAATCCATAAAGGGGAAGCCCGTTCTGCACGTATGTGTTGAACTTATTCGGACGACCGCCGTCCAGAGCTTGTCCTGAACGAAGTGAAGGATCCGCCGACCCTCGTGCACCCGTTCTGCACGTGTATAATGTACGCTCGGTCATTCACCAGCGAGGTAACGATGGCAAAATTGAAGGTCGGCGACCAGGCGCCCGATTTCGAGCTCGAATCGACCAAGGGGGGCAAGGTCGGCCTGTCGTCCTACCGGGGAAAGTGGGTCGTGCTCTACTTCTACCCCAAGGCCTTCACGCCCGGGTGTACCCTCGAAACCGTACGCTTTGCGAAAAGCTACGAAGACTTTCGCGCCCTCAATGCCGAAATCATCGGCGTGTCGGTCGACCCCCTCGCCACCCAGTGCGACTTCGGCGACAAGTATGATGTCGCGTTTCCCTTGCTGGCCGATCCGGAGAAAGGCGTGAGCGAAGCGTACAACACGCTGCGACCGCTGCTGCCGGTGAACCGCCGACTGACGTATCTCATTGACCCGCAGGGCGTGGTGCGTGAAATCTATCACCATGAACTCATGGTCGAAAAGCACATCGAAAAGGCCCTGGCGTACCTGCGCGCCCAAAAGACCGCATAAAGAAAGAAGAGCGCGTAAAATACGAGAACCGCCTGCCCCGGTATTTGCCTGAGAGCCTGAGAGCCTGAGAGGAAGAAAACGTGAAGACCCTCGATTGGACATCCATCAACGACACGGCCGTAAGCCGGTTCAAGGACCTGCTGCGCATCGACACCACCAACCCGCCGGGCAATGAAATCGCGGCCTGCCGGTATCTCGACGACATTCTGCGCGAGAACGGCTGTGAAACGCAGATCATCGAGCCCAAACCCACACGGGGAAATCTCATTACCCGGCTCAAGGGTACGGGCGCCGAAGGTCCGCTGCTTCTGACCGCCCACCTCGACGTGGTGCTGGCCGAGCCGCAGCATTGGGAAGTGCCCCCCTTCGACGCCGTCGAGAAGGACGGCTACATCTGGGGCCGCGGCGCCATCGACATGAAGCACATGGCCGTTTACAACCTCACCACATTCCTTTTGCTCAAGCAGCTGGGCAAGCCGCTGAAGCGCGACGTGATTCTCGCCTTCGTCGCCGATGAGGAGGCCGGCTGCGCCGAGGGCATGCAGTACCTGTGCGAGAACCACCCCGAGCTGGTGCGGGCCGAGTATGCGCTGAACGAAGTGGGCGGCTTCACCATTCACGCCGGCAGCCAGCGCCTGTACCCCATTCAGGTGGCCGAGAAGGGCTTTGTGTGGATGAAGCTGACCCTCAAGGGCGAGCCCGGTCACGGCTCCATGCCGCACAAGAAAAACGCAGTGGCCCGCCTGGCGCGCGCCGTGGCGAAGATGGACGAAAAGCTGCTGCCGCTGCACGTGCTCGACGTGGTGGCCACCTTCATCAAGGAGCTTGCAACGGCTTCGGGCTTTCCCATCGCGCCCATTCTCAAGCAGACGCTGAACCCGGTGCTGTCCGACCTGCTGCTGCAGAAGTTGGTTGGCCGCTTGTTTATCGAGAGCGGTCCCGTATTGACCGACAAGCTCATTGATCCATGATTCATGTTTATGCAGCGGGTGCAGCGGATCAGCTTTAACGGTGTTATCCAGAGAGGTTGTCCCGGTGAGCACCTCTTGAATTTCAGTCAACTCTCGCTTCAGCCTTCCCGGCAGGACGGCCAGTCCCATGACCTCGATCAATCCGATGTTCTCCTTCTTGATGTGATGAAGTTCGGGTCGCGGATGGAAAATGCCGTCAGGCCGCCCCGGGCCGGTTCGGTTGTTGCGCAGCACAAGATCGAGTTCGTACTCGCCGGCGTCGTTGAAACGGGCGATCGGCGTCACGGTGTTGTGTGGAATTGTTTCGCCGTTATGTTGCGACTCCGGCAAAACATCCCGCTCCGGATCAGCATAATTCAGCCATTCCCGATAAACGAGGTACGCCGCCTCGAGCAGCGCCG
>JAWLBW010000081.1:0-15819 GCA_041687475.1 bacterium
CGCGGCTGGCGCGCGCCGGCGCGCGCCAACAGGTTTTCGGCCTGGTCTACGCCGATTACCCGGTGCCCGCGGGCAAGCACCGCTTCGGCCATGGGCCGGCCTGTTCCACAGCCGAGATCGACGATCAGCGAGGCAGGAGGCAGTCCTGCAAGAAAGGCGTCAAGGTATTCACGCTCGCGGCCATAAAAGGAATAACGCGCCGCATCCCACTGAGCGGCAATGGCATTGTACGAGCGGTGGTTCGTTTCCCTTTCCCCCATGGGTGACTGCCCTGGAAATTCAGCTGTCGACGTACAGCCGGAACAGGGCTTCGTCAAGACCAGATACACCCAGCCGCTGATATGCATTGCGAAGATGCACCCGCAATGTCTGCGACGAAATTCCCAGCTCACTGCAGACCGCTTCCATATCCTTCCCGGCGCCCAGACGGGCAAGCAGTTCGCGCTGCCGTGCGGTGAGCTTCGCGGCTTCGACACCTTCGGGCTCGGCCACGAGCAGAACGAGGGGTTCGCCGTTGTCGCCTTCGTGCCCGTCAAGCGTTTTGGTTCGCACGCGGGCGACCCCCGGAAGCCGCTTTTCGATGCCCCTGACCCGCTCCGAAAGGGCGCGAACCAGCGTCGAGGTCGAGGCCATGGGCAACACCGTTCGTCCGGCGGTTTCTTCCTGCATCAGCCGCCGACCGACATGATTGGCGTAGAGAAATTCGCCGGCGGAAGAAAGCACGAACACGCCGTGGGGATGGTATTCGACCGCCGCGGCCATGGCCGTGCCGAAGCGACGACTGCGCTCGTTTGCCACGGTGCGTAGAAAGGCGCTCGTAAAGACCGGGTGCAGGGCGCGCAAGGCGTCGAAGTCGTGCGCGCTGAAATCGCCGTCGGCAAACGGGCGGCCGATACCCGCCACGGCAATCAGCACCGGCCCGTCAAACAGAACGGCGGTCAGCCCCCAATCGGCTTGGTACTGGGCCAGCTTGTCGCGGTACAGATCGACGGCCCCACCCTTGCGTCCCTGGTAAAACTGGTAAAGCTGCGCCGTGTGGTAGACCGTGAGATCGTTGGCGAGCAGGTCGCCCGGCTCAAACGGTTGGTAGTTTTCGAGCATGGCCGGAAAGCTCGACGCCGGAAAGGCCAGCCCGTAGGCGTGCCTGTCGCTGCAGTGCAGCCTGCCGTCGTAGAAATGATAGAAGAACCCCTGATTCGCCTGGAAATACCGAGCAAAACCTTCGAGCACCGCATCGCCGAATTCGTCGATGCCGGTCTCGGCCGAGGCCAGCAGAGACGTTATCTCGCTGGTTTCCTGCTCGGTCAGGGGCGCACTGCGGGTCACGTCGGCTCCTGTTTCGACGACATCAGCAGCCCGCGAAGTTCCAGGAAGTGCGCCTTGTTTGCCTTCGACCAGTATTGAACGGTCGACTCCTTGTTTTCCGTGATCAGCGCGATTTCCTGTATCGACCAACCCGCCGCACGCAGGCAAAGGGTGCGCATGACGGGCTCCGACAGGCCAGGCGCCCACGCACAGCGGAACAGGAGCCAGGTTACGGTAACCCCCGCATGCTCGATGGCAGCGGCCTTCACTGCGAAGACCGATCCGGCCAGCGGCAACAACAGGCCGTTCGGCCGCAAGCGTGACGCACGCCCGATCAGTCGCTGTACCTCGTCGGCCAGCAGGTCGACCGATGTTTGGAGAAAGGTTGAAACAGGAGGCGCCAGCGTCGACGCCAATGAACTGAACGCAGCATTGCACGCCCGGGTTGCTCCGTCGGAAGCAATCACGGGGTCGGGCAGGGCATCGAAAACGGTCTCGACCAGGTTTGACGCCACCGGCTCCCGCTCGGGCACAGGCCCCACCGGCACCGACCCCGGCACGTTCACACCGGCATTCTGCTGCGGACGCCATTGTTGAAAAACGCGCAGGCGTTCCTCAGGCGAGCAGGCGACAAACGCAGAACCGGGTTTCTCCTTCATGGTTCTTCATTTTAGCCGCGCCGTGAGCAAGTGCAAACTCCGCCCGGTGAGCGGTTTGCTTGAGATGGGCCGATCAATAAGTGAACCTCAGTCCCCTAATGCGGCCCCGCCAGTAAGGTTTCGAACCGGCGGGCAGAATCCACGCGACCTCGCCCTCGAGAGGAACTCGCATGCCCTCGCGTTCCTGCCAATCGCGCCACCGGCCTTCCCATGGCGTCGGAACGGTCTGCCCGGCAACCGTACGCCCCCGTGCCTCGGCCCGACAGAAGGCTATCAGCCCGTCATCATCGAAACCGAACAACATGCTTACCGTCGTTTCACCATCGGTAAAGGTAGCCCGCGCCGACCTATCGTCGACCGCCTCCCAACGAACACCCTGACTGGGCAGAAGCGCCGTGGGGTACCAGGCCGCTTCGGCGAACCAGCGATACAGCTCTCCTTCGTCGACCTCGGGCGTACCACCCATGTGAACGACAGACACCAGCCCGAACAACGAAGCATGAAGGATACCCTTGCCACCGATATAGGCATCGTGCACCCGTACACCGATTCCGGGCGCCACGGCCACACGCGCATTCCAGAGAAAGCCGGGTCGCCGCGTCACAACCCGCTGCGTCGATGTGAAGGGGCGCCACTGCTCGCCGGTCTCACTCATGTTGAACGTGCCCTCGTGCTCGACGAAGACTTCCGAGACCATCGGTTGCCCCTCGGCCAGAACTGTACGGAAGTACCGCCTCACCGGCGGGGGAAGTCCGTCAAGCTCGCGCGGGTCGTACCGCGATGGGGTAATTTGAACGCGAGCTTCCGAGAGACCTGCCTGCCTTTCTTCCGTCACCGCCTTCCAACGTCGGTCGCCGACAAACAGGGCGGCGGCGCCGAGTCCGACCAGACCAATAACTGCGTAACCTGTCATTTTTCGCCATTCCACTCCGATACGACTCCAGTATGGCACGGCGAGACGAGGTGCCCTACAGCATGCAGGCCTGGCCATCGTCGGTACAGCGCGTGCCCGGGGGGCAATGTTTTCCGTTGCAGCAGTCGACGTACCCTTCGGGTACGCATCCGGTGCCGCAGGTCGAACAGTAACTGCCACCCTGACAGCAGCTGCCGCTGCCGCAGGCCACCACGCAGCCGTCGGCGTACAGCTCGTTCACATCGACGCCGCAGACCCGCCCCTTGATGGTGGTCACCGCCTCGTAGTCGAGAGACGCCCGCGCTTCGAGCGACACGTTGCCCGGGCAGGCCTCGCGTCCGTTCATCTGCACCGAGGGTATGCCGGTGATGCGAACCACGGTCTCCGAATCGTACACCCCGGAACAGGTGAACGCGGTTTCCGATTCGACACCGATATGCAGCGATCCGTTTACGACCATGCGATCGCCCTCGTCGGAAACGGCCGTACAGTTGTTGTACGTGGTCGTACCCAGGCCCTCGATGGAAAAGGTGTCCTGCCGGCAGGGCGGCTCGTTCCCGCAACACAGAGACGGCCCCTCGCACATCAGGTTGACGGTGAAGTAAATGTTGCCGCCGGCAGGGCAGTCGATGGGCGGCATGAGTTCCTGCGGCGTACAGTTGACGGTCGTCGACGTACGGTAAGGCGGCGCAGAAGATGCCCCCTCGCCCGCATGCTCGCCCGAATGACGCGCCGGCAAGGCAAACAGCTCCAGCAACGTGCGCTGTTGCGCATGGGAAAGGCCCTGAGAAGTTTCCGGCTCTTCCGTTCCGCAAGCGGCGGGCAACAGAAGCAATAAGGCCAGTAGAACGACGGTAACAGGTCGGGGCATGGAGGCCTCCTTTGATACAGATTGGGGAAGCAAACGCTATGCCATTCCCATCGAAGCGCCGGTAGTTCAGGCGGGACTGCAGCGGAACGATACACCATGTGACACACCCGGGTACGCCCGCTGAGATATTGAACCACCGGCACTCCGGCCTTGATAGCGATATCGGCCGGTAAGAGGCCGATTCTCCGACACCTAGCCCTTGCGCGATTCCAGGAAATCGGCCCAGTTCTCGGCATGCTTCACCAGAAAGGCCACCTGGACGCCGTCGGTCAAATCAACCACCAGGTACTTTTTACCGGGGGCAAAGATCCATTCACCGCGAAAGCCGTCTGCGATGCGGACGCTCGCAATGGCCGAGCGCTCGATTTCAATACGCGGCCCAATCACCTTGTCGAAAAGCAGGCGCTTGTCGGTAAGGCAGAGTACACCATTCCCCTTAAGCTTGCCGAACCGGGCCGTCGACCCGCGAAAGCTCGCCTCCTGCGGAGGAAAGACCATGTCTTCGCCTCCCGCCAGGACAGACCGCGCCATGACCGCGGCAATGCCGCGCAGACGACGACGCAGCCACCGAAAAACAATGGCCCAGACAACCAGATTAATGGCCAGAATCGTACCGATAAGAAGAAGAATAGCGACAAGGTCCAACACGGCAGGCTCATGCGGAAGAAGACGAGCTGGTCAGCCCATCATACCAAGCACGCCGGGCGAAAGCAGTTCGCGATGAAGCTTACACAGTCTGCCGTGAGTATTGTCGGGCAGAAGAGTCGACCCCAGAATGGCGTAGATTCCGAACTTTGGAGAACCTAATGGAAAAACCGAGCATGCCGCTGTTGGGCGACCCCTTTCCGTCGCTCGAAGTACAGACCACGCACGGTCCGCGGAAAATACCCGAAGACTATCTGGGTAAGTGGATGGTGCTGTTCAGCCATCCGGCCGACTTCACCCCGGTCTGCACCACCGAGTTCGTCGCCTTTCAGAATCGCATCGACCAGTTCCGGGCGTTGAATGTCGAGCTGGTCGGTATGTCGATTGACCAAGTCTTTTCCCACATCAAGTGGGTCGAATGGATTCGCGACGAACTCAAAGTGAACATCGACTTCCCCATCATCTCGGGCAACGATGCCATTGCCCTGCAGCTGGGCATGCTGCACCCGGGCAAGGGAACCAACACGGTGCGCGCGGTCTTCGTGACCGACCCGCAGGGCATCGTGCGACTGGTTCTTTACTATCCCCAGGAAATCGGACGCAACATGGACGAAATCGTGCGTGCCGTTCGTGCGCTTCAGGTTGCCGATCGCGAAGGCGCGGTACCGGCCGACTGGCCCAACAACTCCATCATCGGCGACCGCATCATCGTTCCTCCACCCAAGAACATGGCTGATGCGGCAAAGCGCAAGGACCAGTACGAGTGCTACGACTGGTGGTTCTGCCACAAGCCGTTGGAGCACCAACCGGGCGCCTGAGCGGCGTCCGGCTCCGGTGGAATGAGCGATTGCCCGAGAGTCTTCGCCGCCTGGCCGGTTCAAACTGTGCCAGAATGAGGTTGTGAGCCGGGCATTCGTCAACGAAGACTCGCAGCAGTCGTGGCCTGCCATTCCCGAGCGCGCGCCGCTTCCAGACGGTATTCCGAACTACGTAACGCCTCGCGGAAAACGGTTGCTGGAAGGCGAGTACGAGCGTCTGGAAGACGAGCGCTCTCGCGTAGAGGCTGCGCCCGACAGCGACGAAAAGCGGTTGCAGACGTATCTGCTGAAGGGAAGGCTCGCGAAGCTGGCCGACCGGCTTGCAAGTGCGCGCGTCGTCGACCTCTCGCAGCAACCGCGCGACGAAGTGCGCTTCGGCGCCACCGTAACCATCGAAACCCTCTCCGGCAAACGCGCCGGCGCGGTACGCCGGCTACAGCTGGTGGGTGTGGATGAAGCAGACGCCGGCGAAGGGCGCATCGCGTTCATCGCCCCCATCGCCCGCGCCCTGCTGGGGAAGGAGCTGGGCGACTCGGCCCTGTTTCGCGCACCGACCGGCGCGGAAGAACTCGAGATCAGGGCGGTTTCCTATTCGGTCGGTGAAAGTCCGTAGGTTTACCTTCTTCCCACAGCATGGCACGTCACCGCTCGCTGGAAGACATTATTTCGCAGCGTCGGCATCACTTTACCTTGAGATATTTCAAAAAGCGGATAAAATCGTTTTGTTATGCCACAAAGCGATTTCCAACCAACCCGTCGAGGCCTGGTACGGACAGTGCGTACTGCCTGCCTGCTATTCTCCTTTGTTTTATCGGGCATTGCCACGCCCTTTTCGGTGTTTGCTCAAAGTAATCCTTGGGTAGAGCGTCGCTTGATTCCGACCCAGGGGGCATGTTGCAGGCTGCCAACCAGCTTACCGGGGGCGAACACCCCGTTACCGTGCTCCTCGACGATAACTGGTTTCGTATCGACGAGCATGCCCGCCTATCCCACAAGCGTCGTCTTGTCTACCGGATAAATCAGAAAGTGGCAGCCGCACGGTGGGGTAATGTCGACGTTTCGTGGCAACCGTGGCTTCAGAACAAACCTGCGCTGCAGGCGACTGTCGTTTCAGCCGGTGGGCGCCTGCACCTGCTCAAGGATACCGACTTCATGGAGTCGGCAGGTTCGGTGGGGCCCTTGAGCACTTACAACGATGCTCGCTTTCTGCGCGCCCCCCTGCCCGACATAGGTCCCGGCTCTCTGGTCGAAGTCGTCATAACCGCCGTTGAAAAGCGTGCGCTGGCAAAGAGCGGCGTGTCGCAACGTCTACGATTCACCCATGGAATGCCCGTTCTCTTCGCTCGTGTAGTGATTGACGCTCCCGATGCAGTTCCACTGCATGTTCTCAACGGTGTCGACAACACCCAGGCCAGACGAAAGAAGGCAGGACACACCATGCGTCACAGCTTTCTTTTCCAGAACCTGCAAGCATTTGATGGCAGACTCGTATCGGCTCCGCCCGACATTGACCCGTTTCCTTTCATCGCTTTCTCTACAGTGCCCGAATGGACGCTCGTAAGCGGCGAATACGCTGAGATGATCGCCGAGGCCATTGACGTGCCCGGGGTTCAGGCGCTGGCGCATTCATCGGCGAGCCAGTTTGCCGATACCCGTGCGCGCATTCGCGCCGTGCTCAGGCGACTTCACAGAGCCGTTCGTTACGAGGCGGTCGAGTTCGGCGAATCGTCCATCATTCCCCGGTCGGCCACCCAGACGTTAAAAAACCGCTACGGCGACTGCAAGGACAAAGCCGTACTTCTCGTATCGATGCTACGTGCCCTGGGTATCGCAGCAGATGTTGCACTCATCAAGGCCGGTCCGGGCCCCGACGTTCTACCCGGACTGCCGGGCCTCGGCGAATTCAACCACGCCATCGTGTATCTTCCGGCGCAGAAGCTCTTCATAGATCCGACCGATCCGTACGCCGAACCAGGCGTCCTTCCCGATGAGGTTCAGGGCCGCTGGGCCCTCATTATCGCCGACAAGGGTGGAAAACTCATTCAGACGCCCCAGTTGTCTTCGCAACAGAATGTCGTTCGCAGCACCCGCACCGTGCGCATGACCGAACAGGGGGCGCCCACCATTCATGAGCTCATCGAGGCCGAAGGTGGCGAGGAGCGAAGCTTGCGGGGCTACCTGGCTTCGCTTGACGAGCAGCAATCGAGACGCTGGGTCGAAGCTTATGCTCGCTCTACTTTCGGCGCTCGTACGATCGGTACGTATTCATGGCCCGAGCCAGACGACCTCTCATCGAGGTTCCGTATCGAACTTGTCGCTTATGAGGGACAGCGCGGCAGAACGGAGAAAGGCGGCGCAACCTACGTCATTTCGTTGATGGAAGCTCTTCAGGAATTGCCGGCGCCTTTTCTCATTCCGGCCGCTGAAAATCCGTTCAAGGGCGACACGGCTCTATCACGCGCCTATATTGCCGATACCACGTACAAAGTCGTAGCCCCCGATGGTTACGAAATTTCCCACATACCGACCGGAGGCTCCCGCAACCTTGGCGTCTCGCAGTTGCATTGGGAAGTACAGAAGACGTCGTCGTCGGAAGTACGTATCAGGATGGTTTTCGACACAGTCAAGCAACGCTTCAGCGCCCATGAGGCCGACGCCCTACGCCTCGCCGTACGCCGGGTTGCCGAAAGCAGCCCTCTGGTTGTTCGCTTCGAGCAGGTCGCTCGACGACAGCTCGATGAAGGCGAGGTCGCGACGGCGTTGCGTTCTTACCAGGAAAGCGTCGTAAAACACCCCGACGAGGCCCTTCACTACATCGAGTTCTCAGACGCTCTGCTCCGGGTCGGACTTGGAGAAGCATCACGAACCGTTGCTCATCACGCGGTCAAGCTGGCCCCCGACTCGGCCGAGGCCCACCTTCTTTACGGCCAGGTTCTCTCGCATGACCTGCTTGGAAGGGCCTTTGAGATCGGCCACGATCGCCAGGCAGCCATGCGGCTCTTGCAGACGGCCCTCGAACTCGAACCCGAAAACGGCGAGGCCCGCATAGCCCTCGCTCGCCTGCTTGAGTACGCGCCGTCTGGCGAACATTTCGGAGCCGGCGCCGACCTGGACGGCGCCATCCGTCACTATCTGGAGGCACGGGCGCGTGGCCATACGTCTGTAGACGATGCCTTGATGCACGCCATGCTGGTTGCGGGCCGGTACGATACCCTCCGGGAATTCGCTGAAAAGGAAAGCCGTGCACCTGCACGCTTCGCCTATCTCATGGCGACCCTGGCCCTCGGCGATGGCGCCCAGGCTGCCGTGAACCGCAGCCTCACCATGAATTACGTGGCCAGACAGAACGCACTCGGCACGGCATCGGACCTGCTCGTCGGCCTTCGGCGATACTCACTGGCCGCAACCATCCTTGAAGCCTCGGCCCACGGATCCATGGCAGGCGATCAGCTCGCAAGTCGTGCACAGCGTCTTCGCTCGGTTCGCCTGACCGAAAACATGAAGTTCGACATAACCGTACCCGACGACTTCATCAGGTCCTATCTGAAAAGGGCATACATGGCAACCTTGGACGATCAGGAGAAACTGGCATCGTACTACACAAATGCCACTCGCCTTGCCTACTTTTCCCAGAACAGGGGCAGCGAAGTTCTCTTGCAGCCGGCACGTTCAGTTCACAGGGTGGCACGGGCCGAGAACCTGACCAAGCAGTCGGTTATCGACCTTCTGCTTTCGTCAATGCAGATTAAGGTCGAAGGCAATGAAGTGTTCGGCTATAGAGTCTCGGTTCAGTCATTTACCGCAGAAGGCAGGGTAAGGGAAGAGAACTATTTCGTGGTGCGCGAACACGGCTCGCTTCGCATCGTGGGGACGCCTGATCTCGCCCCGGCTCTTGCATTCCAACTGTTCGGGTACATTGACGCAAACCAACGGATGGTTTCGGCAAAGTGGGTACAGTGGCTGCTAGAATTCACGGAACTCAGCGATGCATACCTGCCGTTCGTTCTCCTGGCTCAGGAAGGATACCTCAACAAAGCCGAAGGCCTTCGTGTTGCGACTCTGGCCTTGTTGATGGACGGCCCGGGGCGTCTGTTCGATACGGGCATCGTTCATCTGGCCGAAATGCTCGACACGAAAGACGAATTCCTTCTCTCGGTCATACACGTTGCCCTGGCCAAGGGCTATCACAAACACAAGCGCTGGGAGGAACTCGAGGCCGTTCTTGCGAGAACCCGATACAGCCCTGTTCTTTTTCCCTTGCGCGCAGACCTTCTCATGCAGTCTGGCCGCTATCAGGAGTTGGAAAAGTTTTTTACCGACAGCGAGCCCTTTGAACAACAACGATTGGAGTTGCACAGAGCTCGTTCCCGGGCCGCCGAAGCCCGGGGAGCGTATCGCGAGGCCCACGCTTGGGCACAAGAAGCCATCGAGCACCATCAGGCAACTGTCGATGATTATACTCGCTTCGGTTGGCTAGCCATGCTGACCGGAAGCGTCAACGCCGAAACCGAGGAAGCCGTTCGAAAAGCCCTCAGTCTTACCCATGGGCTTGATACCGATGTGCTCGACCTGCTGGCAGCCGTATGCGCAGAAAACGGCAATGCGGCCGAGTCACGTGAGGCCATGCTCAGAAGCCTTTCTTTGCAGGAGTTGAGCCAACCAAGAGCGCAGGACTGGTTCGTGCTGGGTCGCCTGGCCGAGCGCTATGGAATCGAAAGCGCAGCCCGGTCATCGTATCAGCGGGTAAAACCGGGAAAGGGACTCGACGCCACCGTCTACGTCATTACCCAGCGAAGGATCGACGGGTTGCAGAAAAGCGATCGGGGCTGAGCCCGACGCCTCATGAGCCCTCGGCTCTCTCCCGCTTCTCCACCCGCCCATCGGCGTGGCGAGCGAAGCGGCCTTCTTCGCGGGCGTGCACGGGGCCCGTCGAAGGCCAGGGCCAGCCGCCGAACTGCGTGCGTTGATAGTCGACGAAGGCTTGCCTGATCTCTTCGGGCGAATTCATTACGAAAGGGCCGTGCTGCGCCACCGGTTGCCCGATCGGACGGCCCTGCAGTAAAAGGAACTCGCTTGCCGTCCCTCCGTTTTCGATGGGCAGCGCCGCATCGGAACGCAGGTGCAGGCCCGCGTGCCGGTCGAGCCCGGCGCCTTCCACCCGAATGGTATCGCCCTCGAAAAAATACAGCACGCGATTAAGTCCGGGGGCACCGGGTGGCAGCGTGTACCGTGCACCGGGTTCCATGCGTATCGTCCAGATGGCGACCTCGCTGTCGGAACGCCCGGCCCAGGAGTCGGGCGGCGGCGGAAGCGGCTTAACCCCGTCCCAACGTCCGGCGACCACCGTGATGGAGGTAACCTTGCCCGTTTCGTCGCGATGCGCGACGGTGGGAATGTTCTCGCTCCACAACATGGTGAAGTACGGGTCGACCATCTTGCTCTCGCGGGGCAGGTTCAACCAGATCTGAAAGAGCTCGAGGGGGTTGCCGGCGTCGCGGCGCAGCAGGGGAAACATTTCGGAGTGGTTGATTCCCTTTCCCGCCGTAAGCCACTGCACGTCGCCCTGCCCGAAGCGGGCCGTCGCCCCCAGCGAGTCGGCGTGATCGATATAGCCCCGGCGTACGAGGGTAACCGTCTCGAACCCACGGTGGGGATGATGGGGGAAACCGGGTATCACGTCGCCGTGGTACATGTTCCACCCGTCCTTGCCGGCGAAATCCTGGCCGATGTTCCGCCCGGAAAGCGAAGCGACAGGCCCCATATGCTCATTGCCGGCCGGGTAGTCGTCGTTGTGATGGGCGCAGAAGAGAAACGGGTCGAGCATGGGCCACTGAAACCCGAGCTGAAACGCCTGCAGAACAGCGGAAGGCGACATGAAACCTACCTCGTAAGATACCTACAGTATAACGTTCGTCCTGACGTAGTTCCTGACGTTCGTCACCGTTCCTGCTTCCGCAAGATGATGGAACACGGGCGGCTCCCTACTCGTACAGGAGCAGCCCGCTTTGTGCTCGACAGCCGCCTCTTCAGAACTCGCGCGGATTCGCCCACCAGGTTCCGCCAGTCGTGCCCAACTCTCGGGCGCCGTTTTCGCCCCAGCCATGCTGGCCTTCGCCCCTGCCGACCTTTATAATAAGCACTCATGAAAAGAGTGCTTGCCTTCTCGTTGCTGCTCCCGCTGGTCGCCTGCACAGGCGGCGATGATTCATCGGTAGTCGGTCAGGCCCCCACGGTCGTATACCGCTCGACCGACCGCATGATTCCCTTCCCTTCCGACCGCTATCTGGTCGAAGACGACGGCGCGTCATCGACCGCCGAAGGCGGAACGGGTTACCGGATAACCATTACGGCGCCCGATGACCCGGCGCTCGCACACTTTCCCGGTATTGCAGAGGGGTTGGCCGACATGGACGGCTTCGGCACGTCTGCCGATATTGCCGTGGCTTTCACGTCCCTACCGGTCCTGCCTGAAGACCTGTTTGACGAAGCCACGGCCTTCGACGCCTCCATCGAGAACGAGAGCCCCATTCGTCTGATCGTGGTCGAACCCGATGCCGACGACCCGAACGCCCCCGCTGCGGGCACGGCGCAACCCTTCGTCGCCCGATTGGAAACCGACGGCCGGACGGTTTTCCTGCGTCCGTGGCGTCCGTTGCAACCGAACACCCGGTACGCCGTCGTCATTCGCCACGGCCTGCGCGACGTAAACGGGCACACGTATGAAGCCCCCGAAGCCTTCCTGCGCAACTACCGCAGCGGCAGCGGCGAAGGGCTCGAAGGCGAAGGCTACCGGGCGCTGCGCAATGTACTTGCCGGCGAGCCCCTCTTCGCCCTGACCTTCCGCACGGCTTCCATCCGCTCGTTCCTCGACGACAGGCTTGCCGAGCTCGAGGCGGCGCCCGACGGCTTCACGTATACGACGACGGTTCCCACCCGTACAGACTGGTCGCACACGGCGTACGTGGTCGAGGGTTCGTTCCTGCACAAGAACTACCGCGACTCACGCGGCCGCATGCATGCAACCGTGCAGTCGGAAGACCGCATCAACATTACCTTCACGATTCCCAAGGGCGACGGTCCCTTTCCCGTCATTCTCGGGCAGCACGGTCTGGGCGATGTTCGCCGGGCGGTGCAGCGTCAGTCCGATAAACTTGCCGAAGCCGGCTTTGCGACCGTGGCCATTGACGCCCCCGAACACGGCGACCGCATCACCACCACCGATCGCCGGCCGCAGCTGGGCACCGCCCGCGACGTGCTGGGTGTGTGGACCGACGGCAAACATCTTACGCTCAAGTCCTGGCAGTTCCGCGATGTAATCAGGCAGCAGGCGCTCGACCACCACCAGGTCATTCGCCTCTTACAGAGCCTGGTTCTCGACTTCGACGGCGACGGCGACAACGACCTCGATGCGAGCCGCCTCAGCTACACAGGCCAGTCCATGGGCGGTATCATCGGCGGCGTAAGCGGCGCCGTGAACACCGATTTGCAGCGCGTTCTCCTGAACGTGCCCGGCGGTCGGCTGCACAACATCGTGACGCAGAACGAAACCTTCGGCGAGCTGGCGGTTACCTTCATGAAACCCGGCGCCGTTTCACTCAGTGACGTCGGGCGTATGTTCGCCATGTACCAGACGGTTCTCGATCCGGGTGACCCGGTCAACTATGTCGATGCCATCAACAATCCGCCCAGCGGCGTGGAACCCCGTCCGCTGTTGATTCAAGCGGCCCTGGGAGACGCCACGGTGCCCAACTACACCACCTTCGACATGGCGCGCGCCGCCCGGGCCACCTTGATCGGTCCGTGGTTTGCCGAGGCCTTCGACATCGTCACCCTCGACCCGCAGGCCGGCGCCGTCAAACTCCCCGACGTCTCGTTTGCGCTCTTCGCCCACGTGCGTCGCAACGGCGCGGTTCACGCGGCCGATCACGGCAATGTCTGGGCCAGCGACTCGGCTCTTCAACAAGCCGTTCCGTTTTTCCTCGACGGAATCGTGAACGCGCCCGAAGTCGTCACGCCGTAATCTGCCAGGCCCTGTACGTATTGGAAACTGCCCATGAAATTCACGCGCCTCTTCGCCCTCGCACTTGCCATCGGATCGCTTGCCGGATGCGCCGATTCCGATACGACCGATTTTCGATACGGCGTGAACGAAGCGCTGCCCCTGGCGGTCTTTCCCTCGAATCGTTACACGACCCCGGACGAGGCCACCCATACGGGCCTCAGGCTGCAGCTACCCGAAACAGTCTCTAACGACGCGCTTTTCGACCGCATGCCCGAATTGCGCGGCGAGCTCGAGTCGCTCGACGGGTTCGGCACCTCGGCCGATCTGTGGGTGAGCTTTGACGGACCGCTCGACGCCTCGCGCCTTCCCCCGGCAGAGGAAACAACCACCGCCACGAGCGTCGTTCAGGTAATTGCCCTGGAAGACGGCGCCCGCGTTGCCGTAGAGCCGGTGTACGCTTCTTCCACCCACACCCTCTTGCTGCGCCCGGTCGAGCCGTTGCTGCCCAAAACGACGTATGCACTCGTGCTCGGCGATACGCTGCGCGACCTGCAGGGCAACCGCCTGCGGGCCGCGTCTTCTTCGTGGGGAAAGGCTTCCGACGTTCGGAAGTGGCTCTCGTCGAAGGTTCAACCGATGCTGGTGTCGACCTTCACGACACAGTCGGTAACCGACAGCCTTGCCTCGTTCGGTCTGACCGACGAAGCGCATGCCGCCGACGAACTGCCGTCAGCCGCCTCTTTCTGCGATACGAATACGTACGCGCACATCGGATGGCAGGGGCGCGGCCACCTGCGCTCGGGAGACTATCGACTCGACGGCGCCCGCTTTCCGGTTTCCTTCGACGATCGCACGGGCACCCGTGAGAGCACGACGGCCGAGTTACCCTACCGCTTCTTCCTTCCCGTAAGCGCCGATGCCGCGCCCATCGTGCTCGTGCAGCACGGGCTCGCCAACAAAAAAGAAGGCGCTCTCGACTGCCACGTGGCCGACATGTACGCCGAATACGGCTTCGCCACCATTGCCATCGACGCGGCCTGGCACGGCGAACGCGGACCCGACGGTCGCACGCCGCCGGCCCTGGAAAACCTTCATACCCTTTTCGGGTTCAAGCCCACCGCCGACCGCTTCGTGGCCGACATTCGCTACGGTCGCGACGCCATCAGGCAGACGGTGCTCGACCACCTGCAGGTCATTGCCCTGATTCGAGCCCTGAAAGACCAGGTCGATTACGTCAAGACCGACGGCACGACGGGCGCCGACGGCAAGCCCGACGTCTCGGGCGAATTCTACTATAACGGCTCAAGCATGGGCGGCATGCTGGGAAGCCTGTCGGCCGCCGTTTCTCCCCACATCGAATCGGCGGTGCTGAACGTGCCCGGCGGGCGTATCGTCAACTTCATTTACAAGAGCGAAGTCGGCCTCGATAAGCTCTTCCGGCTCATCGGCAGCGCCAACATCGAGCTCGCAGAAGGCGACGTTCGTCGCTTTCTCGCCCTGGTGCAGACCATGTGGGAACGAGCCGACCCCATCAACTACGCCCGGAGATGGCACCTGGCGCCTTTCGAGGGGCGGGCCCCCAAGAACATTCTCATTCAGCAGACCGTTCGCGACCTTATCATGCCCAACCACGCCACCATGGAACTGGCACGCGCCGGCGGCCTGCCTCTTGTGTCGCCGTATCTGATGGACGTGCCGCAACTACCCGTGGTCGTCGCCCCCTCCGAGGGGCTGACCGACAACTTGGCCGACGGCATTACGGGCGGAATGACGCAGTTCGATTACGTGCAGTACGAAGGGGCAGAGGCCGTGCGGGCCGCGCACGGCACTCTGAATTCCGATCAGCCCCTGCGGCAAAGCCGGCAGTTCTTTCGCGACGGTCGCATCGGCATCGAGCTTGTCGACTGAATATCACCCGGGTCGGCACAGGCACCTGCGCGAATTCGCCTCAGCCCCCGACTTCTGCGCCTGTTCGGCTGCGACACGTACCGCCGCAAAGAACGCCTGCGGCATACGCTGTTTGCCTGCCAACGATGGGCCGCGTCCGACAAGTCAAGTAAATCAGCCGCTCGCTTACCGGGCGATCTTACCCCGGCCCCCCATGACGTTAGCCTGAAGAAGTAAATCACTTCAATGCTAACTCGGGAGGTACAGGGATATGAAAAGCTCAGCTCTTTTCATGGCGTTCGCCATGGCCATCGTTGCCTGCGGGCCTGGTAACGGACCCGGCAACGGTAACGGAAACGATAACGGAGACAACGGAAACGGAGACAACGGCAACGGCAACCACGTCGGTTACTGTATTTCCGGCTTCAAGCATTACGACCCCACACTTGGTGAAGCGGCCGATGAAGACCTGGCCCATGTCGAGGGCTTCCGCATCGGTATTTACGATGAAGAGAAGGAATTCCTGGGCGACACCTCGACCAACGAAGACGGTTTCTACGAGTTCTGCGGTCTTCCGGAGGGTACCTACTACGTAGTCGAAGAATTGCCCGAGACCAAGGACCCACGTTGGATCGCGGTCGGACCCCAATACCGTAAGGTGCACCTGCCCGTTTACGGCAATGAAAACGGAAACGACAACGGGGCCCCGGTCACCATGC
>JAWLBW010000082.1:0-15764 GCA_041687475.1 bacterium
GTCCACGCCAACCCGAAAAGCGCAGCGGCATAAACCAGGGGGAAGGGGCCCCGCACGCTGACCAGCGATTCTGCAAGCAGAGCCTGCGTAAGAGAAGTCGCGAAAAGCACCGCTGACGAAACGCCCGCGAGCACCAGCGATCGACGAATGACCCGCGCATCTACCTTCCATCGCACGCCCAGGAACAGCAGGGCCATCAATATCTGCAGGGCGTGCATGCCCAGGAAGTGCGCCACGCGAAGGTCGCCGACCTCGGCGCTCCAGCCGACGAGAGGTATTTTTTCCATTGCTCCGACATCCAGCGCGCCGACGAAGTGCGTACCCGAGTCGACCTTCGCCCCGGTCTTCATGAGCGCAATCTGGGCTTCGGTCGGCTGGGCCATGAGCTGTCCGGTCAGTGCGCCGGCAAGAAAGAGCACCATGCCGATGCGGGCGGTCAGTCGGCGCAGGTGAAAGCGGGATCCGGCTCCGAGCGGAGCCGGATCTCGAAACACGGCAATTGTAACCCGCAGCGCCATGAACCAGACCACCATGATGGCGACACCCATGACGGTGTAAAGTACGGCATCGCCTGTCGTGGAAACATTAAAGTGACTTCGCACGCCGCGACCGGCCTGCAACGAAATCGCAAAGAGCTCGATGGCCAGGCCGATGACCGTGACAGTGGCCGTACGCTCGGCGAGCTTGCGTCGGTTTTCTCCAAGCAGGCCGAGCACCCAGGGCAGCGACAGTGTGTATACTCCGGTGGCCACCCAGAATTTGAAAGGCTTGAGCCAGACCGACTCGCCAAGAAGTTGGCGCGGGTCGATCAACATGAGAATGGCGGTGATAAACGCTCCGAAAACCGCAACGACCGTGTAGATGTTAAGGCTGCGACGGAAGGTCTGGGTGGTCTTCATACAAACCCCGACAGGGAAGTTGACAGTGTAAACATTCCGAATGTTGACAGCGTAAACTTAAAAGTTGACAATGTCAACATGCCAAAAGACACTGCCGAGAAGGCACCCTTCCACCACGGAGCCCTTCGCGAGGCCTTGCTCGATGCCGGCTTGCAGGTCATTGCCGAAAAGGGCGTGCAGGAATTCAGTCTGCGCGACATTGCACGCTCGGTCGGTGTATCGCACACTGCTCCCTATCGGCACTTTGCAAATAAGGAAGAGCTGCTGGCGGCCCTGGGGGTTCGTGGTTTCACCCTGTTCCGTGATCGGTTGCGGGAAGGGTGGGCAGCCCGATTTGAAGGTGAAAACTACTTCGAACGTTTTTTACGTATGGGCTGGGCTTATCTGCAGTTCGCGCGCGACGAAAGCGCCTTGTTTCGCCTCATGTTTGCCGAGGTAATTTCCGACCCGCAGATATACGAATCGCTGCTTCTCGTTTCCGGGGAAAGTTTCGGGGTGCTGCAGGACGCCGTGAGTGAGGGATTTGAGCGGGAACTGATACATGGGCCGAGTCCGCTCGAAGTGGCCCTGCAAATCTGGGCAGGCGTGCACGGACTTTCGCACCTGTGGATTGAAGGTCGTTTCAGCGCGCTCTGCAGTTACGGACTTGACGAGCACGAATTTCTCGACCGCTCCATTCGCGACCTCATCGAGCATCGGCGCCAACGGTAGCCCCTTTTTCTACAGCCTGGTTCTATCCTGCCGACAACCGGCAACCGACAACCGAAGTGCACCCGTGCATCCGACTCGATACAATGTATGGTTACGCCTGCCGGCATTTCATACACTCGAACCGGACTGCTATCGTGACTCATCGCTTCATCAACGCCTGCTTTCGTGAACCTGTCGATCGTACTCCCATCTGGATGATGCGCCAGGCGGGGCGATACATGCCCGAGTACATGGCCATTCGCAAGGAACACTCCTTTCTCGACATGTGCCATACGCCCGAGCTGGCGGCCGAAGTGACGCTGCAGCCCATCGATTACCTGGGAGTAGACGCGGCCATTCTCTTCAGCGATATTCTTGTGCTGCCCGACGCCATGGGGCTTGGTTTGTCCTTCCGCAAAGACCATGGGCCCCAGTTTGCGTACCCTGTACGTTCGTCGGAGGATGTTGCCCGCGTGAAGGTGCCCGACCCCCGCAAGGATATGGACTACGTGCTCGAAGCCGTGCGGCTGATTCAGGAGCGGCAGGCCGGTCGCGTGCCGCTCATCGGTTTCGCCGGCGCGCCGTTTACCGTCGCCAGCTACATGGTCGAAGGGCAGGGCAGCAAAGACTACGCGCTCATCAAGGGCATGGCCCTCGGCGCGCCCAAGGTCTTCAACGAGCTGATGACCAAGGTCACCGACGCGACCATCGCCTATCTCAACGCGCAGATCGAGGCCGGTGCCGACGCAGTGCAGGTTTTCGACACCTGGGCCGGACAGCTGCCCCAACACGTTTATGTCGAACAGGTGCTGCCTCACGTGCAGCGACTCTTCAAGGAACTCGACCGCAACCACGGCGGGCGCCGCATCGCCACGATTTACTTCGCCAAGGGCGCCGGCGTCTGGCTCGAGCACCTGAGCACCATCGACTGCAACGTGCTGGGCCTGGACTGGACGGTGAATCTGGGCGATGCCCGCAAACGGCTCGACGATCGCTTTGCGTTGCAGGGAAATCTCGATCCGACCACGCTGCTCACCTCGCCCGAGGTCATCAGGGCCGAGGCCCTGCGCGTGCTGGAAAGTTACGGCGACGGACCGGGACACATTTTCAATCTGGGGCACGGCATTCTGCCCTCGGTACCGCCGGCGCACGCCAAGGTGCTCGTCGAAACCGTGCAGCAATATCGCCCCGTGGGGAGGTAAGAAGGAGGAACATGGCGACGCGAATACCCACCGAGCTCATCAAAAAATACGACCGTCCGGGCCCGCGGTACACCAGCTACCCGACCGCGGTCGAATTCAGCGACTCGTTCGGACCGGCCGAATACGCCGAGAACCTGCGCGAGACCAACCAGACCGGTGAGCGCCCGCTGTCGCTGTACTTCCACCTGCCTTTCTGCGAGAAGGTCTGCTATTTCTGCGGCTGCAACGTCATTTACACGAACAAGCGCGACCGGGCCATTCCCTACGTCGACCACGTCATTCGTGAGATGGAACTGGTGCGTCCGCTCGTGCACGCCGACCGCAGGGTCACGCAGCTGCATTGGGGCGGTGGAACGCCGACTTTTCTCAAGCCCGAGCTGATGCGTAAGCTCATGGAGGCCACGAAGCGCCTCTTTCCCTTTGCCGATGATGCCGAAATCGGCATCGAGGTCGACCCGCGCGAGGCCGGCGACGAGCATATCGAAACGCTGGGCGAAATCGGTTTCAACCGTCTCTCGATGGGCGTGCAGGACTTCGCGCCCGAAGTTCAGCGGGCCGTCAACCGTATTCAGCCGTTCGAGCTCACGGCCGATCGCTTGAAGAAAGCCCGTGCGGTTGGTTTCACCAGTGTGAACCTCGACCTCATGTACGGTTTGCCGAAGCAGACCCTCGAAACCATGAGCGACACGCTCGAACGCACGATTTCACTGCGGCCCGACCGTATTGCCTTCTTCAACTTCGCCTGGCTGCCCGAGCTGAAGAAGCACATGCGCCGCATCAATCCCGACGAAATTCCCAGCCCCGACGTCAAACTGCAGCTGCTCGAAAT
This sequence comes from bacterium, assembly GCA_041687475.1. Classification (GTDB taxonomy): domain Bacteria; phylum J088; class JAWLBW01; order JAWLBW01; family JAWLBW01; genus JAWLBW01. The sequence goes on from JAWLBW010000082.1 coordinate 3,621, forward strand.
GGCGGTGAACAAACTCAATGAAGCGGGTTACCGCTACATCGGCATGGACCATTTCGCCCTGCCCGAAGACGAGCTGTGCAAGGCACTCGACGCGGGCACGCTGCACCGGAATTTCCAGGGTTATACGACGCATGCCGAGGCCGATCTGTACGGTTTCGGCGTCACGTCTATCTCGGAAATCGGCGCCACTTACTCGCAGAACGACAAGATCAACGAGCCCTATCAGGCCAAGGTCGAACGCGGCGACTTTCCCACCATTCGCGGGGTGCGCCTCACGCAGGACGATCTGATTCGTCGCGACGTGATCATGGGCCTCATCAACCGCATGCACGTCGATCTGGCAGACGTGGGCCAGAAGTTCGGCATTGAACCGGCGGCTTACTTCGAGGGCGACATTGCCGAACTGCGTCCCTTTATCGAAGACGGCCTGGTCACGGTCGAAGGCCTCCACATCAGGGTTACCGAGCCCGGCCGGTTTCTCATTCGCAACATCTGCATGACCTTCGACGCCTACCTGAAGCTGGCGCCGGCCGAAAAGAAGTTCTCGCGCACCATCTGAAGGCTGAAAACGAATGAAAGCGGTAGTGCTGTTCAATCTGGGCGGACCGAAGACGCTCGACGATGTCGAGCCCTTTCTGTTCAACCTGTTCGCAGACCCCGACGTGATTCGCCTTCCGCCGGTCGTGCGCTGGTTTCAGAAACCGCTGGCACGCCGCATCTCGCGTAAGCGGGCGCCCGAGTCGCAGGAGAATTACAAGAAAATCGGCAATGGCAGTCCGCTGCTGGCTAACACCGAGGCGCAAGCCCGCGCGCTCGAGGCGGCGTTGGGCGAGGGCTACAAGGTTTACGTCGCCATGCGGTACTGGCATCCCTTCGCCCATGAGGCGATTGAGGCCATGCGCGCCGATGGGGTCGAAGAGGTCGTCATGCTGCCTCTTTATCCCCAGCACAGCATCAGCACGACCACGTCGAGCGTCAACGACTTCGAGGCGGCGCTGGAAGCGGCGGGGTGGAACCCCCCCGTTCGCCTGATTCATCACTGGCACGACCGCGACGCCTACCAGCGACTGGTGGCCGAATCCATTGCGACCGCCCTCGGCGATACTTCGCCTTCGCAGGCTCATCTGCTCTTCAGCGCCCACGGCGTGCCCGTGTCCTACGTCACGAAGTACGGCGATGTGTATCAGCGGCATGTGGAAGAGACGGTCGAAGGAGTTGTGAAGCGACTTCCCCCTGAATTGAGCCATTCGCTGTGCTATCAGTCGCGCGTAGGTCCGGTGAAGTGGCTCGAACCCGATATCGAGCAGGAGCTTCCGCGTCTGGCGCAGGGTGAACGCAAGACCCTGCTGGTCTATCCGGTGTCGTTTGTGTCCGAACATGTCGAAACGCTCTTCGAGCTCGACATACTCTACGGCGAACCGGCGAAGGAACTGGGCTTCGATTATCGCCGCGTTCACACCCTGGGCGACAATTCGGAACTCGCCGCCCTTCTGGCGCAACTGGTTCGTGAAAGCGAGGCCGGGGTATGAAGCGAGTCGCCATCATCGGCGCAGGTGTCTGCGGACTTACCGCCGCGCGGTCGCTTGAGCGCGAGGGTTGCTCGGTCGCCGTTTTCGAGCGTGAAGCCGAAGTGGGCGGCGCGGCTCGCACCCGGCTCGAAGACGGGTGGAGAACCGAGTGGGGCCCCAACACGCTTTCGGCCGGCCAGGACACCCTTGATCGCCTGGCCTCGTTCGGACTGGCCGAGTGCATGATCGAGGCCTCGCCGCTCGCATCGCGGCGCTATCTGGTCAAGAACGGCGCACCGACGCCGCTTCCAGGCAAGCCCCCGGAAATTTTCGGCACCAAGCTCTTTTCCGTCGGCGCGCGCCTGCGTCTCATTCGCGAGCTTTTTGTCGGTCGCGCGCCCGAAGAGGCCGAAGAGTCGGTGGCCGGTTTCGTGCGCCGGCGTCTGGGCGAAGAGTGGCTCGTGCGGGCCGTTGCTCCGTTTATTTCCGGCGTCTATGCCGGCGACCCCGAAAAGCTCAGTCTGAAGCATGCGCTTCCGCGCATGCATGCATTGGAAACGAAGTACGGCAGCCTCATTCGCGGCGCCGTGAAGATGAAGGGCATGGGCGGGCGCAAGCTCTATTCGACCCGTGACGGTGTCGGGGGACTGACTTCGGGGCTTGCCGAAGGGCTGGCCGACCTGCGCCTCGGTACCGCGGTCGAATCCATGCGCCGTGACGAAGGGCGCTGGATCGTGCGTACGGCCGCAGGTGATGACGCCTTCGATACGATCGTGCTGACCGTGAGCGCCCCCGCGGCCGCCGAGTTGGTGCGCGGCGTCGATACTGCGGCCGCCGACGTTCTGCAATCGGTATATGCGCCCCCGATTGTGGTCGTGCATCACGGCTACCGTCGCGAGAAGGTCGCTCACCCCCTCGACGGATTCGGAATGCTCATGCCCCGGATCGAGGGTATTCGAACCTTGGGCACGCTGTTCATGTCGACAATGTTTCCCGATCGGGCGCCCGAAGGGCATGTCCTGCTGACGTCGTACGTCGGCGGCGCGTTGGATACGGACGTTTCCGAAGCCGACCCTGCCGACATCGCTATGCAAACGGTGGCCGAGCATCGCGGCCTGCTCGGCATCGAGGGCGAACCGGCTTATGTTCGGGCACACCTGGTTCGACAGGCCATTCCCCAGTACAACCTGGGGTACGGCCGCATTCTCGCCGGCGTGAAGGACGCCGAAAGCAGACAGGCCGGCCTGCTGTTGCGCGGTAATTACATCGGCGGCGTGGCGCTGCCCGATCGCATCGCGGCCGGTGTCGCAATCGCTTCTGAAATTCAAAGAGAAGAGCACGCATGATTTGCATCGTCAATACCGCCGGCCTGCAGACCCTGACCAACGAAAAGGGCACGTCCTTTACCATTCCGCTGCCCCTCATTCGTGAGGCGTTCCGGGCCGACATTCGTAACAAGGACGACCTGAAAGCCTTTCTCGACAAGTGGGGGGCCGATGAAGAAGGTACCCGTCAGTTGCTTGACGACGACTTCGACCTGAAGTACTGGCACGACAGCCTGGCGAACGTGGGACTTTCGATTGAGAGCCTGCGCGACCTGACTACCGAATACGACTTCTTCAGCGAGTCACGGGGCAAGGCGCCTGTCGAGCTGGTCCTGCATCCGTCGGAATTGGGCACGGTGGGCACTTTTCTGGCCAAGCAGGGAACGATTGCCGACGACCCCTTTCGTCCCCGCCGCGACGAGGCTGCACGGGCCTACCTGCAAGCGCATTTCAATTTGACCGACGTGCGGGTCGAAGAGCAGACGCCGTTGGGCGGCTTCCGCTGAAAAGGGACTTCCGCTTTGTTGCCTCTGGCCCCGTTCGGGGCCTTTTTTGTCCGCTCGGCGAACTTCGGCGATCGTACAAAAGTGTTGCTTCGGGCCTATACCCGCCTGCGAAAATTATCGGCAGCCGCAGGCTTCCCCTGACGGGATTCTGCCTCATCGGCCATCGTTTCAGCCTGAAGACGCGCTTTCTTACCGGGGGCCGGTGTCTTGGCATGGTTACAGCTATTCCTGTTGCAAACCCCAACAGGAGTTGTCCATGAAACGATTGAGATACCTTACACTGACCGCGGCATCAGGGTTCATGCTCTTGTCGACGCCTGCCGGCGCGCAGCCGGTCGCCGAAACGCCTCGCATGGAAGAAGCGCTGCCCGACGTAACCCAGGGTGGCCGGGAGTTGACGCCGGACGAAGAGGCGACGTATCCGTCCTATGAATTCAACGGATGGGTCGATGCCGCGATCGTGTACGACCAGCTCGCCGGCGATCAGGTCGGTTACCTGCTTTCGCAGGTGGGCCTGCGCATGGCTCATTCCATCAACGAGAATTTCGGTGGCTTCGTGCAGCTCAATGCCTTCGGCGGCAACCGTAGCCTCGACCTGGTGGCCCGCGAAGCGTACGGTTTCTACCAGACCGATGAGCAGGGGTTCAAGGTGCTCGCGGGTAAGTACTATGCACCCATCGGTTTCGAGCTGGCCGATCCGCCCGATCTGTATCAGTTCTCAAACAGCCTGGTATTCAACAACCTGATTCCGACCGAGCTGGTGGGCGTGCTTGCCGCCATGCAATTCTCCGAGGCCGTTGACCTGAAGCTCTATACCTCGGGGCCGTGGGATGACGACGCGGCTGCCCTGGCCATGGGCGGAAAAAACTTCGGCGGTCGCCTCGGCATCGGTTTCGGCGACCTGGGCGGTATCGGCTTCAGCGCCGTCGGTGGTCCGCAGGACCCGGCCGACGAAGGCATTCTGCGTATCGCCTACGATGTCGATGCGGCCGTCACGCCTGCCGATAACTGGATCATCGGCGCCGAGGCCAACGTGAACATGATTCACCAGCGCTACGTGGTCGACGGCGAAGACCGGAAGGAATTCGCCATGCCGTGGGGCTTTCTCGTCATGACCAACTACGCCTTCACCGATTTCTTCAACCTGACGCTGCGCTACGACATGGTGGCCGACGCCTCGGCCGACGACTCGATCGGGGGCGTGCTTGACCTTGACGGTGGCGTGCTCGACGGCTCGACCGACCCGGCCGACGACCGGGTAACCCTGAGCTCCTTTACCGTGGGGCCCAACTTTCATCTGACCGACGGGTGGGACATCTTCACTGAAGTTCGCTACGACATGGCTTCGGAAGACGTCTTTTTCGTACCCGACAGCAACGGAGGAAGCCTGAAAAACGGCTTCGTGTCGGGCGCGGTCGAACTCATTTACCAGTTCTGACAAGACACGTTACCGGATCCCCCCCCCGGTACCTGGTGCCGAGGCGCAGCCTTGCGTCTCGGCGCCTTTTTTGTCCCGTGATCTGCGGCGACCCAGGAGCGCATGACGGGCAGGAGTCGGCGCTTACCCTTGCGTCGACGGCAATGATCAAAGCGTCTTGAGAGGGGTAGGCTTACCGAGCTTCAACTCGACAATGCGTGGCTTTCCCTTTCCTTTCCTGACGTTGTCCTTCAACTCTTCCGGCGTTCCGGTAAGTGCCGGAAAAGTTCCGAAATGCATGGGCACGACCGTTCCGACGCCGAGCAGGCTTGCCGCTTTGGCGGCTTCACGGGGACCCATCGTATACACGCCGCCCATGGGAAGGAGCGCAATGTCGGGCCCGTACAACTCGCCGATGAGCCGCATGCCCGTGAAGACGCCGGTGTCGCCTGCATGGTAGACCACGGGGTTGTCGCCGTCGCGAATGATGTAGCCGACCGGTACGCCGCCGTACAGTCTGACGCCGCTTCCGTCGTTGTAACCCGACGAATGCACGGCTTCGACGGCGGTAACGGTCACGCCCGCAACCGACTGGGTGCCCGATACGTTGATCGGCATGGTCTTCTCGACACCCTTCGACTCGGCTATGCCGAGCAGTTCGGGCACGGCAACGATGACGGCCGCGTGTTTTTTCGACAGTTCGAAAGCATCGCCCACGTGATCGTTGTGCGCGTGGGTCAGCAGAATCGCGTCGACCTTTTCCAGCTTCAGCGACTCGGGCGCCTTGGGGCTCGACAGCCATGGGTCGATGAGAATCACCTTTCCCTTGCTGGTCGTCAGCCGAAACCCGGCATGTCCGAGCCAGGTCAGTTCGGGTTCTGCGGCCTGGAGCAGTGTTGAAGAGAAAAGTACGGCCAGTGCCGTCATCAGAACCGAACGCATGGATGCCTCCTTCTTGACTCGTGCGTTTATCTTTGCGATTGTAAACCGGTTCGTATACCCGACGCCAGCAGGTCGATGCGTTGGAGAACGACCGCTGTTTCGGGAATTTCGCTCCGTTTGTGATCCGTATCATAGCGTAATGGTTACCCGAAATGATTATCTGGGAACCGAACGGTCTTTTCGAGACCGTCAGGTTCACTTTGATTCGGACAGGGAGAGGAGATGATGATGATGCGAGGAAAGCGGCTGATTGCAGCAGCCGGGCTTGCGCTCGGACTTGCCGGGTGCGGTGCCGTCGAAGGCGCGCTCGATGATGCAAAGAATCGCCTTGAAAACGAGCTGAACAATCAGCTCGACCGACTTACCGAACAGCTCATGGCCGAGATCAGCGAGGCTTATCCGCTCGATCTGGCCGTGGCGTCACCCTTTTCCTATGTCGATCCGCAAGCGGCGCAAATCGGCGGTCAGTTCGGCTCGTACCTGCCGATGGCCGAACCGAGCGCACCCATTTCCCGTTTCGAGGCGGCCACCATGCGTATCAACGCCATGCTGCTCGAGACGGAGAACAAGGCCAATTGCCATTTCGACCCCATGATGTTGACACGCCCCAGCGGGCGTGCCGCCTGTTACGGTCCCTCGATTTCCTATAAAAGTCACCCCGACGGTACGCCCGTCGACGGCATGCTGCCCCACGGCGACCTAGGGCTGTGGACGGCCACCGACCCGCAGTCGGGCGAAGCCTGTGCGGCTACGCAGTTGAACGTCGGGCTGGAAACGGCCGGCGATGTTTCGACCGGCGCGCTCATGGGCCTGGCGGGCATGGTCTGCGCCGCCCATGTAAACGGAATGTCGGTAACCGCCGAGACGCTGAATCTGGTCGAAGAGATGAACGACCTCGGCATGCCCAACGTGACCTTTGAAGAGGCCGCCATCAACCGCGACGACAGCGGCTTCCATTACCGCCTGGCCTTCAAGTTCCAGAAAGAGAACGGAGCGACCGAAGTCGCCGTCGAAATGGCGCACGCGCCGAAGGCGGTGACCACCGCTTACGCTGGTAACGTCTGGTTCAGCGTTTTCGAACCGGGCATGCAGGCCGACTGTCCCGGCGAGTCGGGGCCCGGCGACGGTCCCGCCACCCGCAACGGTTCGCTGCGGTACGACCGCGTCGGCGCCGAAGAGCTGGTTCTCGAACTGCGCAGCGGTATGTATTGCGGCGCGAATGTCGACGGTCGCAATCTGGAAGGCGCCCTCGATCCGGCAAACCGCTTCCTGACCGGCGAAAACGAGTCGGGCTGGCGCAAGCAGTTCGACATTCTGAATGCCGACTTCAACCCCCGCAGTCTCGCAGGCGACTACACCTACGCCTGGCAGGCGGGTACGCCCGATTCGCACTCGCGCGCCTTCAACGTGCATGTCGCCGACGAACAGGCGGGTGTGGTCGGACACGCGTGGTTCGGCTTCAGCAAGCCCATCTATGAGACCGACGGCGCGGTGAACGGCTTCATCTGCAACTGGGCGGGTCACGGAAACCAGCACGTTCTCAAGGACCTTGTGCAGTACCAGCGCATGACGCGCACCAATGATGAAGGCTTCCTGCCGCTCGAGTCGAAGCTTGCCTACGCGCCGACGAACGATTGTTCGTACACCGGCGACACCGGATTCCGCTTCGACCACAATGCCGACGGCACTCTGGAGCCGACCGGCGATTTTCTGCACGATCTTCTGGTTACCGCCGACGGCAACGACGACGGACTGCTCGACCACATGGTGGCGCAGGGCTTCCGTCTGCCGCGGCTTCCGCTTCCCTGAGGAGAGACGGGGATGTACAGCGACGGCGCCTTCGGGCGCCGTTTTTTATTCTTTCTTTTCGGGGGAAAGAGGCGGAAAGGGCAGGTGCGGCCTTACCAGGTGAGCGGACTACGAAGCAGCTCGGCCGCCGTGTCGGCCCCGAGCGGGCGCGAGAAGTAGTATCCCTGGGCGTAGTCGCAGCCCATGGCGCGAAGCAGTTCGACCTGGCCCTGGGTCTCTACGCCCTCGGCAATCACGCCCATGCGTAACGCCTGTCCGAGACTGACGATGCCGCGTACCAGCTCTTCGCCGTGTTCGTTCGTGTCGGCGTTTTCGAGAAAGGTGCGGTCAATCTTCAGACCTTCGAACGGATAGCGGTGCAGGTAGGCCAGCGACGAGTATCCGGTGCCGAAGTCGTCAATCTGCAGGCGGCAGTTCAGGTCGCGCAGTTGCTGCAGCAGGCGGGCGACCTGGTCGGCGTGCTCCATGAGTACGCTTTCGGTAATCTCGAGGCGCAGCGTACCCGGCGTGAGGCCGGTTTCGGTCAGAATGGCGCCGACATGCATGGGCAGGTCGGCCTGGGCAAACTGTTTCGGCGACAGGTTGACGGCCAGGGTCAGATTGGTCGCATGGCGGAACTGGGCCTGCCAGACGCTGACCTGGCGACAGGCTTCGAGCAGCACCCACTTGCCCACGGCCATGATGAGGCCGTTTTCTTCAATGAGCGGAATGAACTGGTCGGGCGAAATGTCGCCCCTCTCGGGATGCCGCCAGCGCAGCAGGGCTTCAAAACCCGTCAATTGCATGGTGCGCAGCGAGACAATCGGCTGGTAGTGCAGGTGCAGCTCGCCGTTGTCCAAGGCCTTGCGCACGTCGGACTCGAGGCGCAGCTTTTCGACGGCGCGCACGTGCATGGCCGAATCGAATACCGAATAGCGGGCTGCTCCCTGCTTCTTGGCCCGGTACATGGCCATGTCGGCGTCGCGCAGCATGTCTTCAGGCTTCTCGTACAGTCCGTCGTACAGGTTGATGCCGATGCTGAACGAGGTGAACAGCTCGTGCCCTGATACGTGGAAGGGCCTGAGCATTTCCTGGTGAATGCGCTCGGCCACCCGCGTGGCGTCGGTTTCGTAGCTCAGATCCTCGAGAAGCACGACGAACTCGTCGCCCCCCAGACGCGCCACCGTATCGCCCGGACGCAGGCAGGTCTCGAGCCGGCGGGCGATGGCGATGAGCAGCTCGTCGCCCACGGCGTGGCCGAGGCCGTCGTTGACGACCTTGAATCGGTCGAGGTCCATGAACAGGACGGCAAAAATGGCGTCGGATTTACGTTTCGCGCGTCGCAGCGAGGCGCCGAGGCGATCGATGAGCAGCGCCCGGTTGGCGATACCGGTCAGTGCGTCGTGCAGGGCGTCGTGGGTCAGCTGCTGCTCGGCTTCCTTGCGCTTGGTAATGTCGGCCTGCGAGCCGGCGATGCGATAGACGCGCCCGTCGTCATTGCGCACGGCGATGCCGCGGGTCAGCATCCACACCCATGAGCCGTCGCGGTGTTGCATACGCTGCTCGATCTCGAGTTGTTCGGTGCGACCGTTGATGTGGCTGTCGAGCTCGACCAGAAAGTCGGCCCGTTCATCGGGGTGAATGCGCTGTATCCACTCGTCGGGGCTGTCGTCGATTTCGGCATCGCCGTAGCCCAACAGCGATTTCCAGCGGGGCGAATAGTAAACCTTGTTCCTGTCGAGGTCCCAGTCCCATAAGCCGTCGTTGGCGGCGCGGGCGGCCAGTTTGTAGCGTTCCTCGCTGATGCGCAGGGCTTCTTCGCTGCGCTTTCGCTCGAGGGCGTTCGCAAGAATCTCGCCCACAAGCTTGACCAGTACCACGGTGTCTTCGTTCCACCGGGGCTCGCCTCTGACTGCGTCAAGGCCGAGAAAGCCGATGAAGCCGCCGCCGTACACCATGGGCACGGCAAGAAAGCCCCGTGAAAGCTGCGCGCCGAATAGTCGTTGTTCGACGGGCGCGTCACCGGGTATGTCGTGTGTCTTGTCGACGAACACGGGCTGGTTCTTCTCGAGGCCGGCCATGAGCCAGGGCAGTTCATGCAGCACCAGGCGCTCACGATGCTTGACGGCGGGCATGACGCCTTCGGCCACCCATTCGTGCAGGCAGCGCGCGGTCAACGCGTCTTCGGTCAGGTACAGCCAGGCGCGGTCGGCTTCGACAAACTGGGCCATGGTGGCCAGGGCGTCGGCCACCGCATCGTTTACGGCATGCCCGGCGACGTTGATGAAGTGGGTCGAAATCGACGAAAGCAGGCGTTCTATCTCCAGCCTGTACTGAAGCGCCCGTTCCATCTGCTTGCGGGGGGTCACATCCTGCGCAACGCCCTGCAGACCGACCGGCATATCGTCATGGTAAAGAGCACAGGCATTGACCTCGAGGCTGACCGTGCGACCGTCCTTGGTGAGAATGTCGAGCTCGAAACGTTGAAGCTCGGGTTGGTTCACATACGCCTGCAGCTGGTCGAGAACGCTTTCCGCGTTACGCGGAACAACGAGATCGCGCACGCTCATGGTAAGCAGTTCGGCGCGGCTGTAACCGGTTACGGTTTCGACGGCCGGGTTCACCGAGGTGAAGTTGCCGGCGAGATCGATGGTGAACACCACATAGCCGGCATTGTAGAAGAGTGCCTTGTAGCGGGCATCGGTCTCGCGCAGGGCGCTCTCGAGGTGGCGGCGACGGGTAATATCCCAGATTGACCACGCCTGGGCTTCATGAGTTTCATGCGTGGTTTCCCGGGCATAGACCTCGGCCTGAAAGCTTGACCCGTTGCGCCGCAGACAGGTAACTTCAAACCCCTCGCCCCGGGTGTTCGTCTCGCCGTAGGTAAAGATCGATTGCAGGAGCATGCCCTGGAGTTCGGCGGTCGCATAGCCGAGCATCTCGGCAAGGCGCCGGTTCACGGCTACGATACGGCCGCCGGCATGAAGCAGCAGGCCCTCGCGTTCGGCTTCATACAGCGGAGGAACGTGGGAAAGTGCGTTCCGGCTGTCTTCCGGCGCCGGAACCCACAACGCGGCGACACCGACGATGCTGTCTGCCTCACGTACGGGCCGGTGCCTGACCAGCCAGGTGCGCCCGCGAAGTTCGACGACACTCTCGGCGTCGATACCGGTGAACGCATCGTTCAGGGCGCGGTAAATGTCGGGCAAGCCGGGAAACAGCGTTTCGACCGTGTGTCCGATGGCGTCGTGCGCCTCGGCCCCGAGCGAAGGCAGTGCCGAGCCTTCGGCGGTCAACAGAAGACCGTGCGAACCAAAGAGAAACAGGGCGCCCGGTGTCTGCGCGAAGGCTTTCCGTAACAGATCGATTGGCTCTGGGTGTACCTCTGGCGCCGGCATCTCGAAGACCTCTCCCCTGGGAAACCGCTGGCATGCTTTGCGATACAGTACCACAAGCCCGCGGGTGTGTCGATTGGTGCGTCTATTTGCCGCCCACCGGGAAGGAGGGTCGATGAGGGCGGTCCGACTTTCTGCGACACGGGGTCTACATGAATGCCAGCCCGATGCTGAACTGCAGCCAGTGAGCCTCGGTCTTGAGCCCTCGCGAGGCCAATCCGTAGCGACCGTCGTACAGGGTGAAGGGAACCCGGTACCCCAGCGAAAGCTCGAGCGGAATCTTGACCAGCCCTTCGGGCAGCGCGGTAATACCGATACGAGGCCCCGCGCCGATGAACACGCTTCGGTCGGGGCTCGAACCGCGCAGGCCCAGGTATACGAAAGGTTCGAGATCGAGAATCAACCGGGCCGCCCAGCGCCAATGAAAGCCGTAGGAAAAGTCGGTAATGAATTCCTCGGAGCGACGGTCGCCGTCGGTCGAGCGAATGCCGATGCGATAGCTGGTTAGCCAGGTGGCGAACTCGCCCAGCTCGGAATAAAAGGCAATATCGAGTCCGATCTGGTTGCCCATGCCGGCAAGATCGGTCGAGGCGTTTACCGACATCGATTCGTAGGCAAAGGGCGGGGGCGGCAGGGGAATCGAACCGCGATGCAGCCGTGGCTCATGCGTCAGCCCGTGAAATTCCTGTCCGGGTATGCGGCTGGCCTGCAGCGGAAGGTGGGCGCAGACCATGGGGTGGCTTTCGTCCTGCCGGCTGCACGGAGCACGTTGTTCGTCGCTGCCGTACATGAACCCCCCCGAGGCCCAGTCGAGAATGCTGGCCGCCGCCGTTGAGACCAGCAGGCCGCGCTGGTGAGCAATGACGCAGTCGGAGGCGGCGTCGGGGCTCAGCCGACCGGCACGCGCGCCCTCCCAATCGCAGGGGGCTGCGAGGTGCGCCCGGCCGAGCAGGTACGAGTCGCCGTGCGCCACGAACTCGTGCTCGCCCTGCGGGGTCTGCAGCAGCGCCACGAGGCCTTCGCGGTTGTCGCTGTCGTGATCGAATTTCTTCTCGCCCAGCGCCCGGCGGCTGTAGATGGGACGAATGTGGCCGGCCGAGAGACCATCTTGCAGAAAATGCAGGCCGCTTCCCTCGAGCACGAGCGACATGGCCGCACTTATGATGCGCCCGAGTCGCTCGCGTGCCTGGGGTCGCGGCGCGGCGAGCAGCTGTGCGAGCTCCATTGCCACCGGAGCGGTCAGGTCGACGTCGGCGACCGGAA
>JAWLBW010000083.1:0-5124 GCA_041687475.1 bacterium
GGGGCATGTCGACGGGGTCGCCCGGCCGTCTCTGGCGCGTACGGTATACGAGGGCACCAATGTACTCGCAACCTCGCCGGTGCAGGTGGGCATGCAGACCTTCGGTACCGGCGACTATCAGAGCCGATTCTACAATAGCGTTCCCGACTCCATTTACGGAACCGACTACATAACCCAGACGCGCGGCACCGACAAGGCGCCGACCCAGTTGTACGTCTTCAACCCGTGGGGCCGCACCATTGATGTCATGGCGTACGACAAGACGCTTGTCGGCGGCGCGACCTTCAGCATTCCGCCGGGCGAAAGCGTGGCCTATTCCGATGTCGTCGGGCACACGTTACCCGTGGGAAGCGGCGCCCGCCTTTCGAGCGACGAACCTTTCTACATTCTTGCGGCCTACGACGACGATCGCGACTTCGACTGGGGTTACACGCCGGTACCCACCTACTACCTCGGCCGGGAGGTGTACGTACCCTGGGCGCCCGGTACCGCCAAAGGGCAGAACACGAGCCCCATCTGGGTTGCCGCGGCTATGAACGACACCCGGGTTCGCGTCGATCTCGACGGCGACGGCGTCTGGGACAGGGTCGACCTCGACCGTGACGGGCAGCCCGACCCCACCCACGATCCGCTCGGTGCCGACAATTACTACGTGGTTGACGTTCTTGAGCCCATCACCATTTACGATCACCTCGATCAGGATGGAACGGGCATGCGCGTATTGGCCGATAAGCCCATTTCGGCCGTCTACGGTATGTATGACGACAACGCCAACGAGCGGTCGGGCCGGTCCGACTGGGGCTATACCCTGCTTCCGATGATTCGGCCCTGGCTCGACGAGCGATTCGCCCTGGCGGCCACCACGCCTTCGAGAGTGGTGCCGAGCTCGGGCGGCGAGATTGAACTCTGGCTGAAATTGAACGTTCCCGGCGGCGCCGGCCTTGACCTGTCCCGAGTCGATGTCGAACTGCCGGCGGGCGTCGACTACGTGCCGGGGTCGGGACTGCTGACACTTTCCGACGGAACTCCCGCTGGTATCGAACCGGGCGCAGAGGGGCTCGACTTCGACTTGAGCGGCGTGGTGCCTGCGCTTCTCGGGGGCGAGTCGATATCTCTGCGTCTGGTTGTGTCGGTTCCCGGAGGTTTTGACCGCGGCGCCTTTCCGGTGCGCGCCACGGCGTCGGGGCTGTGGCAGGGAGTCGAGCTGCGCCCTTCGACCGAGATCGAACTCTACAAGGGAGCCCTGCGTATCGTCAAAAACGCGTCGTCGTCGGCGGCTTCGCCCGGTGACACGGTCGCGTATTCCATCGAGGTCACGAACATCGACCTGTTCGAAGCCACCGGGGTAACGGTCGAAGACATGGTGCCCCCCGACCTGCGTTATGTCGAAGGTTCCTGCGGCGTGTGCACCTGGGACCCCGTTTCTCGAACCCTTACGTGGAACGTGGGAACCCTGCAGCCCGGCCAATTCCTGAGTCTCGGCTTCGACGCGGTGGTCAAGAACGCCATCGACGGAACGGTGGTTTCCAACGAGGCCCGGGTGTGGGACGAACAGGGCAACGAGGCCCGTTCCAACCCGACCGACATCGCGGTGAAGGCACCGCAACTCTGGCTTGATAAACACGTATCGGCCCCCAACGTACAGGGCGGCGACACGCTTACCTACCGTATTGAGCTGGGTAATCGGGGGGCTGCGTCGGCAGCATCGGCAGAACTTCGCGACTACCTGCCGGCGGGCGTGACCTACCAACCCGGCAGCCTGCGGTTCAGCGACGGCGTATCGACGACGGCCTTGACCGATGCGCCCGGCGGCGACGGCGGCCTGTTCGACGGTGTCTACGACGCCTCGCAGCGCCTGATTACCTTCACGCACGCATTTCTGGAGCCCGGGGCCGCCTGGGAGTTGGCGTTCGAGGTGCAGGTCGATGCAGGATTGCCCGACGGACAGCGCATCATCAACACCGCGCTGCTCTCGGCGGGGAACGCGTTGTTGCGCCGCAGCAGGGCCAGCGTGGTTGAACTGGGCTTCGGCGACAGCGACTGCGATGGCCTGACCGACGCAGAGGAGCTCAATATGGGCACCGACCCCGTCGATCCCGACACCGACGGCGACGGCATACCCGACGGCGTCGAGATAGGGATGACACATGCTACCTCGAACAGCGCTTGTGTCAGCTTCTCCGAAGATCTCGACCTCTCGACCCGCACCGATCCGCTTACGGCCGACAGCGACGGCGACGGGTTGGCCGATGGAGAAGAAGACACCGACGGAAACGGTCGTGTCGACGCGGGCGAAACCGACCCGAACCAAGCCGACACTGACGGCGACGGTCTGAGCGACTTCGTCGAAGTCAACGGCGCATACACGAACGGACCGACCGATCCGCTGAACCCCGACACCGACGGCGACACCATTCCCGACGGGGTCGAAGACGCCAACGGCAACGGCCGATTCGACACGGGGGAAAGCGATCCGACCATCGGCGACAGCGACGGCGACGGCATTGTCGACGGTGTTGAACTGGGCAGCGCATATACCGATGGAGCCTCGACCGACGTGCACAATGCCGACACCGATGGTGACGGCGTTTCCGACGGCGATGAAGACGTCAACCGCAACGGGCGCCTCGACCCCGGAGAAACCGATCCGACGCTGGCCGATACCGACGGCGACGGACTCGATGACGGGGTGGAAGTCGGCTCTTCCTATACCGGCGGTGCTTCGTCGGACCCCACGCTGGCCGACACCGACGGCGACGGCCTTCTCGACGGCGAGGAAGATGCCAACGGCAACGGCCTGCTCGACGAGGGCGAGACCGATCCGACGCTGGCCGATACCGACGGCGACGGTATTCCCGATGGAACCGACCCGGACCCGACCAGCAATGATGCCGACGGCGACGGACTTTCCGATTACCTGGAAATCAACGTCGGCAACTATGGGAACGGGCGCACCGACCCCATGAACGCCGACACCGATGGCGACGGCCTGCTTGACGGCGAGGAAGACGCCAACGCCAACGGGGAGGTCGATGCGGGCGAATCCGACCCGACCATCGCCGACACCGACGGCGACGGCCTGCCTGACGGAATCGACCCCGACCCGCTGAACCCCGACACCGACGGCGACGGCATTCCCGACGGTGAGGAAGACGGCAACGGCAACGGCGTGGTCGACCCCGGCGAAACCGATCCGAACAATCCCGATACCGACGGAGACGGGTTGAACGACGGGGTCGACCCCGATCCGCTCAATCCCGATTCCGACGGCGACGGCCTGCTCGACGGCGAGGAAGACTCGAACGGTAACGGCGTGGTCGACCCGGGCGAGACCGATCCGAACAACCCCGACACCGATGGCGACGGGATACCCGACGGCGTCGACCCCGACCCGCTGAACCCCGATACAGACGGCGACGGTCTGCTCGACGGCGAAGAAGACGTCAACGCCAACGGTGTGGTCGACGCAGGAGAGACCGACCCGACCAACCCCGATACCGACGGCGATGGGCTGAACGACTATGTCGAGCGTATGCTCGGAAACTACGCCAACGGACGCACCGATCCGCTGAACCCCGACACCGACGGCGATGGACTGCTCGACGGCGAGGAAGACGCCGACGCCGACGGCGAGGTCGATCCGGACGAAACAGACCCCACGGTGGCCGACACCGATGGCGACGGGGTGCCCGACGGCTACGACACCAACCCGGTCGATGCCGACTCGGACGGCGACGGTCTGCTCGACGGTGAGGAAGATGTGAACGGCAACGGCGTGGTCGACCCCGGCGAAACCGATCCGCACAACCCCGACACCGACGGCGACGGTATACCCGACGGTGTCGAAAGGTACAGCGACTATGGAGGCCAGGGCACCGATCCGCTGAACCCCGATACCGACGGCGACGGCCTGCCCGACGGCCAGGAAGACGTCAACGCCAACGGCGTGCAGGACGGGGGTGAAACGAGCCCTGTACTGGCCGACAGCGACGGCGACGGACTGACGGACGGGAACGAAGTCTACCTGGTCTACGCCGGCGGGGCGCAGACCGACCCGTTGAATCCCGACACCGACAGCGATGGCCTGCTCGACGGCGAAGAAGATGCCGACGGCGACGGTATCATCGGTCTGGGAGAGACCCAGCCCGTTCTGTGGGATACCGACGGCGACGGTCACAGCGACGGTCTCGAGGCTTTCTCGTGCTATACCCACTGCCGAAAGACCGACCCCAACCTGATCGACACCGACGGCGACGGTCTGTTCGACAGCCAGGAAGACCGTAATCACAACGGCCGCCTCGACCCGGGCGAAACCGATCCGACCCTGGCCGACACCGACGGCGACGGCATTCCCGACGGCGCCGACGACTATCCGCTCAAAAACGACCCGCGGCCTACCCAGGTCTCGGACGTACCGAGTGCCGACAGTGACCGGGGCGGTGTTTCCGATGCCGACGAGCGGGCGGCCGGTACCGACCCGCTTGACCCCGACGACGACTATCTGGCGTCGGAGCAGCTTACGCTGCGCGGCGGCGGCGGGTGCGCCACGGCCGGTAATGTGCGGGGCGACGCGGGGCTCTTGTTGGCTCTGATGGGGCTCGTGCTCTTCCGCCTGCGGCGCAGGGGCGTCGAGGCAGGGGCGCTGGCGGTGGCCTTCGTACTGTTGGCCGTCGCTCCGGGGGCGGCCGAAGAGTCCAAGGTCGACCCGCAGACGTTCCGTCCGAACGTCGACGGCAAGGGGCTGGTGGTGACCGAAGGCGCCGAAACGCTCGAACCGGGAACCGTGGGCGCCGGTCTTTACCTGAACTACGCCAAGGACCCCCTGGTGGCCGAGCGGGCCGCCGGGGGACGCCTCGACGTCATCGACGATCTCTTTGCCGGCGATCTCGTGGCGGCCTACGGCATCGTTCGATACGTATCGGCCGGCATTCACGTTCCCTTCACCTTGAACCAGGATGCCCTGCGGGGCGCGGCTGCGCAGGCCGGCTTCGGCGACCTGGGGCTGTGGGGCAAGGGGCAGGTGCTGACCGAGCAGGGGGGGCCGTTTTCGCTGGCCCTGCTCGGGCGGCTCGTGTTTCCCACGGGCCGTGACGAAGCGTTCATGGGCGACGGGCGCTGGAAAGG
>JAWLBW010000083.1:5134-15748 GCA_041687475.1 bacterium
TCTCGCGTTCCTTCGGCATGGTCGAGGTGGGCGCGAACCTCGGCTACCGGCTGGCCAGCAATGACGTCCAGTACGTCAACCTCGACTTTCGAGACCAGCTGCTGTTCTCGGCGGGCGTCGGCGTAACCGAGTCGACCCGGCGCTATGCCGTCGAAGTCTTCGGCAGTACGCCTTCGGGCGACCTCTTTGCCGGCGCCGAAACACCGGTCGAGCTGCTGGCAAGCTTCCGCCAGGGGTTTGCGCGGTATTTCGCCGCCGAGGTAGGGGCCGGGCGCGGTTTGACCGACGGGTTCGGCAGCCCGGCCTGGCGCGCCTTTGCGGGCATCCGCTTCTCGAATGATGTTGACGAGGTGGTTACGGAACCGCCCGCCGACAGCGACAATGACGGCATCGCCGATGCCTCGGATGCCTGTCCGTTGGAGCCGGAAGACTTCGACGCATTCGAAGACGAAGACGGTTGTCCCGATCTCGACAACGATGGAGACGGCGTTGCCGACGTCGACGATGCCTGCCCCCTCGAGCCCGAAGACATCGACGCCTTTGAAGACGAAGACGGCTGTGCCGAGGAACGCTTCTGGGCCCGGGCCGTATTCCGCGTGGTCGACGATGAGAAGAAGATCATTTCCGGCGCCGCGGTGGCCGTGGTCGAGGCCGGACGCGTGGTGGCCGAGGGGCGAACGGGTGAAGACGGGCAGGTCGCCTTCCGCATTCCATCGGGCAGCTATGCCGTAAAGGCCACGGCGCCCGCCTACATCGGCACCCAGGCCGCCGTTTTCTTCGACAAGGAGAAACAGGGCGTGCAGCTGACCCTCGATCGTGAAGAAACAAAGGGGTACCTGCAGGTGTTCGTACGCGACTCGGAGGGCCGGGTGGTGCGTGGTCTCGTGGCCATTCGGCCGGCCGCGCTGACCCTGGCCAGTACGCCCGAGCGCTCACAGCTCGACGTTTCTCTGGCGCCGGGGCGCTACAGCCTGATTGCCACCGGCGAAGGCTATCGGAAGGCCGTATCCGACGTCACGGTCGAGCTGGGCAGAACCAGGCAGGTTCGTATCGTCATGAAACCCGTGCCGCAGGCGCCCAGGAAGGTCGAAGTCAAGCAGGAGAAAATCGAGATTGCCGAACAGGTTCGCTTTCATACCGGTAAGGCGACCATCGATTTCGACAGCTACCCGCTGCTGGATGAAATTGCCGACGTCATCAAATCGAACGATCAGGTGCGCCTGATTCGTATCGAAGGGCACACCGACAGCATCGGGCGCGACTCGTTGAACCTGCAGCTCAGTCAGAAACGGGCCCAGGCGGTTCGTGACTACCTGATTGCCCGAGGGGTCGATGGCCGTCGACTCGAAGCACTCGGCTACGGCGAAAGCCGGCCCATCGCCGACAACGCGCTGGCCGAGGGGCGGGCGAAGAACCGGCGGGTCGAGTTCATGATTATCGAAGACAAAATGGCTGGCCGCTGAACGATACGCCGAACGCACGAAAACCGGTTCCCCCTTGGCGGGGAACCGGTTTTTTTTCTATATGACCGGGTCAACGCGACTGCCTGGTCAGCTGTCGAATACCAGGCGAATCGTATCTTCGCGTGGGCGGTCGATACGGATGTTTTCGTTGAAGTGGCGGCCGACGGCAGCGACCAGCGCCGAGAAATAGTCGGTCAAGCCGCGTCCCGAAACATAACGAATGGTCAGGGTCTGCGCGTCGGGCTGGGAATATTCGAAGCGTGGCGGCTTGGCCTTCGCCGTGGCCTTGGTTACCACGGTATGCACATGGTCCATGTGCAGGAGAAACTCCTTGGCCGAACGCACGCCCTGGTAGTGGAAGGGGTAGGCCTGTTGGGTATAGTTGCCGACCCAGTGATCGGCTACGGCATCCCACATTTCAGGCATGTCGGCGCCGGTAATTTCCGAAACCGCCCGCACGACTTTCTCGAACAGATTGTCGTCGACGTCGCCGATGGCCATGAACATCGAATTTACCGGAATGCCTGCACGTTCGAGCGCCTGCGCCCATACGGTCTGGCCGAAACGTTCGAGTACAAGTGAGCGAACGGAAAGAAAAAGAGAACCTTTCACTACGAATCCCCCCGGATTGTAATAGAACAATGGAAATGGTGAACACTTGGCGGAAAGGGGTATGGCCCCTGTCTCGGATTCAGCTCGATGCAGGTTCCGTGCCGAATCGGTGCAGGACGCCCGAATCAACCGTTCGGTCGGCTTGTAGTTTAAATTGCATGTAGCGAATGGATATCTCCTGCGTTGCAGTCTGTGACACATTGAAACAGTCGCCCTTCCGAAAACTGAACGCCTGCGCGAAGAATTTCCGAGTGCTGAAGGGTGACGGGAAATGAAAAAGCGGGTTTCAGCCGGTGCATCCGACGAAACCCGCTTCCTGATTTCTTCGTGGGCGAGCGAAAGTCAGCCGGATACTTCAATCTCTCGCAGCTTGCGGTAAAGGCGTGTGCGGCTGATGCCCAGCAGCTCGGCGGCCTTCGACTTGTTGCCGCCGCAACGTTCGATGGCTGTCTCGATGAGGCGTCGTTCGGCGTCTTCCAAGCGCGGCAGGCCGTTGAAGGGCAGGGCCGCTTCCTGCCGGGCCGCACCCGGGCCGGCTCCCGCGCCGACGGTTGCCGCCATGGCGGTCTGGAAGCGATCGCCGAGGTCGCTTTCTTCGATATATCCCTTGGCGCCCAGGGCCACCAGGCCTTCGATGACGTTTTCGAGCTCGCGCACGTTGCCCGGCCACGGATAGCGTTCGAGGGCGCGCATGGCTTCCTTCGAGAAACCTTCGATTCGGTTGTCGTTGGTGTGCTTCTTGAGGAAGTGCTGGACCAGCAGGGGAATGTCGTCGACCCGTTCGCGAAGCGAGGGTACGTGAATGGTAACCACGCTGAGGCGGTAATAAAGGTCCTGGCGCAGCGTGCCGCCCTGCAGCATATCGTGCACGTCGCGGTTGGTTGCCGCAATCACGCGCACGTTGACCGGGTATTCGGTCGATTCGCCCACGGGGCGCACCTTGCGTTCCTGCAGGGCACGCAGAAGCTTGACCTGCAGGTCAAGAGGCATTTCGGCCACTTCGTCGAGGAAGAGCGTTCCGCCCTCGGCTGCTCGGAACACGCCGGGGTTGTCGTGCAGGGCCCCGGTGAAAGATCCCTTTCTGTGTCCGAACAGTTCGCTCTCGATCAGATCGCGGGGCAGGGCGCCGCAATTGATGGCGATGAAGGGGCGACCCGAGCGTGAGCTGCCGTAGTGAATGGCCTGCGCGACCAGATCCTTGCCGGTGCCGTTTTCGCCGGTAATCAGCACGGTGGCGTCGTTTCTCGTGCACGCGCGAATGCGTTCAAACACCTGCTGCATGCCCTTGCTGCTGCCGATGATGTTCGTCGGCGCATACTTGTTCTGCAATTCATGGCGCAGGCGAACCACCTCGCCCCGCAGCGTCTTCAGCTCGAGCGCGCGCTCGACGCTGGCGAGCAGCTCTTCGCGCGTAAAGGGCTTGGTAATGTAGTCGGCCGCGCCCATCTTGAGCGCTTCGACGGCGCTTTGAATCGATCCGAAGCCGGTCATCAGAATCACCGGCACCTCGGCGTGGCGCTTCTTGATTTCCTGCAGCAGCTGACCGCCTTCCATGCCGGGCATGCGTACGTCGGAAAGCACCAGGTCGGGAAGGCGTGCCTGCATGGCGTCGAGCGCGTCAATACCGTTGCGGGCGGTCGTGACCTGCAGTCCGCGCTTTTCAAGCAGGCGGCGGCAGGTGTCGCCCATGTCGATGTCGTCGTCTACTACGAGTACATGCGGTTGCATCAAATCCTCCTGGAAGCGGGCTCAAGCGCACATGCCTGGGGAAGGGTCAGTACGAAGGTCGAGCCCGTTTCACCGGTTTCGGCCAGTTCCAGATTGCCGCCGTGTTCCTGTGCGACACGGTGGGCGATGTACAGCCCGAGACCGGTGCCTTCGCCGACCGGCTTGGTCGTGAAGAATGGGTCGAAAATGTTTGCGCGATCGGCTTCGGGAATGCCCGGTCCCTGATCGCGAATGAGTATGCGCACGCTGCCGGGCGCGCAGGCCGTGCTGAGTTCGAGTCTTCCACCCTGCGGCATCACGTCTATGGCGTTGCTCAGCAGGTTGATGAAGAGCTGGTTCAACAGGGTTCGGTTGCCCCTGATCCGGCAGTCGCCGCAGCCCAGCAGCAGGGCGACCTGAAGGTCTTTCTCGCGCAGCGGTTTGTCGAAAAGCGCCACCACCTCGTTGACCTGCTCGGCCAGCGACAGCTCTTCCTGGGGGTCGGTTTCGCCGGGTCGAGAAATGCGCAGGAAATGATTGATGATTTCCTTGCAGACCTTTACCTGGCGAATGATTTTCTCGACGTCGGCCAGCTGCTCGGGTTCCGTCAGCGAATCGCTGAGCAACTGGGTCGTGAGCAGGATGGAGCCGAGCGGCGTATTCAGCTGATGCGCGATGCCGCCGGCCAGCCGCCCGAGGCTGGCCATTTTCTCGGCCTGCACCATCTGCGAGAAAAATTTCCTGAACTCCTGGGCGTCCTTGAGAATGCAGATGATTTCCTGCGAGGCCTCGGCCACCGGTACGAACGAAGCATTGGTTACCAGGCGCGTGCCGTCGGCAAGCCGGGTTTCGAGCGACTGTTCGTGCATCGTCTGTCCGCCGGCGGCCAGTTTCCAGGCTTTCTGGAACAAGCCGAGGCTGCCGGGCCAGAGGGCGTTCTCGAGTGGCTTTGCCTCCAGAACGCCGTACATGCGTTCGGCCGCCGGGTTGGCTTTCAGGATCACGCCGTCGTGGTCGCACACGAATACGGCGTCGGGACATGCGTTCATGTACGCCTGAAAGTGAGTGTCGTTCATACGCGTGTCACGCTAGCTGTTTGCGTGCCAAGAACGCAAGCTGTTCGAACGCGCGTGTTGGTCGAAATCAAGTGTAACGTATCGTCACATAATCGCGCTACATTTGTCTCTCCATGAAGCAGTACGCTCATCCGGGAAAGCCCAGCCAGAGATAGCGAATACTCGAGCCTATGAGAATGAGCCCGGCAACGAGGCGAAAGGCTTTTCCGTAGCGGCGAAGCCAGGAAGCCAGGAGCGCTGTGGCGGCCAGGGCCGGTACGGTACCGAGTCCGAAGGCGAACAGGGTAGCCGCGCCGCGCAGGGCGCTTCCCTCGGTCAGGGCGTAGGAAGCCGCGCTGTAAATCAGGCCGCAGGGCAGGAATCCGAGCAATACCCCGAGCTGCAGCGATGACTGCCAACTGTCGCGGCGCAGCAGGGGTGCGGCCTTTTTGACGATTCCCCCGGTGGGAATGAAGCGCTCCATCCACGCGACGTTACCGGCGAGAAGCGTCACGCCGGTCAGTAGCATGAAGGTGCCCCCGAGTATGGTTGCGCCGCTGCGCAGAAGCTCCGAAAAATTTCCGAAGGCGTTTACCAGAGAGCCGGTAAAGCCTACCAGTGCCCCGATCAGCGAGTAGGTGAACAGACGGCCCACATGATAGGCAATGCTGCGCGCAAGCGGAGAAGAGCCCTGGCGTCCGGGCAGGGCCACGCCGGCGGC
This sequence comes from bacterium, assembly GCA_041687475.1. Taxonomy (GTDB): domain Bacteria; phylum J088; class JAWLBW01; order JAWLBW01; family JAWLBW01; genus JAWLBW01. The sequence continues at coordinate 10,693 of JAWLBW010000083.1, forward strand.
AAAGCCCCCGCACATACCGGGGCAATGCGACAGGCTGCCGATGAAGCCGAAGGTGAACGCGGCGGCGACACCGAACTCAGGGAACGCTGATGCCATCGTGCCTGACGCTCCACGTTTCGGCGCCGTCGTCGGCGGCGATGTCGATGTACCAGGGGCCGCTCATCGTAAAGACCAACTCGCCCCGCCAGTGGCCGGGTGATACGGGCTCGAGCGTGACCGGGGCCACGTTCATGGGCATGCCCGGCATGTCGACCGAGGCCTGTACGCTCTCAATATCGCCGGCAGGCTCGATGCGCACGTCGACCGGAATCGACTGCAGCTTTTCTGGCGTGCGCCCGAGGGTCGTCGACACCGTGCCGGCGCCGTGGACGGCTTCGAAAGTCACGGCTGCTTTGCTTTCGGGCGCGTTCGGGCGCGTACAGGCCGAAAGCGCAACAGCGATAAGCAGGATCATCCTGATGGTCATGCCGAGATTCCCCCCTGTGTTCAGGTTCTCCGTTCCAGTGCGTAGGTCGCGTTCAGGCGGGCGGCCCGGCATTCGACGCCGGGAAAGCGAGACTCGGCCGCGTGAACGAGTCCGGATACCGCACTCCGTTCGCCGTGGTTGAAGATAATGGTGCGCGGCCGTTCGGCGCCGGCCAGCCATTCGAGAATGCCTTCCTGGTCGGGATGCGCCGAGAAGGTCGAAAGGGTCGAGACCTCGAGGCGCAGTGATACCGGACGACCGAAGATCTTTACCTCGTCGGCGCCGTCGGCGATGGTGCGGCCGCGGGTGCCGACCGCCTGATAGCCGCCGAGTATGAGGGCGTCGTTTTCGTTCTGCGCGCGGGCGACCAGGTGGTGCAGAATACGTCCGCCGACCATCATGCCCGAGGCCGAAATGATAACCATGGGGCCGCTCTTGTCGTTGAGCTCCTTCGACTCGGCCACGCCGGCGATAACCGTCGTATGGCGGGTGGCGGCTTCGAGCAGGCGCCTGCCGTCTTCGCTGAGATCGTCAAGGGCGTTGCGGGTGATTTCCAGCGCCTTGGCGGCCATCGGGCTGTCGAGATAGACCGGCACCCGGGGCAGGCGACCATCGCGGAAGAGCACCTCGAGCGCCACCATGAGTTCCTGCGCCCGCCCCACGGCAAAGGCGGGAATCAGCGCCGTGCCGCGTCGCTGCAGAACAGGACGCAGGGTTTCGCACAGTTCGTCGGTCGGCGAAAGCGACGGGTGGCGCCGATCGCCGTAGGTCGATTCGCAGACGATCAGGTCGGCTTCGGGGCGAGGCGGAAGGTCGCCGAAAAGCAGGTGTTCGCCGCGGCCCAGATCGCCGGAGAAGAGCAGGCTGCCCGACGCGGTCTCGAGGCGAACGTGCGACGAGCCCACAATGTGTTCGGCCTTGTGAAACGTGCATTCGATGCCGTCGATGGAGAAGGCCTCGCCGTAGGCCCGTCTACGTACCAGGCGCAGCGCCTCTTCGGCGTCGGCGGTGGTATAGAGGGGCAGGGCGGGCCGATGTTTGGTGTAGCCGTGACGGTTACGGAACTCGGCCTCTTCTTCCTGAAGATGCGCGGCGTCGAGCAGCAGCACCTCGAGCAGGTCGGCCGTGCCTTCGCTGCAGTCGATGCGTCCCCGGAATCCCTTCTTCACCAACAGGGGAAGTGCGCCCGAGTGGTCGAGGTGAGCATGGGTCAGCAGTACGCCGCTCAGGTTTTCGGGGTTGAAGGTGAACGGGTTCCAGTTGCGCTCGCGATCGACCTTGAGTCCCTGGAACAGGCCGCAATCGACCAGCAGGCGTGTGTTGCCGTCGGTCACAAGCGTGCGGCTACCGGTTACAATGCCGGCCGAACCATGAAAGGTAAGCGTGGTCTGCATGTTCGTCCTTGTCTGTACGGAAGAGATATAGCAAAAGGCGTGCCGCGTCATACGAACGATGCGCGCCGCTCTGAGGCGTCGCGGCGCGGAGGAACCCGTCTCGGCAGAAATGCGGAAGCTTCGAAACGATGCGGGTTGTCGTGATTCGTTACGCTTCCGGGGGGCGCAGAATGGAAACGCGCCAATGGTCGGGGCCGACGTGGGTGGCGGCCAGGGCCAGGCCGCGACGCTCGAGCTTGCGTATGAGCGGCAGCGGCTCGAACAGCGCGTGCAGAAACAACGTCTGGCCGGGTTCAAGTTGCCTCACGCAGCTCATGATGGCCGAATAGGGCTCGCCTCCGGCGCGCAGAAGCTCGCGCACGTCGAGGTGAAACGAATGCGCGCTTTCGGCTTTGAAGGAAGCGAGCTCGGGAAGGTTGTCGGGTTGCATCTGACGAATATCATACCCCGTGAAAGGTACCTTTTCTATCATTCTTGCATGGAGATTGAAAAGGAAAGGCTCCGGCGGTTTTTTCGCGACCCGCTTCGCGTATCGGGGGGGCTGGCTGTTTTCTTTCTCGTCGCGCCCGGATCGTTTGCGGGGTTCACGCTGCTGCTGGCCCATGCCGGGCTTACCGGCGCGTCGTTCCAGGTGCCGGCGTCGATACATGCCGCCGCCCAGTTGATGGGTTTTTTCATTCTGCTCATCTGGGGCTTTCTGGTGCATGGCTTTCCGGGCATTCTCGGCAGTCGGCACGAAACGACACAGGGGGTTACGGCACGGCTTACCGTGGTGGGCGCAGCCGTGCTGGCACTGTGGCTGTCGGCGGCATTCGGCCTTCCGGCGTGGACGCTGGATGGGGCGCTCGTGCTCGGCGCGGCAGCGTCTGTCGACATTACCTGGCGCTTCGGCCAGACTCTGAGATTCGCCGGGCGCCGCCGTCGTCGCACGCCGCTTCCGTTTCTCTATCTCGGCCTGCTCGTGGTGCCCCTGTACTGGGGCGCGTTGTTTCTGCAACTGCGCGGGGGCGCACGTTTACCCGCCGCCGATCTGCTGTTGCTCGGTGCGGTAATACCCATTATTCTCTCGATGGGATATCGCATGTTGCCCTCGCTGGGCGGCTTTCGGCAACCGCGGCAACGGGCGTTCGTTGCAGCCGCATGGGTATGGGGAATCGGGCTGCTCGCCTGGACCGGCGAGTTCTTCCTTCCCCTTGATGGTTATTGGGCCAGGGGCCTGTTTGCGATAGCCGCGATGTTGTTCTTTTTCTCGATGCGCATGGGCGAGCCTTTGCGCGAGGGGCGAAAGCGAGCGGGCGACGCCACCGACCGTCCGCTGCGGGGGTTCGTGCGACTCGGCTATGCCTGGCTGGTTGTCGGAACCATGGTAGGGTTCCTGAATTCCCTGGGGGCGTTGCCGGGAATCGGCTACTATTGGGATGATGCCGGCCGCCACGCCCTGGCGCTCGGGTTCGCGCTCTTTGTTACGGCAGGCATCACGCAACGTACCTTTCCCACTTTTCTCAGGGGGCGCGCGGTATCGCAGCGCGTGGCGTGGGCCACCTGCGGCATGCTCGTCGCCGGACTCGGGCTGCGCATGTTTTCCGAGCCGTTTCTGCCGGCGTCACAGCCGGCGGTCGGCCTGTCGGCTTTCATGTTGTACACTGGTATTCTGATGTACGGCTGGAATCTGGTGTACGGTATGGTGCCGGGCCGATCCGGCGAGCATCCGGAGAGCGTGCAAGGCGGTCGCCGGGTGCGTACCATGTAGACGTTTCCCATGCATCATCTGCGACCCTTCCTCTACACCGCCGTCGGTTTTCTCGCCCTGACCGTTCTTTTCGGCCTTGGACTTCGCTGGAATTTCGTGACCGGCTGGTTCAGCGAGCGGGACGGCGTCTTTACCTACATGCGCCACGCCCACTCGCATGCCGGGTATTACGGCGTACTCTTTCTCGCGCTCTGGGCCACCATGCGCGGCGAAGGGGTGGTGGCTCTGTCGCGCCCGGTGCTCGGGGTCTATGTCGTGTCGGCGCTGGCTGCTTCGGTGCTGTTCGTCTTCTACGGCTACAATCTCGCCACCATCGTATTGTCGACGATTGTTCTGCTTTTCTGGCTGGTGGCGGCCTGGCGCCTTATTCGCCGGAGAACGCTGGAGTCGTGGCTCGACGCGGCGCCGTGGGGCGTACTCATCGGGGCGGCGCTGATTCCACCCGTGGCGGTGCTTACCCCGCGTAATCCGGGGCTTGCCTCGTCGCTGGCGCATCTTTTTCTGACGGTCATGCTGCTGGGAACCTTCATTCCGGCGGCCTGGGCTTCGCTCAGGTGTACGCGAGGCGTGCCCGTGCTGCTCTTTTATTTCTTCGTGCTCGGGGCGTCGCTGCAGATTGCCTTTCCCGAAGAGAGCGGCGATCTGGGGCTGTTGTTTCTCGCCGGCTATGCTTTCGGCGTGGTGGTGGTGGCGCTACGCAACCTCATGCGCTGGTATGTGCGCCTTTATTGGCTACTGTTCGCCGGCGCATTGGCCGCCAGTGTGTTTCTGCCGATCATGCAGGGGTACGGGGCGCGCATTGCCGGCGTTCACTTCATCATTCTCGGGCCGGTACTGACTTCGTTTTCGGCCGCTTTCGGCGCGGGAGCCACGACAGTGGGCCGCTGGTTGTCGCCCCTGTACCATTTCCTGCTCAATCTGATGGTCGTGGCCATTCTGGCCGGCGGCTACCTGCCCGTCGCCGATCCGGGTGCTTTCACGGCATGGGTTTCGACTGCCTTCGTGGTGGTGCTGCTGGTCATTTCGGGCGCAAGCATCGTCGGAGCCGGCAAGACCGAAGCCGTCGAACCGGCCCCGGGTGCCTGAATTCCGGGCGAGCGGCCTTTCGGCTTTTGCCGGTCGTGATACAGTAAATAGTTTGCACAGGGAGAGTGTGGCGCATGACATGGCAGGATGAATACCGGAAAAGACTGACCGACGCCGAGCATGCCGTTTCGGTTGTGCGCTCGGGTATGCGGGTGTTCCTGCATGGTGCGGCCGCCACGCCGATCGAACTCATTGACGCGCTGCTGCGCCGCTCGCCGCAGCTGGAAAACGTCGAAATCACCCACATTCACACCGAGGGCGACGCCCCCTACACGCGGCCCGAGTTTCAGGGGCACTTTCGCCTGAACGCGCTGTTCATGGGCGCGAACGTGCGCAAGGCCGTGAACGAAGGGCGCGGCG
>JAWLBW010000084.1:0-15717 GCA_041687475.1 bacterium
TCGAGTGCGAATTCATCTATTTCCAGAATCCCAAGGTGGCGGCCGCCGTCATTGTTACCTACGGCGACAAACTGGTGCTCTTGAAGCGGGCCATCGAGACGTCGCGCGGCAAGTGGGTCTTTCCGGGCGGCTACGTCGATCTGGGCGAAATGGTCAATGACGCGGCTGTGCGTGAGGCGCGTGAAGAGGCGTGTGTCGACGTCGAAATCGAGTCGCTGCTGAATGTCTATTCCTACCCCGACCGCCCGGTGGTCGTGATTGTGTACGTGGGCCGCATCGTGGGCGGATCGCCGGCAGCCGGCGACGAATGCCTCGACTACGGACTCTTCAGCCCCGAACAGATTCCGTGGGACGAACTGGCCTTTCCCTCGACCCGCCAGGCGCTGGAAGAGTATCTCGCCCGACGCGCCCGCTCTTCCGGTACGGTTTGAATCGGTCGCGCTTCGCGCCCATTTGTATGTGAAGCGCGTTTAACAGGAGAGCGCCGGAATCGCAGAGGGGTGGTGCCTGAAACGGCGCACGTACACTCTCCGAGCTTTTTTCTTCCTGCGTGCGACCGGGTTTGTCGGGTTTCGGGAAGGTTACCCGTGTCCACGGAGTCGGGCACCGGGCCCTGTCGTGCAAGACCGTCTGACCCCTCTCCGGTAACCGTTGTAGCTTACTCCCCTTCCAACAAGGGGAGTACCCCGGTAATCGGTGCCTGACGGAAGCGGGCCATGTCGTGAAACCGTGCTGCACGCAACCTATCACGTTTCACCTATCACGTTTCACCCCCTCCGACCGTGCTGCACGCAGCGGTCAGGTCGAGCTGCCGTGATGCAGGGGCGGCAGGTGCGGCTGCGCCGCTTCCTTGACCCGGTTGTACCAGGCCAGCAGATTTTCATGTTCCTCGACCAGGTACCAGCCGTTGCAGCCCTCGAACGGTTCGAGCACGGCGAAGACCGAAAAGTCGGCGATACTCGGCTGCCTGCCCACCAGATACAGACCTTCGAGACGATCGCTGAGCATCTGCATGAGCTCTCCCAGGCGAGCTTTCAGGGCGGTAAGGTCCGAGGTTCCTCCGAAAAGGGCCATTTGCCGCGATACGATGGGCTGGAGGCGGCGGTAGGTCTTTTCGACGTCGCGGCCCGGGAAGTTGGCGTTTTCGAGTTCGGCCATGCGGCGGGCATTGCCCCGGTCAATGAATTTCATGGGGCCGACCACACGCTGCAGCGATTCGTCGGCCCAGTCTTCCCAGAGCAGGGCCTGGGCCTGGTCGCGCCGCCCGCGGGGCATGATGGGCGGTGTCGGAAAGTGCTCTTCTAGATAGCGGGCGATGCGCGTGCTGTCGACGATGACGCGGCTTCCATCCTGGAGCACGGGCACCTTGCGCTGCCGGCTCAACAGAATGAGACGGTATCGATGCACCGGGTGCACGGGCACGCTTTCGTAGTCGAGGCCCTTGTAGTTGAGAATCGCCCGGATCTTGCCGCAGTAGGGCGAGATGTGAAACTGGTACAGCTTGAGGCTCATGGCGTCTCCGGGTACGAATGGATTTACGCGTTCAGTCATACCTTACCGCATCATGGCTTGAGTTTATAGGTCTGGGGTACCCGGTCGGTCCACACGGGTATGCGCCGTCTGACATCGTTCATGACCGCGCGGTCGAGGTCGGCCCAGTCGGCGCCCGAACGACTCAGCCGCTCGCAAAGTACTTCGCCCCACGGATCGATGATTGCCGAGCCGCCGCCGTACTCGAGCGTCACGTCGCCCCGTACCTCGGTGCCTGTGCGGTTGCAGCCGATCACGAACACCTGGTTTTCGATAGCCCGCGCCCGTAGCAGCGTTCGCCAGTGATCGAGGCGGGCACGGGGCCATTGAGACGGAATGATGAGCACCTCTGCGCCCCGCTCGCACAGGGTGCGAAGAAGCTCGGGAAAACGCAGATCGTAGCAGATGACGATGCCGAGTCGACCGACGGAGGTCGAAGCAATAAGCGGCGTCCTGCCCGAGTGGTAATGCAGGTGTTCGCCGCCGGGGGTGAACAGGTGAATTTTGCGATACTGCCCGCTGATGGCGCCGTCGGCGTCGATTACGTAGGCGGTGTTGTACACGCGGCCCCGGGCGTGCTCATAAGACGACCCCACGACGGTCATCGTATGATTACGTGCAAACCGGCGAATTTCCTGCACGGCCGATTCGCTTTCGGCCACCAGACGATCGACGTCGGTGTTGATGAGGCTCGATGTCCACATCTCGGGCAGCACGGCCAGTCGTACGCCGGCATCGGCGAGGCGTTTGAGGCCGCGCAGGGCCTTGCGAAGGTTACCGGCTACGTTGCCGCGTTCGACGTCGAACTGCACGTAGCCGGCGCGCAGCACCGCATCGTTCAGGTAAGGCTCGGCCATTCAGGAAACTCCGAATGCATTTTCAACATGATCAACTTGCCAGCTTCCGCGGCGTTCCTGCAAGGCTATCAGATCGAAGCGTACGGGCACCTCTCGCGCAAGGCTTGCCGTAAAAGCCTCTGCCGCTGCGATGAGCCTGCGGCGCTTGCCCGTCGTGAGGCTTTCGAGGGCGCCGCCGAACGCCAGGCTGCGGCTGGTGCGTACCTCGATGAAGCACAGCGTGCCCTCGGGTGACCAGGCAATCAGGTCAATCTCGCCGTGCCGGGTGCGCCAGTTACGCGCTTCGATGCGGAAGCCCGAGGCTTCAAGATGCTCGGCGGCACGGGCTTCGCCCCATTCGCCGAGTTGCCGCTTCGCGGCGGCCGAAGAGCGCCGGCTCACGAGGGATCCAGCTCCATCTGTTCAAAAGCTGCTTCGTCGCCTCCGGCCACACCGCGGAAGGAAAGGCGGTGCAGCTCACAGGGCCCGTGCGCACGCAGTGCCGCCCAGTGTTCGGCCGTGCCGTAACCCTTGTTCGAGGCGAACCGGTACATCGGAAATCGCTCGTGCCACTCGGTCATGAGGCGGTCGCGGTATACCTTGGCCACGATGCTGGCGGCGCCGATGGACTTCGAACGGCTGTCGCCCTGCACGAGCGCCAACTGCGGCACGGCTACCCCGGGCAGCTTGAGCTTGCCGTCGACCAGCAGAAACTCGGCCTGGGGGACGAGCCGGCCCAGCGCGATGCGCATGGCCTCGAAGCTCGCTTGCAGAATGTTGATGTCGTCGATAACGCGGTTGTCGACCACGCCGACGCCGACCGCCACGGCATGCCGGCGAATCAGCCGGTCGAGGCGTTCGCGCTCGGCGGGCGCCAGTTTCTTCGAGTCGTCGATATCGGCCACGAACTGCGCCCGATGGTTTCGCAGAACGACCGCGGCCGCGACGACCGGGCCAGCGATACAGCCGCGACCAACCTCGTCGACGCCGGCGATGACGGTAAGCCCCCGCCGCCGCAGCTGTGCTTCGACGGCACGGTTTTCGTCCAGGGTGAAGAGTTCGCCGACCATCATGCGCATATTGTAGCAGCTGACGGCGACAGCCCGCCCGCATACCGCCGCAGGTGCCACCGGTTAACGCAGGCTGCGTATCGTAAGGCCCAGAACGGCGAAGGCGGCGGCTACGCGAGTCTGTGCGGCCCCCACCGGCAGGTCCCAGAAGAAGGCGGCCAGGTAGCCGCCGAAACCGGCCACGGCGCCGAAAAGGGCGGCCAGCAAAGCAGCCAGCGGCAGCATGCGGGTAATGCCGAGCGCTCCTACGGCAGGCAGGGTCGAGAAGGCGAAGACAGGCAGCATGCCCAGGGCACGGGTCGCCACCGCATCCATGAGTATGATGAGACCGAACAGCATGCCCTGCAGCAGGCGCACGGGCAGTCCCTGTACACGGGCGCTTTCGGAGTCGAAGCTTGTGAACACCAGTCCGCGCCAGAAGAGCAGGGCGAGCAGCAGGGTAACGGCGGCGCCTGCGGCAAGTGCCTGCAGATCGCTCGGGCGCACGAGTACCCCGGTGCCGAAGAGAATGCCGTGAATGTCGTGGGCTTCCTGTGCGATGCGGCTGCCTGCGATGACGGCGAGAGCGCCCGCCCCGATGTACACCAGGGCCAGCAGTGCCTCGCGGGTTACTTTCAGTCGCTCGGTGTCGACGAAAAGAATCATTCCGGTGGCGACCGTGAGCAGTCCGGCGCCGAGCACCGGACTGACGTGAAACCCGGCGACGATTTCGACCCAGAATGCGGCCGCCACCCCCAGCCCCGCGCTCTGCGCAAGCGCGGCGCTCAGGAACACCATGCGCCTGAGCACGATGAAGATGCCGAGAAGCCCGAGCGCCAGCCCGGCAATGGCCCCGGCCAGCAGCGGATCGCGAAAGAGATCGAAGGCGCTGAGCAGTTCCTGCACGTTCATCGGTCGACTCCGTCGCCGTACCGTCGGCGGAAGACGGGCGATTCGAAGACCTCGGCCGGAGTGCCGGCAATGACCGACTGCAGCTCACGGTCGAGAAACAGTACCCGATCTGCCACGTCGCGGGCGACGCCGAGAAAATGGCTCACCATGACAACGGCGATGCCGTGTTCGTGCCGCAGGCGGTCGATGAGTTCCATCGATTCACGTTCGGCAACCGAGTCCATGGCGGCCGTGGGCTCGTCGAGAAAGGCCACGGTTGCCCGGCCGGCCAGCATTCTTGCCAGCATGACCCGCTGCTTCTGTCCTTCCGACAGCTCGTGAAACTGGCGATCGTAGAGCTCTTCGGCGCCGGCTTCGCGCAGGCAGGCCAGTGCCCTCATGCGCCGGGGCTTGCCTGAAAACCGCAGAAACGACCAATCGCGGTCTTCGCCGAGGGACACGACCTCGATCGCCCGCAGCGGCACGATGGGGTCGAGCCCGGCCCGTTGGGGAATGTAGGCCGGGCGCCACCGGGCGCCGTGAGTCACCCTGCCCCCTACGGGCGACTGCAGCCCGAGCAGGGTACGGAAGAGGGTCGTCTTGCCCGAGCCGTTTCGCCCGATGACCGCCCAGAATTCGCCGTCGCGTATCTTGATGTCGAGGGCAGGCAGCAGCGCCTTGCCTGCGTAGCCGAAAGTCAGGCTTTCGGCCGTGAGAACCGATGATTCCACAAATTTCCCCAGTATGCCGTCACCGCACCCACGAGGCGCAGGCGGCAGACACGTTCAATTCGGCAATACCTGCCGCATCGTCAACCGAGGGCAGGAACCGGGGGAGAAAGCGTGGGCGCGAGCCGGAAGAGCTTGCGGTATTCGGGTTGCCGCGCGTCGCGCCTCGGTTCGGTAAGCGAGGCCCACTGCGACGGCAGGCCTGTCTGCGCGCCGCCGGCGTCGCGAATCGCCGTGGTGGGGGCAATCTGGCAGAGGGCGCACTCGGCGCGCACGTCGACCGACCCTGCCGCGGCATGTTTATGCGACGCGGCAGGAAAACCGCTCACGAAGAGCAGCAGCATGGTCAGTATGGCGAAAGCGGCGCGGCCCATGCTGCCACTGTAGCAGCGGCGCAGCCCCATGGCAAACCGCTTTACCCGTTTCGTTCGGACCCCGGGCCGGTTCGCGCCGACGGGGGCGAGGGCCTCTTCCGGTGGCGCCGTACCCGACGAAAGGAGTAGGATCAATCGATGGCGTTTCGTATTCGCGCTCGCGATATGCAGGAGTACCGGCGCATCGCGCTGTGGATTCTCTTTTTCATGATCGTGCCGGCCGTGTCCATCGGCTCCATCGGCATTCTGATTCTTGCCTTCAGCCGACAGACCGTCGACATCGTGCTGGGCGTGCTCGTTCTGTCCTTCGTGGCGGCGCTGGCGGCGGGCGTGACGGTCACCATGCTGCATCTGCGCCGCCGCGCCCAGGAGCACACGTTGCAGCGCGACTTCGTCAGCAAGGTGTCGCACGAGTTGCGCACCCCGCTGACAAGCATTCGCATGTTCATCGAGACGCTGCAGCTCGGCCGGCTCGACGACAATCCGCAGGAGCGGCAGGAGGCGCTGGCGTTCATGGCGAGCGAAACGGCGCGCCTCACGGGCATGATCAACCGGCTGCTCGACTGGGGTCGCATCGAAGCCGGTAAACGCATTTATGTCATGCGGCGTTTTCCGGTCGAGCGTTTGAGCGAGCAGGCTCTCGCCAGCCTCGAGGCGGCCCGCAAACTGCACGATTTTGACGTGTCGGTCGAGGTTGCGTCGGGTTTCCCCGAGCTGTGGGCAGATCTCGATGCATTGACCGAGGCCCTGAGCGATCTTCTGCACAACGCAGTCAAGTACACCGGGGTCGAGAAGCGTATCGTCTTGCGGGCCTGGTACGACGAGCGCTTCCTTTACTTTGCCGTTTCCGATAACGGCATCGGCATCTCGCAGCGCGAACACCGGGCCGTTTTTGAGAAGTTCTACCGTATTTACGACCCCGTTCTGCGCGATATTGAAGGCAGCGGCCTCGGGTTGGCCATGGTGAAGCGAATCGTCGAGGCCCATCATGGCAGGGTCATGCTCGACAGCGAGCTCGGCAAGGGCTCGACTTTCACGATCAGACTGCCCCGCCGCAGGCATGAGTATCGGAGTGAATATGAACAGGCAACGCGTCTTGCTGATTGAAGACGACCCCTCGATTCGGGCAGGGCTGGAAATGAACCTGCGGGTCGAAGGTTACGAAACGGGCGTGGCCGCCGACGGCGAAGAGGCCCGTACCCGGGCGCTCGACGAAGAATGGGACCTTATTCTGCTTGACCTGATGCTGCCCAAGGTCGACGGACTCGAGGTGCTTCGCACCCTGCGCCGAAAGGGTATTGAGACGCCGGTTATCGTGCTGAGTGCCCGGGGCCACGAGGTAGACAAGGTGGCCGCTCTGGAAATGGGCGCCGACGACTATGTGTCGAAACCCTTCGGGCTGGCCGAGTTGCTGTCACGGGTAAAGGCCGTGCTGCGCCGTTCGGGGCAGATTCAGCAGTCGCGGCGCTATCGGTTCGCCGACATCGAAATCGATCTCGATGCCCGTCACGTGCGCAAAGGGGGCGAGCCATTGGAGCTCACGTCGAAGGAGTTCGATCTGCTGACCTACCTCATTCACAACTCCGATCGGGTGCTCTCACGTGAGCAGCTGCTCAACCAGGTCTGGGACGTGCACTACGCAGGTACGCCCCGCACCGTCGACAATTTCATTGCCCAGTTACGCTCGAAGCTGGAAGACCAGGCCGAGCAGCCCCGGTACATTCAGACGGTGCGGGGCGTCGGTTACCGGTTTTCGCCCGGCGGCCGGTCGGCCTGAGGCGAGTCGTTGCCGCCGCTCCTGTGCAGGGTCATCAGCCTGCCGTCGCGTACTTCATGGGTCGCTATCCGTTCGGCTTCGTGCCGTGGTACCTGACGTGGTGTGTCTGCCCAGATGCTGTCCTTCACCGATGTTTCTCCTCAGAGGAAGGGGCTCGAATTGTCGGGCCTGATGTTGAACGTACCCTTGAAGTGAACTTCGGGCAGGGCGTCGATGGACGCCGGGCGCGGTTGCTGCACGTCCATGAGCAACACCGTGAAGTCGATGCTTCCCTTCACGCCGCCGTCCTTGCCGGCCTTGGCGGCCGTAAGCTCGATCATACCGCCCGTGGTTCGATAAGTGAACCAGTCCTGGTGCCTGCTGTCGCTGGTATTGCCGCGTTGCACCTCGCTGTATGCGACGATGGCGAAAACCGAACCGTCGTCGGGCGTTTCCTTCGGGTTCAGAATCGGAATTTCGCCCGTTTCGCCCTTCCAATTATGAATGGTAACGCGAATGCCGTGCAGTCGGTTGGTCGATCCGAGGCCCAGGTTCAACGTCGTGTCGCCGCCTTTGATGTCGAGTTTCCTTCGCCCGTCGGCTCCCTTGGTGCTGAAATCGACACCGCTCATACGTGCGTCGAACTTGCCGAAGCCAAGCGGCGAGCTTTTCAGGTCGGCCTTGAAGCTGTTCTTGTCTTCGAAGCTCGACAGCACGCTCTCCGTGACGGCGTTTTCCACCTTATTGGTTGCTTTTTCGACCTCTCCGCACGCACTTATCGTCATCAGCGCCAGTGCGGCCAGCGCCATCCCCGACCTCTTCATGGTCACCCCCCGGTTATGAAATCAACCTGACCTTACCCTCAGCTTAGCGCCGACTTGCCGGATTGGCAAGAAAGCGGCCTGGAGGCATGCCGAGGTGGTGGACGGCCGGTTTTTCGGCGCTCGCCTGGTAGCCCTCTTCTTCCTTGACAGGCCGTGAGGGTGCTCATGAAGATGGCGGTAGCTTCAGTCGCGAGACGCATGGCGGCGGTGCTGCAGGTCGTCGTCCTGCCCTTGCATGGGTTTCTGCTGCGTGTCCTTCCGGCACAAGTGTCGTAGCGCAAGCCCGCCTCGCTGGTGGGAAAGACGTCAACCCCCTTGCAACTTTCGGAAGAATGTCCTATTTTGGGGGCATCAACCGGTCGATCGCGCAGCCGGAGAGCGCATACCCGGCGGGGTATGCCGCGTCCGACCTCCTTCTTCGTGGTGAATGACAATGACGAAACAGAGCGTATACCGGATCCTTTGCGTCGATGACGAACCAGTCTTGAGTGAAGTGCTCGACCTCGTGGTAACCGAATTGGACTTTCCCTTTGAACTTGTGGTGGCCGGTTCGGCCGACGAGGTTCGGCGCGTACTGAAGGATGGCGAGGTTTCGATGGCCATGCTCGACGTGAACATGCCTGAGCTCGACGGCATTGAGCTGACGCGGGAAATCGTCGCCGCGCACCCCCGGGTGCCGATACTGGTCTACAGTGCCGACGGCGAGCGGCATCGGGAGGCGGCCATGGCGGCCGGGGCCCGCGCCTATCTGCCCAAGCCGTTCGATCTGGACGAGCTGTTGGCCATTCTTCGCGAATGGCTGCCGGGCGAGGCCGCCGAAGTGGCCTGAACCGCGCGCTCGCCCGTACCGCCACACCGGCCATACCCGGTTGGGACAAGCCGAACCGGCAGGAAAAGACAAGCACCCCCTTGTGTAACAGGTTGTCAACCATGGCCTGTTTGCCCCGGGGGTCACTTTCTTTAGACTTCTGACGTTTCCTCTTAGAATGGGGGATAGAGTTCAACGGCGGAGGTTTCATGAAAGTTGCGCTTGTCTCAACACCGTTTCTTGCCGTTCCCCCAAAGAAGTACGGCGGAACAGAGCTTTTTCTTCATGCGCTCTGCGAAGGGCTCGTCGAGAAGGAAATCGACGTTACCCTGTTTGCAACGGGCGATTCACGCGCCTGTGCCCGTCTGCGCTACTACCATAAGGAGGGATTCTGGCCCCCCGAGCCGCACATGGAAATGCAGCATCTCGGTTGGGCCCTGTACCAGATCGCGCAGCAGGATTTCGACGTCGTGCACGTCAACAGCCCGGCTGCGCTGTCGTACCAGAATTTTCTGGGCGACACGCCACTGGTCTACACGCTTCATCACACCAGGGATGAAGAACTGGCCCGCTACTACCACTTCTATCCCGAGGTGCAGTTCACCTGCATAAGCCACCGGCAGAAAGCCCTGCAGTTTGGCGACAGCAATCATCCGGTCGTGCATCACGGTCTTGTCCTGAGCGATTACAAGCCGAGCTTCAAGCCCGGTGAATACCTGCTGGCACTGGGTCGCATCGCCCGGGAAAAGGGTACCCACCTCGCCATTGACGCAGCCAGAATGGCGGGCATGCCCATCAGGGTAGCCGGCTCGGCTCACCCCGACGAACAGCATTACTTCAATCACGAAATCAAGCCGCGGCTCGAGTTGCCGGGGGTTGAGTACGTGGGCGAGGTCGGCGGAGACGAGAAGGTAGCCCTGCTGCGCAACGCCTTCGCGCTGCTGTTTCCCATCGACTGGGAAGAGCCGTTCGGGCTCGTGACCATCGAGGCCATGTTGTCGGGCACGCCGGTCATCGGCTTCAAGAAGGGCAGCGTGCTTGAAATCGTAGACGAGGGCGTGACCGGGCACCTTGTGTCGACGGGCGACGTGCACGCTCTTTGCGCGGCCATCAAGAAGGCGCGGCACATCGACCGGCGGGGCTGCCGCGAGCGGGCCGAAATGCGCTTTTCGCACCGTCGCATGGCCGACGAATACCTTGACCTCTATCAACGCGCCATTGAGGCCGGAGAAGAAGCGAGGCTGCGTCGGGCATGATTCGCAACGCACTGAGTCGGCGTTTGCAGGATGACATGATTTCCGAGACCGAGCTCCTGGGATATGAGGTCAGAAGCCTCACATCCCAGAGCCGCGGTCCCGATCGTTTGTCCATCAAGTCAGACGACATGTTCCTCATTACCGACGAGGTGGGCAACATTACCCCGCCCGGCACCTCCGATCTCGGGCTTGTGTGGCGCGACACGCGCTACCTGAGCGAGTACGAGCTCGGGGTGCCGGGGCGCATTCCCACGGTGTTGAGCAGTCGCGTTCGCAACAACTCGCTCAGCGTCGTCGACCTTACGTTTACCGGCATCGGCAACGAGCACGAATTCGAGACGCACTACGTACACATGCGCCGCGAGCAGATACTCGAAGGCGGGCTCATCGAGCGTATTTCCATTACCAATTTCTACCTTGAACCGGTGCGCTTCTCGCTGCAGCTGCGCTATGCCGCCGACTTTGCCGACCTGTTCGAGATGCGCGGCATGGGGCGCGGCGAGAGAGGGGGCTACTACCGACCCGTTCGCCTCGAAAACGGCTGCCTCTTCAGCTATGAAGGGCGCGACGGTCTCTCACGGCAGACCGCCGTACGCTTCGACCCGGCACCCACGAGTCTGCATGAGTGCCACGCCGTGTACCATCTCGAAATCGCTCCCTCGGAGAAAGTCGAGCTGCTCGTTCACGTGACGCCGGTCTTCGAAGAAGAGACCCTGGCCGACGGGCGCGATTTCGGCGAAGCCGTCTCGCGCATGAACGCCCGGTACGACGAGTGGTGCCGGCAGTCGACGCAGATTGCCGGCGACGACGAGTTTCTCAATGCCGCCCTGCACCAGAACGTGGTCGACTTTCGCAGTCTCCTGGTCGAAGTCGAGGGCAAACAGGTCGTGACGGCCGGCATTCCCTGGTACTCGGTGCCCTTCGGGCGCGATTCCATCATTGCCGCCCTGCAGACGTTGAGCGTGCAACCGGAAATCGCGGTGGAGACGCTGCGCTTTCTCGCCGCCTACCAGGGGGGGAAGGAAGACGGGTGGACCGAGGAAGAGCCGGGCAAAATCATGCACGAAATGCGCTTCGGCGAAATGGCAAAGTGCGGTGAAATACCTCACACGCCTTACTACGGCACCATTGACGCCACGCCGCTGTTCATCGTTCTTCTGCACGAGACCTTCAACTGGCTGGGCGACATGGCCCTGCTCGAAGAAATGCTGCCCCACGCCGAAGCCGCCATGGCGTGGATTGACGATTACGGCGACACCGACGAAGACGGGTTTCTCGAGTATGAACGCCGCTCCGAGGGCGGGCTCGTCAACCAGGGGTGGAAGGACAGTTACGACTCGGTTATCTTTCCCGACGGTCGCCTGGCCCAGGGCCCGATTGCCCTGGTCGAGGTGCAGGGCTACGTTTACGACGCCAAGTTCAGGCTGGCCGACATTTACTACCGCCTGGGCCGCCGTGACGAGGCCAATCGTCTCATGCAGGAAGCCCAGTGGCTGCGCAGCCGCATCGACGCCGCATTCTGGGTCGAAGAAACCGGCTTCTACGCCCTGGCCCTCGACGGTGAAAAACGCCCGGTGCCCACGATAACTTCGAACCCTGGGCACCTTCTGTGGAGCCGCGTGCCCAGCCGCGCGATGGCCCGGCGCATGCGCGACGTACTCATGCGCGACGACGTGTTCAGCGGGTGGGGCATTCGTACCCTGGCCAAGGGCCAGCGCCCCTACAACCCGATTTCCTACCACAACGGTACGGTCTGGCCCCACGACAACGCCCTGATTGCCCAGGGGCTGTGCTACTACGGATTCAAGGATGGGGCCGAGCGCGTGTTCAACGCGCTGTTCGACGCGGGCACGTCCTTTCGCGGCAGGCGACTGCCCGAACTCTTCTGCGGCATGCAGCGCCGGCCCGACGATCACCCCGTACTCTATCCGGTTGCCTGCGACCCCCAGGCCTGGGCCTCGGGCGCCTATTTTCAGATGCTGCACGGTTTACTCGGCCTGCAGCCCGACGCCAATCGCAACGAGCTGCGCATCAACGACCCTCACCTGCCCAAGCGGGTACAGAGTCTTGATTACCTGGGAATGCGCGTGGGCGGGGCCCGTATCGGCCTGCGCTTTTCGAGGCATGAAGGCCGCACGTCGGCGCACCTGCTGAACCTCGAGAACGGTCCGCTCAAGGTCAACCTGACTTTCGGTTGAGCAGCCGGGTTCAACCATACCCTGGAAAGGGGGAAGGGGTAAGAGCCTACCACGGCGGCGCCTGCCCCACCTTAACGCAGGCCTTGGCACGGATTATGCTGATAGAAGGAGCATGAACCCTTACCCGGGGGAAGGAGAGAGCCACCGGGTCGGGTCGAAAGAATTCGTCACTTCGTTGTATCAGCGGCGGATTCATGTTCCCTCAAGCGTCACGATAACAAAGTGAGAGGCCCCGCAAGGGGCCTTTTGCTTTTCAGGTGCGAGTGGGCCACGTCGCGACGCTTCCACCTTGCCTGCTGCAGATTCCCACAATGCCGGGTCGTTTTTCGATTTCGAGAATCGCCGGCGACACAAGTACGGGACGCGAATGTCAGGCCGTGGAAGGCGTGCGGTTGAAAATCACCCGCTTCGGCTGGTGCAAGCCGGGAACTACCTCGCGTTCGATCAGCCGGGCCCCTGTTTACGCTCCGGCACCCAACCCGCAATGTATTTCGGTACATGCCGAGTTACGGGAGGGAGAGAACCCGCAGCCGGCACCGGAGTCGCCTTCCGCGTAAGCGCGAATTCCGTATCCCGAACATGTCACGATGTGGTGGAAGACCTCGCATAGGGGTCTTCCATTTTTTTGGGGGGAAGGGGGAAGTTCAGTCTTCTACCCTCACCAGATCTTCAGGCTGAACGCGCAGTGTGGCGCCGTCGCCGAGAGGGTGGGCGTTACGCAGCTCGAGCAGGGCGCCGCGTTCCCAACGGGCCAGCTCCTTCTTGCCGGCTTTTTTGAGCGCGCGTGTCGGTACTTCGAGGGTGTAGCGTCTTCCATCGGGCGCGCACACAGCCGCGATGAAGCGGCCTTTCAGCTCGGCCAGGGGTGAGATGAGGCGCCAGCGAGAAGGCATGGGCGGCCGCTTATGGCTGCCCTCGGCGAGAAGCAGGTAGCTGTACTTCAGGGTCTCGACACTCCTGTGCAGGTGCCGGTTGAGGTAGAGCAGGCTTTCGGGGGGCTGCCAGCGGCGAACCTCGTGACACCAATGCTCGCCGCCGGCGCGAAGGGGGCAGGGGGCCGCGTGGGGGCAGGGCGCAAGTACCTGCCACCGGGTTCCGGCGGCAAGGCCGTCGCGCAGTGCTTCAAGCCGTTCGCTCGTTTCGCGCAGGGCCGGCTCGAGAACGAGCAGTAACCCCTTGTCGGCAAGTTTACGCCCCAGGCCGTCGAGCCAGCCTTCGACCACCTCGGCCGAGCTGCCGAAAAAGGCCTCGCCGAGAGAGAAGGAGGCAAGAATGAGATCCCAGGGGCCGCGGGGTATGGCGTGTTCGTCTCGCATGTCGCCCTGGTGCAGCACGAAGCGTGCGTCGGGCCAGTGGGCGCGCAGGTCCGTGGTCAGCTCGCGAAGAAGGGCAAGGCTTGCGCCCGAAGGTTCGAGGGCATGGGCTTCGATTGCTCTGTCGGGCATCAGTTGTTGCAGATGATTTACGGCGGCGAGCAGCGCCGCGCCGGTACCCGCGCCGAGGTCGAGTACCCGCAGTGGGCGAGCAGCTTCGTCTTTCCACCCGGCTATGTGGGCCTGGATGCGTTGCAGCGGAAAACCGGTTCGCACGAAGGTCTGGGGAAAGTAGTACAGCCCGTAGGCAAGCAGAAGGCGGGCCTCGGCCGTGTAGTCGCCGAAGTCGGTGCGGCGTTCGGTGGTAAACAGGTCCGACAGGCGGCCTGCATCGCGCTCCAGTGCCTGCAGCGCGCCGCGCGTGTCGTTGATGGCGAGACTTTTCGAGGCGCGGGCCAGCCACCAGTCTTCGAGAAAGGATGGGTACACGGGTTCTCTGCGTGAAGTCGGAGATGAATGTACAGGGTACAGTACCGGCGCGGGGCTGCAAACAGGCGCGGCGCCCCGTTCGCCTTTCGTCGTTTCGGGGCTGCGAAACGTGCAAGCCGGGCTCACTTCGGGTATTCTTTCCAGATATGAAGAACGAAGCGATTCAAGATCAGCTGTTCAGCCTTGCCATTGCCATGATTATTCTCGGCGCCGTTCTGCCGCCGATCATGCTCATTCCGGGCACCGAACACATGCTCAGTATCCTTCCCTACGCGGTGGCGACCTTCGTCATCGGGTTGGGGCTGTTCTTCTATTCGCGTCCGCGTAAGGGGGTCGCCGCCCCCGAAGAGAACACGGGCGATACCCACCCCACCCCCTGAGCTTCGGCGAGGGCAGACCGGTTTCTTCCTTTCCGCTGAATGCAGCTGGTTGCCGCCGGCCGCCTGTCGGTCGCTGTAAGCAAAGACCACCCATTTTGTGGTCGCGGTCTCTGATGCAGCCGACGCCGTGCCCCGTGAATTCCTGTGCGATGGAGTTTCGGGCTCGGCCGGCACCTGAAAAAGCCGGGTGCCGCAGTTTTCGCACGGCGCCCGGCCAGTAAAGGGAAACCTCCTGCGAGATTTCTGCAGTTTCCGTTTCAACGTGACGAACGGCCTTTCGAATCCTTCTTCGCGTCGACCTCGGAAGCTTCAGGCTCGGCGTTTCCTTTTGGGGAAGGAGCTTTCTCCTTCTTCGCCTGTGCGGAAGCCGTATTTTCTTGCGATTCCTTCGTGGACGGAGCCGGCTTCTCTGCCGCTGAATCGGGCTGCGCCCGCTTGTCGGATTCCTTGGAGTTGGATTCCGGCTTACCCTTATCGGCCACGGGGGTGGGCTTCGCGGGTTGCTTCGGGGTCGCGACGGGTTTGGCGGGCTGCGTCCGCTTGTCGGATTCCCTGGAGTTGGATTCCGGCTTACCCTTATCGGCAACGGGAGTGGGCTTCGCGGATTGCTTCGGGGTCGCGACGGGTTTGGCGGGCTGCGCCCGCTTATCGGATTCCTTGGAGTTGGATTCCGGCTTACCCTTATCGGCCACGGGGGTGGGCTTCGCGGGTTGCTTCGGGGTCGCGACGGGCTTGGCGGGCCGCGCCTGCTTGTCGGATTCCTTGGAGTTGGATTCCGGCTTTCCCTTGTCGGCGACGGGCGTGGGCTTCGCGGGTTTCTGCGGCGATGCTACCGGCTTGGCCGGGCGCTCCGGTCTGGAAGAATCCTTCTGCTCACGCTGCGGCTTCCCGGGACGTTCCTGCTTGTCGGTTTCCGTGGACTTGGGCTCGGGTTTTCCCTTGTCGGCGACGGGCGTGGGCTTCGCGGGCTTCTGGGGCGATGCTACCGGCTTGGCCGGGCGCTCCTGTCTGGAAGAATCCTTCTGCTCACGCTGCGGCTTCCCGGGACGTTCCTGCTTGTCGGTTTCCGTGGACTTGGGCTCGGGTTTTCCCTTGTCGGCCACAGGCGTCGGCTTCGCGGGTTTCTGCGGCGATGCTACCGGCTTGGCCGGGCGCTCCTGTCTGGAAGAATCCTTCTGCTCACGCTGCGGCTTCCCGGGACGTTCCTGCTTGTCGGTTTCCTTGGCCTTGGGTTCAGGCTTTCCCTTGTCGGCGACGGGCGTGGGCTTCGCGGGTTTCTGCGGCG
>JAWLBW010000085.1:0-15717 GCA_041687475.1 bacterium
CCCACCACCAGGTAATCAGTGCCCAGCCGGTAGCCCATTTCCTCGAGGCGGGCGGCAATGAGCTCGCGGGCGCCGTGATTGGCGACATAGCTGAGTACGAACGGTTGTTCGGGCTGGCCGGCCAGCCAGTCGGGACCGACGACGGGAACGCCGTGAATGACGCGGCCGATCTTCCGGGAATCGATATCCACATACGCCACGGGGTCGTAGCCGTGGGCCAGGAGATGATCGGCGCGGCGGCGGGTCGGACGGCCGGCGCCCCAGATGACGAGAGGGCGTCCGCTTCTCAAGCGCGGGTCGTCGGCCAGGTACGACGCGCGCAGCCGGTCGAAAGCGTTGCGTGAATAGCGCCCGTCGACCCGTGACGTACGGTCGGGCCGCTCGCGCCAGCGCAGCAATACCTCCGACACGCGTCCCATCTTCATACCGGCGGCGTGCATGCGCAGCCACAGGTCGTAATCTTCGGGAAAGTCGCCGTCGCGATAAGCGCCAATCGTCAGCACGGCTGAACGTCGGAACATGACCGAGGGGTGGGCGAAGGGCGACTCGACGTAGATTTGCGCGGCTATATCCTCATACGCGACACAGGCGTTCTGCCAGCGAACGTACTCGCGGTAGCCGTTCTGAACGATGTCGTCGGGAAAGAGCTCGACCTGCGACCCGAGCAGCGCAAGCTCGGCATCCGCCTGAAAGGCGGCTATCTGCAGGGCAAGACGTTCGGGCAGCATGATGTCGTCGGCGTCCATGCGCGCGATGAGTGAACCCGAAGCATGCGCCAACCCCAGGTTCAGGGCCGAAACCAATCCTTCTCCCCTTCCCCCCAACAGGCCGAAGCGCCGGTCTTTTGCCGCCCATGCCTGTACGATGGCCGGTCCCCGATCAGTGGATCCATCATCGACCGCCAGTACTTCGAAATCGACAAAGCTCTGCGTCGCGATGGACGCCAGGCACTCATCGAGATACGCAGCTTCATTGCGGAATGGCAGAAGGATGGAAACGGATGGCACGGTGAGCTCGATGATCGCTGTCCGCGCCTGCGGCGCGGAATGGCCAATGGCCGATGGTCAAGACGGAGAGCCGTTTAGCTCGTACAAGCAACGGCTCACCTACAACCGCCAACCACCGTGCACAAGTGAGGCCCCCTTTCAGGGGGCACGTGCGTCACGTGCAGCCGGCCGGGGGTGAATCCGACGTCCGACTACCGACGTCCGACGACCACCGTACAGCCGTTCAAACCTTCTGAAACTGCGCCGGCTTCATGTCCTTACTGAGGTCGAGCATCTTCTGCACCGAGCGCAGGGCGCCTTCTACCACGTCTTCGGGAACGTGCACCTCGGGCGTCAGGGTCTGAAGCGAGGCGTAAATGTTATCAAGGTTGATCTTCTGCATGTGCGGGCAGAGCACGCAGGGGCGCACGAACTCGACGTCGGGCGAGGCCGAGGCGACGTTGTCGGCCATGGAACATTCGGTGACCATGACGACCTTCTTCGCGCCCGCCGTGCGCACGTCGTTGATCATGCCGGCCGTCGAGCCGACATAATCGGCCTCGGCGCAGACTTCGGGCGGACATTCCGGGTGGGCCAGCACGCGCACGCCGGGCCACCGTTCGCGCAATTCGCGAATCTGGGCGGGCGTGAAGCGTTCATGCACGATGCACGAGCCGGCCGTGGTAATGACCTTGACCTGCGTGCGCGCCGCCACATTGGCAGCCAGGAAGCGGTCGGGCGCCATGATGACCGTGTCGGTGCCCCATTCACGCGCCATGGACTCGACGATGTGCACCGCGTTCGAAGAGGTGCAGCAGGCGTCGGCTTCGGCCTTCACGTCGGCCGTCGTGTTGACGTACACGACGACCGGCACGCCGGGGTATTGTTCCTTGAGCAGGCGTATGTCGGCCCCGGTAATCGATTCGGCCAGCGAGCAGCCGGCGTCCATGTCGGGAATGATGACCCGTCGATCGGGGGCCAGCGTCTTGACCGTTTCGGCCATGAAGTGCACGCCGCACATCATGATATTGGGGGCTTCTTCGGGGCTGAGGCGGGCGGCCTGTTTCGCCAGTTCGAGCGAGTCGCCCACGAAGTCGGCCACGCCGAGAAAGATTTCCGGCGACTGGTAATTGTGCGCCAGAATATAGACGTTCTTCTCGCGCTTCAGGCGGTTGATACGGGCAATCAGCGGCGCCTTGAGAATCCAGTCTTCTTCCCGGAGCAAGCCCGACGCCTTTTCCCAGATGTGGCGCGTCTCTTCGACGACGGCATCGGTGAACTGGCTGTCGCGGTAGCTGATTTCGGGTACCTGATTGCCGCGGGCGGGGGTCAGGCGCATGTCGGTGCCGTCGCCGGCACACAGGATTTCTTCCGCCATGGAACTCCTGGAAGTCCTTACGGACGCTATGAATTCAGACCATGCAATCTCTTCGAAGCGACGGTAGTCTTCCATCGCGAGAGATCTATAAGAATATAAACATCTTCGCCGCCGTCGCAAGCGAGACCGGTCGGGGTCACGGAAGCAGAGGCAACGGGGGCAAGGGTTCGCCGTTGGTCATTAACGTACTGGTGAGAATACGCATCATGACCTGTTTGCCGCGCTGTATGTGCTCTTCGGTCAGCGGCGACTCGGCAAGCAGGGCAATGGAAACGTGTTGAAGGGCGGCCAGCAGCCCCTGGTAAACGAGGGGGTCGACCTCGCCCGGCTCGAAGCTGTTGCGTTCAAGCCGGAACAGCTCGGTATAACCGGCCAGCACTTCCTGTTGTCGGGCGGCGAACTTCGAATTCGGGTTCATTGGTTCGAGAACAAGCACGCGCGCGATGGGGCCGGCGTACGCCTGGGTTCGAATGTAGGCGTCCAGACCGCGCTCGATTTTTTCGAAGGCGTCGGTGGTGCTTCGTACGGCGGTGCGAACCTGGTCGAGCAGAACCTTCGTGCCAAGTTCATACAAGACCGCGAAAACATCGTCCTTGCTGCGGAAAAAGCGATAGAACGTACGCCGGGAAACATCGGCGGCCACGCAGATGTCTTCGACCGAGGTCTCTGCAAACCCCTTCTGCCCGAAAGCCTGCGAGGCCCCCTGCAGAATCTGGCTACGGGCCGAGTAATCGCCCGAAGGACGCCCCATTTTTCTGGGCCGGCGCATGTCGGCGCTTTGCTCGACCTGCCCCGCGGTCTTCTTCTGTTGGCGGCTGCTCATGGGAAAACACAGGATAAGTAGATGTTACATTCTACCGACTTGCGGCGGTATGTACCACTCAAAGGCTTGAAGAAGAGCCGCTTTCCCGCCCTTCTTCACTGGGCATCGGCTCAAACAGCACGCAGTCATAAAGACGAAAAACCGGCGAGGCTTCCGTCTCCAGGTCGTGTTGGCGTTCGCGGGTACGGGCGTGTTCCTCGCTCTTCATGTAGGCGTGAAAGTTCTCGCGGGTTCGCCACCGGGTCACCAGTACGAATTCGCCATTATCCCTGACGTCACGCAGCAACTCCAGCCCCAGAAAACCGGGATGACGATGTACGAGACGCAGGCGTTCGCGAAACCGTTCTTCGAGGGAAACGGCCTCGCCGGCCGGAAGCTTGAGTCGTGAATGTGTAACAAACATGAATCAGACACCTTACCCTACCCGAGGTGCCTTGTCATGGGCACTTTCGACCTTTGCGGCGGCGTCGGCCAACAAGCGTTGCGCTTGCCAACCAGCGCCCGGCCTTGCTAAGCTGACCTCCGCGCAAATTCAATTTTCGGAGTCTCCAAGTGCGACTGTCTACCCTACCCACTCTCCTCTTGTTTGCAGCCTTGCTGGCCGCCTGCGGCGACGAAGCCCAGAATGAAGAACCACTGGAGCCCCGCCTTTCCGTTCTCGAGGAGAAGGTTTTCGGCTTGAGCTGCGCGAGCTCGAGCTGTCACGACTCTACCATACCCGCCGGCGGTCTCGACCTGAGCGAAGGTAATGCCTGGGACAACCTTGTCGGCGTCGAAGCGCAGAAAGGCGGGGGGCTGGCGCGGGTCGAACCGGGCAAGCCCGGAGAAAGCTTCCTCTACATCAAGGTCACCGGCCCCGGCGATGACCAGGGCGCCCCCATGCCTTTGAACGGACGCCTCTCGCAGGCAAAGATCGACGCCATTCGCGAGTGGATCGCCAACGGAGCGAAGAAGGATTGACATGACCGTACGTGTTTTCACAGCCGCCCTGGCCGCAACTTTTCTGCTGCACACCCTGCCGGCCGAAGCCGGCTCGCTGCCCGCCCGGTTCCAACCGAAGCTGACGCTTGAAAGCGCGGAAGAAGTCGACCCGTTTCTGCAACCGGTCATTACCGAAGATACCGCCGAAATCGAGGCGCTATCGGCGCGTCGCTCGCAGCTCAAGTGGCACCAGGGCTTCGGGCTGGCGGCGCTCGGCCTGACCACGGCCCAGGTGGTGCTGGGCCAGGTGCTGCTCAACCGGCAGAACGATTTCCTTTTCGACAGCACCTCGGACACCATCAAGAACGTACACCTGGGGCTGGGTATCGCCAGCTTTCTGACCTACGGCACGGCGGCGGCCCTTGCCTTTACCGCCCCCGAAGTCGAGGGAGAGGGCGACGAGGGCTCCCTGGTGCTGCATAAGTCGCTGGCCGTGGTGCACGGCATCGGCATGCTCGTGAGCCCGTTTCTCGGCCTTTACATCAGCGATCAATCGACCTCGAGCGATCCGACCCTCGACGCCGACCAGTTGCAGACCCTTCGCACCGTTCACCAGGTAACCGGATACACGACGGTCGCCGCCCTCTTCGGCGCCGCATTGGTCATCGTATGGGACTGAAGAAAAATCTCACCCTTCTATCGGCGGTACTCCTGCTGCCCGCCTTCGTCGCAACGGCCGATGCAGCCCGCTTTGAGGCGGTCGAAGCCGACGTTCGCTACTTCGCCAGCCACCCCATGCACGACGTCGAAGGCGTGAGCAAGGTGGCCACGGGCTCTTTCGAGTACGACCCGTCGTCGCCGCTTGAACTCGACGGCCTGATCGGCAAATACGTGCAGGTTCCGTGGAAGAGTTTCGACTCGGGCAACAAGAATCGCGACGCCAACGTGCTCGACACCGTAGGCGCGGCGCGATACCCCCTGTTGACCCTCGTCATCGAAGGTTTCGACGGGCTTACGAGAAGCGGCGACCGGCTCGAAGGCACCCTGCGGGCACGCATGTACGTCAACGGCGCCAAGCGGCAGGTCGAAAGCCCCGTGACCCTGCTGCTCGGCGATGACACGGTAACGGCCCAGGCCACCTTCGAAGTGAAGATGACCGATTTCGGCATGAAGCCGCCGTCACTCATGTTCGTTTCCGCGGGCGACGACGTACGCATTCAGGCGTCGGTCGGTTTCAAGCGGGTCGACGAAGCACCCGAGGCCGACACCCAGGCCACCGCGCCTTGAGCGAGCTTCGCTATCCCCACAGTTCGCAGAAAGCCCTTTCGACTCTTATTCGGGGGGAAGCAGCTCGTCGAGCGCCGAATCATCGGTAAGCGACCGGAGAAAGTCGACCAGGTGGCTGATCTGCATGCCGTGAAGTCCCAGAGGCACCAGGGTTTCTTCGCGGTGCCCGACCGACGCTTTACCCGGCAGCTCGTTGTAGAACGCGATGACCTCTTCGAGCGTCGCGAAACGGCCGTCGTGCATGTACGGCGCGCTACCCGCCACATTACGCAGAGAAGGCGTCTTGAATTGCCCCGTCTGCTCGCCGGGGTTCAGGCGCAGAAAGCGAAGTCGCTGCGCCGCCTCGCCTTCGGGGTCGTCGCTGAACGGCCCCGCAGCGTTGGCCGGATCAACCCTGAGCACCTGCACGCCCACCAACCGACCGTAGTCAAGCGCGGTATCGCCCTCGGCCGGAAGCCCCAGGTTGTGAAACTCGCGGTCGGTAAAGTTCTGGCCGTTGTGGCAGAGCACGCAATTGGCCCGCCCGATAAAGAGTTTGAGCCCGCGTTGCGCCGACGGCGACAGGGCCGCGCGTTTC
Organism: bacterium; assembly: GCA_041687475.1. GTDB lineage: Bacteria > J088 > JAWLBW01 > JAWLBW01 > JAWLBW01 > JAWLBW01. The sequence continues at coordinate 5,973 of JAWLBW010000085.1, forward strand.
TCGGCATTGTCTTCGACCAGCCCCTCGACGAAAACATCGAAGGCCGACCGCCGGCTCACGATGGTTCGTTCGAACGCACCGATGGCCTTCACGACGTTGACAAAGACCGAGTCAACCGTCTCACGGTCGGCTTCGGTCATGGCCTGCCAAGCCAGGTTGTGGGCATGCTCGGGGTCGGCCGTGACCGGACGGGCGTGCGCCGGAAACCGGGTCTGGTCGTCAAATGCAGGCAGCGCACCGAATATTCTCTCGTAGTCTGCGCGTAACTCGGGCGCTTCGGAAACCAGTCTGGCCACGGCCATGCGGTCGCCGCCCATTTCGTCGGGATGCTCGATCACGCCCATGGCCTGCGCCCAGAGTGAGTCGACGTGACCGTCCCACGTGAACCAGCGGTTCCAGGCCATATTCCACAGCGAGGGGGCGTGACGTTTTGTAGTCGCGAGCCCTTCACTCAAGGCTTTACCGTCGCCGAAGCCTTTACGCGGGTCGTGACAGGTGGCGCACGAGATTTCGCCGTCGGCCGAGAGCCGCGTGTCGTAGAAGAGCACCTTACCGAACGCAACGGCTTCGGACGACTCGGAAACCCGGTTGGTCGTATCGGCAGGCGGTTGGTCAAGCCCCGACATTGAGCGAATGATCGCCACCTCGTCGCTCGAGAAGGATGGCCCGAGCAGCCCCATCATGCCCCCGGGCTGATTGCCGCAGCCCCAGAAGCCTGCTGCCAACAGAGGAAATATTGCCCAAAACAGTCGCCGGCCATCCTTACAACTTGCCATAATTACACCTCGCCACACCCTCAAAGCTCAAGTTGCACGGGAAAGACGGCCCGCTTGGCCGTGCCGCCGGTGACCACGTCGACGTAAATTTCCCAATCGCCCGGCATGTGAAAGAGCATACCCTCGACGGCATAGGTCTTTTCGTCGACAGCAAGCACCTCGGGCGTCGTGTTCATGCCATGGCCGTGACCCGGCATCCAGCCATCGACTCGCACTTCAGGCGAGCCCGGCAATGCATCGCCACGCGTGTCGGTCACGGTAAGGGTAAGGCCGAAGGGCTCGTTAAGGGGAATGGGGTCGGGCCCGGGCACATATTCCACCCGATAGTCTCCCCCAAGCGTCGTCACCGCCCGAACCACGTCGATACGCTGGTTCTCTTCGGCGTCGGAGGCGCCACAGGCAGACAGCAGCAGCGTAGCGACCAGTGCGAGACCGGAAATGCGCGTGCGTCGATTCATGCCGTTTTCCTCCTGCGATAGCCGTTGGCAGACTCTTCCGGCGACACTTCGAGGCACGAAGCCGTCAGGGAAGGCGCTGCATGTGAAAGACTGCCTCGCCCTCGCCCAGCACTGCGGTTACCTCGCCCTGGGCCTTCTTTCCGTCATCGGACATCCGGGCCTGAAAGGCAAGTCTGTCCGAGGCATGGAGCGGGCGCAGGCCCGGAGCCGCCGCATCGGCGGGCAGCCGCTGCAAACCGAGCGTCTGAAAAAGCACATCCTCGCCGCGAGACGGAAGCAACTGAAAGGTCAACGAGGCTCCGTCGCGCAGGCCCGACACCAACCAGATTTCCGAGTCGATGGAAAGCGTACCCCGTACTTCGCCCGTAGTGCTTTCGATCAGTTCGAAGACACCCTCGCCATGGGCGAACACAGCCCGCCACCGGCCCGCAGCCGTCGTATTCTCGCCGGCATCGGGCGACTCGCCGCAACCGACCATCAGAACCAGGGCCAACAGGCCGACGGCAAGTCTTACCGCCCTCAGCTTTCCAGCTCCGTAACGGGTTCGACGAAGAGTTCGAGCATGCGGGTAACGAAGTTCTGCCACGACTCCTTCGAGATGCGTGTGTGTTCACCGTCGGGAAACATCACATCGAGAATAGGCCCGGCTACCGGCAGAATGAACGGAATGACCTGCACGAAGAGCACGAATGCATAGGCGTTGTCTTCTTCGAACAGCTGGTTTCCGCGGGTGCGGCTCAAAAGGGAAAGCGCTTCGCGCTTGGGCAGATGCCAGTCGGGCGCCGCTGAAACGATGGCCCGCAGGTCGCCCCCCCCGTCAATGATCTCGCGCAACAACAGACGCGCCCAATCGGGTTGTTCGGAAAACACCCGCGACATGGCCAGAACGACGCTGCTCAGAATGCTCTTCGACACGGAGTCGGTGGCAAGCGACTGCAGGGCACTCTCGCGCAGCCCCTCGACAATCGAGCGCAGCACCTCGCGATAGAGCTGCTGCTTGCTGCCGAAGATGTAGTAAATCATGCTCCGGTTCACGCCGCCCGACGCCGCCACGAGATCGTCGACCCGGGTACCTGCAAGGCCCTTTTCGGCAAAGACGCGCGCCCCCGCCTCGAGAAGCGCGTTACGCGTATGCTCGAGATCGCGGGTCGACTCGTAGCGGAGCACCGATTTTTTTTCTCGTCTGTTCATTCACTTCACGGATATGCAGACGCCTGCGCAACAGACTACCGATTGGTCGGCTGGCAGGAGAGTCGTCCGTCCGGAAAATCATCATACAGAATAGGGAACGATGTGACAACCGCTCGCCCTGATGCTGCCCGCCTAGCCCCGGTCACGACGCAAAGGCACGCAGTTACGCCGGGCAATATATCGATATTTTATGGAACATCGAAGTCGTGATCGTTTGCGATCAAACCCGGTCGAGCCATCGTCCTTTGTTATCCCGGACCACCATGCAGGTGCCTGAAGACGCGTATGCGGTTGCTCTTTTCCCGAGCTGCTGCTACGGTATCTGCTTGAGGGAGGTACCCATGAAGTTCACCAGTCAGCCCCGTACCGTCATTACCGGTGGCGGAAGCGGCCTCGGCCGCGCCATCGCCCTTCAACTGGCCCCGCTGGGCGCACGCATTCTCATCGCCGACCTGCACGCCGAGCGCGCCGATGAAACGGCCCACGACATCGAGAAGGCCGGCGGCAAGGCAGTCACGGTCACCTGCGACGTGGCAGACGCCGCACAGGTCGATGCGCTTTCTGCCCGCATGGACAAGGAGTGGCTGGGTACCGATATACTCGTGAACAACGCGGGCGTTGCCTGTGCCGGAGGCGTTGGCGAGCTGCCGCTCGAAGACTGGAAGTGGATTCTGGGCATCAACATGTGGGGCGTGGTGCACGGTTGCCACAGCTTCGCCCCCGGCATGAAGGCGCGCCGCAGCGGATACATTCTCAACGTCGCATCGAGCGCCGGCATCGCTTCCCTGCCCGAGATGGGCGCCTATAACGTGTCGAAGGCAGCGGTTATTTCACTGAGCGAAACGTTGCACGCAGAGCTCAATCCCCACAATGTGCATGTGAGCGCGCTCTGCCCCACCTTCTTCAAGACCAATCTGCTCGAGAGTTTCCGGTCGCCTGACGAGCGCCAGCGCAAGTTCGCCCATCTCATGTTCGAACGCTCGACGATGACGGCCGACCAGGTCGCCAGAGAAGCGCTCGAAGGCCTTTCGCAGAACCGGCTGATGGTTATTCCGCAAAAGGATGGGAAGGCACTCTGGCGGGTCAAGCGTTTCTCGCCCGCGCTTTACTTCCGCGGCGTCATTGCCGGCTATCGGAAATCACTGGGCAGGAAAGGCGGAACGAAGACGAAGACGCCGGTCTGAACGGGCAGACCGGGTGCACTTCGATGGGGAGAACCGCGCAGGCCGGGTGACTTTCAGACCTTCAGACTTTCAGACGAAACCGGGCAGACCGGCAATATCGGGAGCGATGTTGCCTATTCGGCGACGGGAAGGCCGTCGATGACCGAGCGAACCTTCTGGGCCAGTGAGTCGGGCGAGAAGGGTTTCTGCAGAAAGGAGGTGCCCGGTTCGTTCACGCCGTGATACACGATGACATCGTCGGTGTACCCCGACATGAAGAGAACCCTCGTGCCCGGGCGCCGGCTAACCACTTCATTCATCAGCTCACGCCCGTTCATACCGGGCATGACGATATCGGTCAGCAGCAGGTCGATGCGCTCACTGAACTCATCGACGATGCGCAGGGCCGTTTCGGGCGAGTCGGCGTCGAGTACGCGGTAGCCGCGCCGCGTAAGAATACGACAGGCAAGCTCACGAACCTCGGTGGCGTCTTCGACCAGGAGAATGGTTTCCGAGCCACCCTCGACAGCCTGGCCGGAGCGACCGGTCTGCCTGGCTTCCTGATCGACGACCCGGGGCAGGTAAATCTTGAAGGTCGTACCCCTGTCGATTTCGCTGTACACCCAGACGTGACCGCCGCTCTGCTTGACGATGCCGTAAACCGTCGAAAGGCCGAGGCCGGTGCCCTTCCCCAGATCCTTGGTGGTGAAGAAGGGTTCGAAAATGTGCGACTGTGTTTCGGCGTCCATGCCGCAGCCGGTGTCGCTGACGCCCAGCATGATGTAGGAGCCCGGCTGTACCTGAAAGTGTTTGCTCGAGTATCCTTCGTCGAGTTCGGCGTTCTGGGTCTCGATGACCAACGTACCGCCGCCCGGCATGGCGTCGCGGGCGTTTACGACCAGGTTCATGACGACCTGTTCGAGCTGCCCCGGATCGGCCTTGACCAGTCCGAGGTCGGGCCGCAGCTGCGTAATCACCCGTACGTCTTCGCCGATGACCCGACGAAGCAGTTTTTCCGTGTTGGTGACCAGGTGGTTGAGGTCGAGCACCCGCGGTTCGAGTACCTGTTTACGGCTGAAGGCCAGCAGCTGGCGCGTCAGGCCGGTGGCCTTCTCGCAGGCACGGAGCACCGTTTCGAGATCGCGATAAATCGGGTGTTCTTCGAAGATCTCTTCGAGCGCAAGCTGGGTGTTGGCGCCGATAATCGTGAGCAGATTGTTGAAGTCGTGGGCAATGCCGCCGGCGAGACGTCCGACCGCTTCCATTCGCTGCGCCTGACGAAGCTGCTCTTCACTCTCGGCCAGGGCCTTTTCGGCGCGCTTACGCTCTTCAAGCTCGTGCGAAAGCCGCTCATTGGCCTCACGCAACTCGACGGTTCGCTCGGCCACCATGCCTTCGAGCTCGTCGTGGGCACGCTTGAGAAATTCCTCGGTTTCCTTCTGGTCGGTAATGTCGCGAATGATGCACAGAACCAGCTCGCTTTCCTGGGCGTTGACCGGTCCGAGCGAGATGTCGAGGGGAAACTCGCTACCATCCCTGCGCAGGCCGCGCAGTTCCATGCCCGTGCCCATCTTGCGCATGCGCGGCTCGGCATAAAACCCCTGGCGATACCCGACGTGACGCTTGCGAAAGCGTTCGGGCATGAGCATCTCGACCGGCTTGCCGACCACCTCGTCTTCGTCGTAGCCGAAGAGCTCGAGTGCACGGCTGTTGGCCTGGCGAATCGTACCGTCGGGTGCGGTCAGGAGGGTGGCGTCGGGGGCAAACTGAAACAACGCCCGGGCCAGGGTGGTCTGCTCATGCGCCCGGGCCAGCGCTTCTACGCCCCGCAGGCGGGCGCAGACCCGCTCGAGGGTACTGGCGAGTTCGCCGGGCGCCAGCGGCTCGACCAGCGCTTCGACATTGAGGCGCGAGAGCAGCGGGGTGGCGGCTTCTTTTTCGTGGGGTGCAAGCACCAGCAGTACGACGGCATCGGGCTCGGAGCCGAGCAGTTCTTCAAGCACGGCCGTATCGGACGGAAGTCCTTCGACCACCCGCAAGGCATCACGGTACGGAGGCAGATGCGGCAATTGAATGCCGGAGACCGTTCCGTCTGGTGAAACGGACTCGACGGAGCAACCAAGACCGACCAGCCGCGTCTCGAAAGACTCGCTTTCGGTACCTTTCTCCTTCGACCTGATGATAAACGCTTGCAAAGGCTGTGGCGCTCCCCTTCCCCCAAGCGGCGTGCGAAAAAACACAAAGTAACTGCGCGCGCGCCGGCTGCCGGATCAAAACAAATTAATAGTATACCGGTCGCATGCCTCGATTCCCAGCACAAACGCCCCTGGTCTCCCGATGCTCAGACTGCCAGCAGCACCAACCCGAGGGGTACGACCACGAGCATGAGCAGAAACACGAGCGCGGTGTAGCCGATGATATCGCGCGCCTGCAGGCCCATGATACCGAGCAGGGGAAGCGACCAGAAGGGCTGCAGCATGTTTGTCCACGCGTCGCCGTAGGCAAATGCCATGACCGTGGCCGCCGGATTCGCACCGAGACTGCGACCCGCGCCGAGAAGGATTTCTGCCTGCACGGCCCACTGCCCCCCGCCCGAGGGTACAAAGAAGTTGACGACCCCGGCCGAAAGAAAGGCCATGACGGGAAAGGTCATGGGTGTCGAAACGGCGATAAGTGCATCACTGATGACCGCAATGAGCCCTGTCGCCTGCATGACGCCCAGAATGCCGAAGTAGAAGGGAAACTGCAGGATGATGCCCCCGGCACCGGCCGCGCCGTCGGTAACGGTATCGACGTACCCCCGCAGGCTGCCCTGGAACAGAATACCGAGAAAAAGAAAGAACAGAATGACCGTGTTCAAATCGAGCGTCAGCCGGGCAAGCGACACGCCCAGCACGACCAGCGCGACACCGGCCCCACCCACCAGGCGGCCGGGCCAAACGCTTTCCTGCAGGAAGCTCATGAGCCCCTGCCCCACGACCTTTTCCCGGGGTCGCACGGTACGCAGAACCGAACCGTCGGGTTCGACAATGTGGCTGTGGTCTTTCGGCGCCAGGGCCAGAAACATGAGCGGAATGGCAACGAAGAGAAAGCCTGTGATGAGCAGGTTCGAAGCCCCGAACAGGGTCTCGGAAAGCGGTATGACACCGACCAGTTCGGCTGCGAAGTGCCCGTCTTCGGCCACCTTGAGCGGCGCCGAGCCGCTGAGGCCGCCATGCCACACGGCAAACCCCGAATAGGCCGCCCCGCCCAGGAGGGGATAATGAAGTCGCAGCCCTCTGGCGTAGGCGCTGCGTGCCACTTCGCGGGCCATGAAGGCGCCCACGATCGCCCCGAGGCCCCAGTGCAGAATGGCCGCTCCGCAGGAAACCAGCGCCACGATGAAGGCGGCCGACGCCGTACCCCGGGGAATCTGCGCGACAACGCCGATGAACCGCTGCACCGGCGCGCTCAATGCGAGGGCGTGCCCCGTCACGAGAATCAGGCTCATCTGCAGGGCGAAAGACAAGCCCCCGCTCGAGGCGAAACCGCCGGCCCAGCCGGTAAGCACGGTTCCGACAACACCCGCTTCGCCGACGGAAGCAAGGCGCACGGCCCCGACGAGCATGACCAGCACGGTAAGCAATAAAGCCAGCACGAACGGATCGGGAACGACCCGGCTCGACCACCGCTGCAGAAAGGTTCCCAAACGAGAAAGCATGACGGCAACCCGGTAAAGGGTGAAAAGGTTATATGTAAACACGGAGCGCCCGCAGGGTGCAACGCCCGGCATCTTCGTGCCGCACGGCCGGACGGTGGTGAAATGTGCTCCTTCGTGCCGCACGACCGGACGGAGGTGAAACGTAATACGTGAACCGTTTGGTGCTGAACGGTTACAGGCTGCAGCCCGTGAAACATGGTGGTTGGTGAAAGAGCTTCGTTCCGCGCCCCCGTTCCCTCTCACCTATCACCTCTCACCTCTCACCTCTCACTTCTCACTTCTCACTTCTCACTTCTCACTTCTCACTTCTCACTTCTCACTTCTCACTTCTCACCCCCGGCAACGGCGTGCCGCACGGTAGACCGCAAGTCGGCCCTCGCCCCAATGGGCCTTGCCGACGTGATCGGGCACCCTTTGCCCTACAATGAAAGACAGGTAACGCTCTCGTTTCGCCATGCGTCGACAGCCGAACATCACGGGAGAGCTATGAAACGTCTTGTCGAAAGCGCGAAGTCTCGTTGGTCCTGGGCCATGCTCGCATTGGTCGTTGTTCACTTGGGCGCCACCGCCGCGTTCATGGAACTGCGCTGGGAGCATCTGACGGCCAACGCTCTGCTGCTGGGCCTGTCCTGGTCGGGTGAACGCGGGCGCCACTTCACGCAGTTGGTATTTCCCCTCTACCTGACCGGGCTGCTGTACGACAACTTCCGCTTTGTCGAAGAATATCGGGGCCACATACGCGTGGCCGAACTGTACGAGCGCGAAATTCAGTGGTTCGGCATACCCGCCAACGGCGACTTACTCATTCCCGCGGCCTGGCTTCAGAACTATACCAACAACCTGCTCGACTTCGTTACCGGCCTGGCCTACATACTCTATCTGTGGATTCCGATCGGCCTTGCCTTCGCGCTGTACTTCATCGACCAGGAGCGCATGTCGCAACTGGCCTGGTCGTTCCTCATCGTGAATGTACTGGGCATGGCCACCTACCTGCTCTATCCGGCGGCACCGCCCTGGTACGTGCAGGACTATGGTCTCGGACCGGCGCAACTCGACGCCCTGCCCAGCGCCGCCGGCGCGGCCCGCTTCGACCAGATGACCGGACTGGGCTATTTCTCGAGTTTCTACATGCGCAGCGCCAACGTTTTCGGCGCCATGCCGTCGCTGCACGCCGCCTACCCGGCCCTCGTAGTCGGCGCGGTCTGGGGAATGGGGGCTCGATGGGTCGTTCCGACCGTGCTCTTTACGCTGCTGGTTGCCTTCGCCGCGGTGTACCTGAATCACCACTACGTGTGGGACGTGCTCGTGGGTATCGGCTACGGCGCGCTTGCCAGTCTTGCCGCCGGGCGCATCGTGGGGTCGAACGCCGCCGCGCCGACGGGCCTCAAGGAAACCAGCCGAAGTAGACGGGTTGAAGAGGGACGCACGATCTGACCCCCGACCGGCCGTACGGGCAAAGATAAGTCACCCCTTCGGGGTTCATGTCTATTTCCTTCCTGATACCCAGGACTTACGTCCCGGGATACAACCGAGTCGTCTCTCCGGGACTGATGATGTATAGGCTCATCTGCCTGAGAGGAAATTTCAGGTCGCATGTGTTCTACGGCGCGACGACAGATCGAGCGGGTGCTCAGCTCACCGCGCACGCCGCCGAACCACCCGCTTCACGACTTCGAAATACAGGACGCCGAGTACGGCCGCGGCAAGCCCCATGCCCAACACCGCAGGCTCAGGGGCGGCAAAGCGGAAGAGATCGCGGGCCCACGGCACATACAGCACGATGCCGAGCACCAGCAGGGCCGCCGTGGTGAGAATCCACAAGGCCCGGTTGCGACGTCGAATCTGGTGCCACCAGCCGCCGCCCCAGGCGCGGTCGGAGAAGATGAGGCCGAGATTGAGCAGAATGAGCGCCGAGAAAGCGCCGGCCCGCGCCACGTCGGGGTGAAGGTCGGCGGCGAGGCCCCCGGCATACAGGGCCAGACTGAGGCCGAGAACCCCCAGCCCCTGCAGTATGCTGATCCACAACATGGCCCCGCCGAACAGTGGCGCCTTCGGATCGCGGGGGGGTCGTTTCATGGCTCCCTCTTCGCCGGGTTCGGCCTCGAACACCACCGAGCAGGCCGGATCGATGATGAGTTCCATGAAAGCGATGTGAACCGGAAACAGCGCGAGCGGCCACTTGAGCAGCACCGGAATGAGCGAGAGCCCGGCAATGGGAATGTGAATGGCGATGATGTAGGTCATGGCCTTCTGGAGATTGCCGTAAATGCGCCGCCCCAGCCGAACCGCCGCCACGATGGACGAGAAATCGTCATCGAGCAGCACGAGCGACGAAGCTTCGCGCGCCACATCGGTGCCCCGCGCCCCCATGGCCACGCCGATGTGGGCCGCCTTGAGCGCCGGGGCGTCGTTGACGCCGTCTCCGGTCATGGCCACCACGTGACCGTCTTCCTTGAG
>JAWLBW010000086.1:0-15684 GCA_041687475.1 bacterium
ATCGCAGCCGACAGCGAAGACGAACTGGTCGAGGCGGCGGTCCAGCACACGGTCGCCGTACATGAGCACGAGGACAGCCCGGAGCTGCGGGCGATGATCCGCCAGGGCGTGAAGGACATGGAGGGTGCGGTCGCCTGACCTCGGGGCGCCGGCAGGGCGACCGCGACCCGGCGCGTCACCCTCCTTCGCGTCACCTCAACGGTCCGGACCCTCCAGGCGGTCGCGCCGGGCGAGCAGGTCGGCGAGGTCGCTCTCGAACTGCTCCAGGGTGATCTCGCCGGCGCGATAACGCTCGGCCAGCAGTCGCTCGGCCTCGAAGTTCGCCACGCGCCGCGCCTCGACCGCGTCGGTCACGACCGAGCGGCCGGCGATGCGAATATCGCCCGCCGTGGGCAACAGCAGGCCCGCCACCATTTTCAGGGTCGTGGTCTTACCCGCACCGTTGGGTCCCAGAAAACCGACGATTTCGCCGGCAGAGGCGTGAAAGGAAATGTCCTGTACGGCGCGATGCCGGCCATAATGCTTCACAAGGTTGGCGACGTCAAGCAGTCGCGTGCCGGTGTCGTTGGGGTCCATGCTCATTTGCCTTTTTCTGACGCAGAATGGAAATGTGAAATCTTGCTTCGGTTATCGGGCCGCATTTCTGCTTTGTCTTTCGTTCCTGCTTCAACTACCGGACACGGCCGCCGCATCGAGGCAGGACCCGGGCGCTTTGTGGAAGTACAGCGTACCCTACGCCCTCGATCTGCGCCCCGACTGCGCCCGGCAGATGACCGACGCCGACCCGGGCACCGAGCTCGGCCTGAACAAGGGCCTGTTCTTCATGCACGTGAGCGACGTCGACCGCGAAGAACGGGAACGGTCGAGCGCGTGTTCACGCTGGCAGACCACCGCGCGCCTGCAGGCCAAGCAGTTCGACATCGAGAAGCTCGACCTCGAACTACGTCGCATCTACGCCGACCTGACCTTTCAATGGCGCTTCGTGCACCTGGGCCGGAAACAACGCTACGTCTTCGATCCCGGCCTCAACGTCATTCTGCGAAGCGCCGACGCCCCCCGCTTCTTCGGGTGGATGAACCTGAGCCTGGGCGAGCACTGGAAGCTGCGTTTCGAAGGTACGGTCGAAATGGCCCGCGCCGAGCGCTCGGTCGCCTGGAACACCACGCTTACTCGCTTCTTCTAAGGTGTCGTCGAAACCGTTGAAGATCAACCTCGACGCCGCCTGTGCCGACCGTAGCCGGAAGTTCGGCCGCGACACGTCCGGCTGCAGACGTTCGTGCTTACATCCCACGTCACGAAGCAGTGCCGAACCTTACTGCGCGAGTTTGCCGTGTTCGCTTTCCAGCACCTTGATTTTCAAGCGGCCGATGATGCGCATGAGCTCGGCCTGACGCTCAAGGCCCCCCGTCACGAACCGAATGTGCGTCGCGTCGGCCGGGTACTGACCGAACACCGGGTCGACGGCCAACCACCGGCCGTCGAGGTACAACTCGGTCCACGCATGGTAGTAAAAGCTGTCTTCCAATGCAACCAGGCCGCTGGCGATGCGTGAGGGCACCCCGACGTTCCGGGTCATGGCCGTATACAGAATGGCATGTTCGTTACAGTCGCCCTGGCGGGTGCGAAGCACCTCGAGTGCCGACGGAAGGCTGACGGTCGATTGCTTGTCGAGGGCCCCGTATACCCAACGCAGAATGCGCTTGGTGGCCTCACGAGCTTCCTTGAAGCCACCGGTGGCTTCCTTCACGGCCGCCGCGATGTCGGGGTGGTCGACCTGCATGAGCGGCTCGCCCTTGAGGTAGGCCTTCAGGTCGTCGACATCGACCTTGGGCAAGGTCGTGCGATCGATGGTCAGGCGGTTGTCCTCGAGCTTCTGCCCCTCGCCGTCGAGGTCGAACCCCTCCAGGTCTACGTTCTGCAGTTCGACCACCAGGCGGGAAATTTCGCGGGGCGACTTGAGCGGTTTGTCGAGCTGCACGCTGGTCGCCGCGATCAGGTCGATGGGGGCGCCCTTGTCCTTCCGCTTCGCTTCGGCTTCGGTCGTGCGCATCGAGCGGAAGCCGGTCTCGCTTTCTTCCTTGTACAGCGTGCCGTCGGCGTCGACCCAGGCCGTGGCCTCGAGGCCGTTGTAGGTCTGCGCGAGGCGGTACACGTCGAATGTGCGGGCGCCGATCTTCCACTCTTCCTTGCCTAGCACCTTCACGGTCATCTGTGAGGGCTGCATGATTGACGGGTCGAAAAACGGGCGGGTGTAACTCTTGCCCGGTTCGAGTCCGGCCCGGGCAATCGCCCGGTACAGGTTGCCCGAGAGCAGTACCGGCTCGTCGAGCTTGAAGTCGAGATCCTGCCGGTTGCCTGCCGAATCGACGGTTACATGCAGCTTGCCCTCGGTCTGACGGCCTTCGATGGCGATATCGGCGCCCATCGACTCCATGCGAAAGGTAAAGGAGCGCAGCGTGCCGTCCTTGTCGGATAAAAGGGTCTGCCGCGTGGTCACGTCGCGCGCCTGCCCCATGAGGGTCATGCGCAGGTACACGTCTTCCTCTGTGCGCACGCCGTCTTCAAGGGCAGTGCGCCGGGTGTGGGTGTATCCGATGCGCGCACCCTGGTACTCGATGAGCATCCAGTCTTCGCCTCCGGGTTCGACTTCGGCGAACACCTCGCCCGACGGCAGGGTCTCGCTCTTTCCGGCGGCCGGAAGTTCGCGCTGCAGCCAGGCGCCGAAAACGAATACGAATACACCGATACCCAACCAGGGCAGCAATCGTCCAGGCTTCATTCCCCTTCCCTCATCCGTAGTGCAGCCTCCAGCCCGCCGGGCCGGCTTCAAGCCAGGTGAAATTTCGAATCCAGTCGCCCAGGTTCACGACCCGAACCGGCCCCTCGGGGCCTTCGACGACTTCGTCCATGGGCACATGGGTGTGCCCGGTCACGAAGACGTCGACATCGCGCAGGCCGCGCCCGACCCGGCGAATCTTCTCGCGTATCTGTTCTTCGACGTCGGGGCTGCGCATGCGGCTGGCCGTGCTCATGCCCATGGCGATGCGCAGCGACAGGGCGCTGGGCACAACCCGATTGAGGCCGGCCAGATAGGGCGATCGTAGCGTATGATACAACGCCTCGTAACCCGTGTCGCCGGTAATACGGTCGCCGTGGGTAATCCACACCCGGCTGCCGTACATCTCGCCCCGCCAGTCGCTGCCCGCGAAGCTCACGCCGTAACGGCCGAGCGTATCGCCGATGGCGATATCGTGGTTCCCCTCGAGATAGAGTACCTCGACGCCCCTGTCGACCAACCCTGCCAGTCGAGTCAGGGCCGGTTGGTGCAGTCGTTCGGCGGCCCTGTTCTCCGAAAACCAGGCATCGAAGAAGTCGCCGTTCACGACGAGACGCTCGACATCGCCGTCGAGATCATCGAGAAAGGCAAGCATGCGCCGATAGTTCGCGTCGTGGGGACGCCGCAGGTGTACGTCGGAAAGAAAAACCGTCTTCACGTCGATAGTGTAGCAGAGCGGCGCTTCGCGCCGCGTGATAAGTGAGAGGTGAAAGGTGAATTGCATCCGGCTGCAGGGTCGGCTGCGTTGCCTTCGGGCCGGCGGCGAGTGGCCGGTGACCGGTGACCGGTCAGCCGTCGGCCTGATGTGAACGAGCGACGTACGACCGGCGGCTCCTTTTCCCGTGGAAACGTAAGTCAAGGCGCGAAGGTCGGAATCCCGTGCAACCGGCAACCTCTCACGTATCACCTTTCACGTATCACACCCGTGCAGCCGTTAGACCGCGACCCTCACAGAATCATATGCAGGTCGGGTATGGCCGTCGTGGCTTCCAGGACTTCAATGATGGCCTCGGCACTGTCGGCTTCGAGCGTATAGGTCACGGCCAGGTACGATTCACTGCGCGTGGCCCGCGCCGTTTCGAGGGTGAGCGTCGGAAAGCGTTCTTCCAGCGTCTGCATACCCGCGGCGAAGGCCGGCGAATTCCGGCCGATGAACTTGTGCGTATACTGCGTCGGGAAAGTCTCCTGCGCCTCCAGCAGCGCATGCAATTTGGTGTATTTATCCATGAATACATGATACCAACTCACGTGCAGCACGGGCACACGGTGGTCGGCGGACGGCAGACGGCGGAATACAGGAGACGCAGGGGTCGGACCTGTCCAAGCTACTGAAATCACGACGAATGTGGGTTCAACCAGGCCCACTGCAAGCCTTACAGGGCGAAAATGACCGTCGAATCTGCACCTCTAAGGAGTTTAAGGTGATTCTTCGGATAGCTTGCCGATGTCGATTTCTACCCGGGTAAGAATGCAGGCGCTTAGCGGTACGTTTTTGGCGGTAGAATGGCCCGTTTAAGCCGATACAGTCCATTTTGGCAGAGCTGAACAACTGGATATTCCGGTACTTACGCAGGTCCGACCCCTGGGTGCCGGCCTGGGTGCCGGAATCTTTCAGGGCATGCCGCGCGACGGGTTCTTCGGAGGGCCCTCTGCGTCTCCGTGTATCCGTGTATCCGTGTATCCCGCCCGGTGGCAGCGACGAACTGCACGAAAAAAGGGGAACCCCATGCCGAGGTTCCCCTTGAAAATCCGAATCGGACGCCGCTTACTTGCCCTGCGGCTCTTCCGGCGTCAGCGAGGGCGCGGGCACCTGCGGGCGCGGGGTCTTGTCCGAGCTCGGCGGCAGCACCGGAAGCTCCACGGTCAGGCGGTCGCCGTCGAGGGCCTTGAGGAAGGCGATGATGTCGGCGGCCTGGTCCGTCTTCAACTTCTGGCCCAGCTGGTGCTCGGCCATCATGTTGACCGCTTCTTCCAGGGTCCACGCCGAAGCGTCGTGGAAGTAGGGCTGCGTCATGGAAATGTTGCGCAGGCTCGGCACCTTGAACATCATCATGTCGGCTTCGTCGCCGGTCACCTCGAAGCGACCGCGGTCCTGCTGGTTCGGCCAGGGCTTGACCAGCCCGACCTTCTGGAACATCGTGCCGCCGAGGGCGGGTCCGGTGTGACAGCCGGCGCAACCTACTTCGAGGAACTGCGAAAGACCACGCTTTTCCTGGGCCGTCAGCGCTTTATTGTCGCCGCCGAGAAATTTGTCGAAGCGGCCCGGCGTGACCAGCGTACGCTCGAACGCGGCAATGGCGAACGTAATGTTGCGCATGCTGATCGGGTTCTTCTTGCCGAAGACCTTCTTGAACTCTTCCTGGTACCCCGGAATCGAAGACACGACGGCCAGAACTTCCTTCTCGCCGCGCGGGTCGCCGTCCTTGCCGACGGGCATGGCCATTTCAACGGGGTTCGTGATCGGGCCGGCGGCCTGATCTTCAAGGGAAATGGCGCGTCCATCCCAGAATTGGGCAATGTGCAGGCCCGCATTCAACACAGTGGGTGAATTGCGCCCGCCGCGAAGCCCTTCATGGCCGATGGAAACCGGCAGGTTGTCGGCGCCGGCGGCGGCCAGATTGTGACAGCTGTTGCAGCTGATGCTCTGGCTGGCCGAAAGACGCGGGTCGAAGAACAGCTTCTTACCCAGCTCGACCTTTTCCTTCGTGGTCGGGTTGTACTTGGGGGCCTCGATCTGCTTGGGCAGCTGACCGAAAAGGGTCTTGGCCTGCGCGCGCAGCTCCTTGTCGTTGGCCTGCACCGGGCCGGCCGTCACGACCGCCAAGGCAGCAAGCGCTACCGTCGATGAAATGAAACGCATTGTCGCTCCCTGAACATGCATGAAAATGATCTATCAGTGTAAACGGCAACACGGTCGTCGGCAACGCGCATTGCGCAAAAATACGTTTTCCGGACGCCTCGAAGCAGCAGATGGTTTCAATGCCCGGAACGCATTCACCAGCGTCGGCCACGCCTGGCCGACATCGCCCATTCTACAGGAGTCACCGGTTGGTAATCGCCGTAAAGACCGACTAGAATGTAGTCGGTCACGCCTCGGTAACCATGTTCGGAGGGTACATGTTCAACGCTCGGCTCACGCTTTTCACGCTTCTCCTGTCTGCGCTTGCCTTCGCCGGCTGCGCCGACGAAGAAATCACCCCTCGCCCCACACCGAAGGAACAGCCCGCCAACAGCGCGCCCGTGGCCGCCATCGATGGCCCCGGCGATGTGGTCTTCGGCGCCAGCGTGACGCTGGACGCTTCGGTCAGTACCGACGTCGACGGCGATGAGCTGAGCTTTTACTGGACCGAAGATCCGGCCAACCCGCCGAACAACTTTCTCGACGGCCTCGACCTGACTTCGCCCTCGTTGGTCTTCAAGGCCGACGCCCTCGGCACCTTCACCTATACGGTCGAGGTCAAGGACACCGCCGGCGAAACCGACTCGGCTTCCCTCAGCTTCACGGTCGAACAGAGCGTCGACGCCCCGGTCAACTACCCGCCCGCCGCCACGGCGATGGCGGTGGCCGGAAGCGATTTCTATTACATCATCGAATTCGACGGCCTTGGCGACAGGCGTCCCGTCGTGTTCATCGACAACGAACGGGCCGTTTCGGTCGAGCTTCTCGGAACGGACCCCGAAGGCGACGACTTCTGGACGGAAACGTCGGGCGCCATGGTCAACGGCATTTACGCCCGCTCGTCCGAAGCGGTGACCATGGATACCGATCCGTTCGCCGACGCCGAAGCCATCGTCTGGTTGAACGACGATCAAGGCGGCGTACCCGAGCAGTACGTCATCGACATTCGGGTAGTACCCTCGGTCGGTCTAGACGGTCTTCCGAGCGCCATTCATGTCGACTGCGAACCCGAAACGGCGGTCGACACGCCCGACGGAAGCATGGTCGCCCCCTTCGGCTCCATCGCCGAGGCTTATCAGGTCGCCAAGGCCGGCGGTATCTCCGATATCTACGTGGCCGCCGGTACGTGCAACGAGTCGGTGACCGTGGGACTCGACGGCATCAACCTGTACGGCATGTTCCTGCCCGAGCAGAACTGGCGGCGCCGCACGAGCCCTTCTGACCGGGTCAACGACAGCCAGGTCACGACGGGCGCACGGTTCGTAGATGGCGGCGCAACCACCATTCGCAACCCGGGAGCCGATGCCCTGCTCTTCACCGAAAGTAAGGATACCGGTACCGGCGCCCTGCTGATCGACGGCTTCAGCTTCGATCTCGACGCCAACTGGTACGCCGTGAGCCTGACCCTCGCCACGGGCTACGACCTGACGTTCCGCAACAATGCATTCGCCGGTGCCGTTACGCACGAAACACAGGGACTGAACCGTGTGGGCGGCGGCATTCGCGTGGTCGTAGACCATTCTCCGGGTGCCCCCATTCTCATCGAGCGCAACCTCTTCAACGTCGGCGCCGCCGAGGGCGAGAGCCGCTTCCAGGTCGACATCGGCGGGCCCATACGCAACAGCACCAGCAACGAAGCGGGCGCCGTTTACTTTTACAGCAATGTCTTCTACGGCGAAATCGGCAACAACGTAAGTTATTCGTGCCGGCTGGCCTCGGGCGAGCGCTTCGCCTTCTGCTTCTGGCAGGGCAAGCCTCCGACGAGCGGTGCGGTACCGCAGGTCAGAACGTGGCGCAACCTCTTCCTGCTCGAGGGAGACGCGCCCGCCAACGGTCTTGCCTCGGTTGTCGACACCTTCGCGGCTCGCCACTACAGCGTCGGCAATGTCGCGATGGCGACCGGTCTCAGCAATGAGTTGCGCCTGTACCACGGAAGCTACGAAACGCTGCAAGCAATTCTTCCCTACAATCGTTTTACGGAAGATCCCTTCTCTATTCTGCTGTATGACTCCGAGAACAGCCGCTCACTGAGATGCGTTTCGGATGCTTCACCGAATTATTTCGGCACGGCCTTTACCCTCCAGCCTTCGTCTTGTTCACCCGCAAGCAGCCCGGCCTATTACGGCTTGGGCAGTTCCCGTACTTCATCGCCGACTGTGACCGGAGCCGCCCCCTGGCGGCAATACGCCGGGGCCTACCCCGATGTCATGCCGGGCGATGTGTACGAAAGCGGCAGCTTTATCATTTCATCAGGCCCGCTGCCCGCCTGGGACTTCGACGGCCGCTACGGCTTTTCGGGCACAGGTTTCGACGTCGGCGCCTTCGAGCCCGGCGCTCCCATGTATTGATTTCACCCGGCAGACTCGTTGGCTTCCTTGCGTTTCATCATTGCCTTGTTTCTTGCAGCCACGGTCTGCCAGGCGTTTCCCCCTCATGTGGAAGCCGACTACCTGAGCCCGGCCCAGCGGGGCGTTGCCCTGCCCCGCGGCTACGGCGAGGTGGGCCTCGGTTACCGCAGCAACTGGGGCAACTTCGCCTTCGACCTCGACGGCAGCCGCCTTACCGGCGAACGGCTGGTGCCCTTTCGCTCGTACCGCGACCAATCGTTGGTGCTCTCGGCGGGCTACGGCATGACCGACGACTGGGAAGTGCGCGTCGAGATTCCCTGGGTCTGGCGCAGCTTCAGCATCGACCGGCGTCCCCTCGTCGATACCGAGGGACGGCTGGTCTACAACTACCCCGACTCACGCACCAACGGACCGGGCGACGTACGCTTCGCCACCATCGTGCGCCCCTGGGACTTTCTGGGGTTCAAGCTCGACTACAAGACCGCCTCGGGTCCCGACAACTTCTACCCCACACGCCTGCCCGATGCCCGACCGGCCCGCTATATCGGCAGCGGCCAGACCAACCTGGCCCTTTCGATCGTGGCCGACATCATTGGTGAAGACTGGCGCATCGCCGGCGAGCTGGGTTACCGCCATCGCTTCACGGGCATTTCGAATTACCTGCTACGCGACTACAAGCCCGACAACGAGCTTCTTGCCGGCGCATCGGCCTACCTGCAGGCGTTTTCCATGGGGAAATTCGGCGGCGGCCTCGGCATGGAGCTTGCCTACATGCACGAAGCCAAAGCCAACAGCGTAAGCGTGCTCGACCTGGGCGTACCCGTCTGGCTCACCTATGGGGAATGGGAGCTGCGCCTGCGCGGCGGCCTGCCCCTGTACGGCAAGGACTACCCCAGCCTGTTTCCCCAGCAGCTGGCCGAACCCCGCCCCCTGCTGGGCCCGAGCGCCGAAGCCATGCTGGTGTACCGGTGGAGGGACCGATGACGTGCAGGCGCGCCTGCGGCGCGCAATGCCCAATGGTCGATGGCCAATGGTCAAGTAGGAAGCGCCTTCGGCGCGCCGCACCAAGTGCCCCCGGTGAGTTCTCTGACGTGCAATCGGAGCCGAGAAGCCATGCTCGCACGCAGGAAACAAGCATCACGAAGTACCGGTCAGAAACTTTTGCGCCACGGTCAACCGAATTGACCATCGGCCATTGGTCATTGGCCATCGCCACCGCCCTGTTTCTCCTGTTGACCGTGGCGGTGGCGCCGGCGACAGCGTTCAATCATCCGGAGCTCGACTGGCGGGTGTACGAGACCGAGCACTTTCGCATTTACCATCATGATGCCGTGACCGAGAGCGCGGCGCGGGTGGCCGAAATTGCCGAAGAGGTGTATTCTCGACTCAAAGAGGCCTACGGCCGCGACCTGCCGCTGCCCGTTCGTATCGTTTTCGACGACACCTTCGACCCTCGTAACGGCGCCGCGTATACGGCCTATCGCGTCGTGAGCATCGAGGGACTCTCGTCGTCGACCGAGTTCAGGGGTACCCACGACTGGCTGCGCGACGTGACCACCCACGAGCTGGCGCACCTGTTCTCGCTGGGCCAGTCGACCATGCTGGGCGACCTGGTGCCCGGTCTCGTCGTCAGCGGTCTCGACGCCCCCTACGGCCGCGATTCGCAGGTGGCGGCGACCCTGTTTCTGCCGGCCGAGCTTACGCCGCGTTGGTTTGCCGAGGGCATCGCCCAGGCCGATTCGGCCGCCCTGGCCTTCGACCGGTGGGACAGTCACCGCGACATGCTGCTGCGCGCCTCGGTATTGGAAGACGGCGTGTTTCCCTTCGCCGAAATGGCGGCCTTGTCGAACAAGAACTACCTCGAAGCCGAAAAGGTATACAACCAGGGCTTCGGCTTTCTCCTGTACCTGAACGAGCGCTTCGGCCCCGACACCGGCGCGCGCATTGCCCGTGAAGCCGGCCGCACGTTCACCACCGACTTTCGCAAGCCCATGGCCACCGTGCTGGGCGTCGACCCCGAAGTCGTTTTCGCAGAATACATCGACGAGCGACGAGCGGTTTACCGGAACTGGCACGACGCGTGGAAGCCGCTGCTGTTCGACGGCGAACCGGTTACCGACGCCGGCTTTCTCACCGGCAACGTGGCCGTATCGCCCGACGGAAAATACCTGGCCTTTACCGGCAACGGCACGGCCGAATTTTCGGCCGGTGATCTGTACCTGTACGAAGTCGAAACGGGTAAACGGCGCATCGTCTTCAGCGGCGTGGGCTCGCGACCTGCCTGGCTGCCCGATTCGTCGGCCATGATCGTGTCGAGCGATGCCGAAGTGACCCTCGACGGCTACAGCTACCACGACCTCTTTCTGCTGACCGTCGACGGCAAGACCACAAGGCTTACCCGGCTCGCCCGCGCCGAAGACCCGGCCGTATCGGCCGACGGCAAGTGGGTGGCCGCCTCGGTCGGACGCGACGGCCGCCGCAACCTGACCGTCTGGCCGCTGGTCGACGGCGAGCTCGGCGATCCGCGAACGCTCACCGACTTTTCGCCGGGCGTCGAAGCGGCGGCACCCGCCTTCTCGCCCGACGGCGCGCGCCTCGTGTTCACGGTAAACGTCGACCAGTCGTCGGACATCTGGGCGCTGGCGCTGACCGACGCCACGGTTACCCCCGTTACGCAGGGACCGGCCGAAGACCTGACGCCCCTCTTTCTCGACGACGAAACGCTGGTATACGTATCCGACGGACGCAAAGCCTTCGACGTTTACACACTGCACCTGCCCACGCGCAAGACCACCCGCTACACGACCACGGTGGGCGGCGCTTTTTCGCCCTCGACCGACGGTCGCCGCCTGTACTACACCGTGTACCGCGACGGCGGCTTCGGCATTTATCGCAGCGAACTGGACGCCGAAACAAAGCCGGAAGACGAGCCGCTACCCCTTCCCCTTGAAGAGGTCTTTGCCCGCGATCACGCCGTCATGACGCGGCGTTTCGCCATCGAGGGCACCACGCGGCCGTATGTGTTCGACCCGCTTCCGCTCAAGTTCTACCCCGAGTTTCTGGTGTCCGACGGTGGCGCCCGGGCCGGCGGAACGCTGGCTTTCGGCGATGTGCTGGGCAAGCACGAGCTCGAGCTCGAAGTGTTGTTCGGGCAGAATCAGGACTACCACCTGACCTACCAGAACCACCAGTGGTACCCCGACTTCATTTTCGACGTGTCGCGCTACGTGCGCCGTGACCAGCTGCTGCGCGGAATCGATGAGACCACCAAGCTCGATTTCACTTTCGACGCCGGCATGGTGGGCGTCTGGCTGCCTTTGGGACGCAGCCACGGACTGTTCCTGAGCGAAACGGCCAAGCGTATCGACTTCGGCTACCCGGTCGACCGCACCATGCAATTCGCCTTCGAGCATGCGGCCGAGTACAACCACTACAACCTGACGCCCAACGCCTCGGCCGACATCAACCCCACGGGGGGACGCACGGCCCGCCTGCGCGCCGGGTATCATGTCGTTCGCAACTTCGACGTGCCCTTCTTCGGCTCGATTCTCGACGGCGCCTGGCAGCGCGAACGCTACTGGAGCGTCGAGGGCGAATACACCGAGTTCGTGTCCCTGCCGGGCGATACCACCTGGGAATTCGGGGTGCGCGGGGGCTGGCTGTCCGACGCGGTAAGCTCGTTCGACCAGCTGTACCTGGGCGGCCGCATCTTCTTCCTGCGGCAGGGCGAGTTTCAGAGCGAAACCGGTTTTCCGGGCTACGACGACTATGCCGTGGCGGGCGAAAAGCTGCTGCTCTTTCACACGGCGTACCGTTTTCCCCTCTGGCAGGGCCATGCCAAGGCCGGCGCGCTCACCGCCGACAGCGTGTACCTGAACCTCTTCTCGCACGCGGGCAATGTACTACCGAACAGCGCGTCATGGGCCGACTTCTTTCAAAGGGGAAAGGTTACCTGCCCCGGCTCGCGCGACGACTGCACCCTCTCGGTGTCGGAAACGTCAGGGCTGCTGACCGACTTCGGCGCCGAGCTGCGCATGAAGACGCTGTTCTTCGACATTTACCCGTGGAATTCGTTTGTGCGCGCGGCCTACGGGTTTCACGAGCCCCGCGTCGAACGCAGGCTGCGGTTGTACGTGGGGTTGGGTATCGGCTACTGAGCTGGACGTCGGACGTCGGACGGCCCGGTGCACGGCTGACCGGTATGCGCACGGTCGGATGGTACAGGTTCCACCCTGCGCTGCGCTTCGGGTGGAATGAAACGGGTGAACGAAAATCAGCGGGCTCGCACCTGCGGTGCTCGTCCGGCCGTGCTGCCAGCGTTTGTTCATCGGCCATTGGCCTCGGGCATTCCGCGCCTTCGGTGCGGCAGGGGGCGTTTACAGATTCTTCGCGATGCCGCATGATGGGCATGAAGAACCGTCATGTTTCCCCGTGCCAGGAGGCTCGCGCCATGAAGCAAAGCCGTTCCTTGTTGCTACCCGCGTTGTCGGCCGCCATGCTCATGTCCATCGGCTGCGATACGAAGTGGAATCCCCATCAGGAGGTTTCACCCGAGACCCTCGAGGCGATGCGATCGCAAGTCCTTTTTTTACACCGAGCCCGACAAGGAAAGCCTCGAAGGCATGAGCCGCCCCATGACCGGGGCAACCACCGAGGGGCCCGACACCGGCTCACAAGGCCCGTCGGACGGTGGCGGCGGCTAAGAAATCGTTGCTCGGGCAGGCCCGGCATGGGATACTGTCGGTTTGATTCTTATCCGTCAAGTCACGATGAAGCTCAGCACGATACTGTCTTTCGGCATCGTTGCCGCCCTGCCCTCCCTTGCTTCGGCCCACACCGGCGTCGAGCACGCAGCCGGCTTTTCGACCGGCTTCGGCCATCCCTTCAGCGGTCTTGACCATTTACTGGTGATGGTGGCTGTCGGCCTGTGGGCTTCGCAACAGGGTGGCCGCGCACGCATTCTGCTTCCCCTTGTCTTCGTAACGGTCATGGCCGCGGGCGCGGTCGGCGGAAGCAGCGGGCTTGCCCTTCCGCTGGTTGAGCACGGCATTCTTGCTTCGGTCTTCGTGCTCGGGCTTCTGGTCGCGCTTGCCGCTCGCCTTCCCCTTGGCGGTGCGGTTGCCTTGACGGCTGTTTTCGCGCTTTTTCACGGACATGCCCATGGCGCCGAGGCGCCCTTGTCGGGTTCGATGACGGCCTATGGTATCGGCTTCGTCACGGCGACGGCGCTGCTTCACCTTGCCGGTCTGCTGGGCGCAGGCCTGGCGCATCGCCCCGCACAGTTACTCGCTGTTCGCGCCGCCGGCGGTCTGACCGCAATCGCCGGTCTCGTACTCGCCTGGGGATGAACGACTCGTAAGGAATCTTCACAATTACCCTCTCGACATATTTCCTGCTGCGAGGGTTTCTTTTACCTCTGACGTAACAGAATGGATAACCGGAACCTACCGGGCCGGCTTTCCGACACGCGTTATCACGAAAGGTGTTCACCCATGACCGATTTTCATGACTGGCGTCCGCACCCCTGGCACGGGCTTGAAGTAGGCCCGAACGTGCCCGAGATTGTCAACGCTTACATCGAAATCACGCCCTTCGACCTCGTCAAGTACGAAGTCGACAAGCAGACCGGCTACCTGCGCGTCGATCGGCCGCAGCGCTCGTCGTCGCAGCCGCCCGCGCTGTACGGTTTCATTCCGCGTACCTACTGCGGCGACCGCATTCGCGACCTGTGTCCGGGCGCCACGACCGGCGATCACGACCCGCTCGACATCTGCGTCATCAGCGAGCGCCCGATCACGCGTTCGGAAGTGCTGCTGTACGCCAAGGTCGTCGGCGGCATTCAGTGCATCGACGGCGGCGAGGCCGACGACAAAATCATTGCCGTGCTGTCGAACGACAATGTCTGGGGCAACATTACCGACATTCACGAGCTGCCCGAAGTGCTGGTCGAGCGTCTGCGCCACTACTTCAGCACCTACAAGCTGATTCCGGGCAAGGAGTCGAAGCTGCAGGTCATCGGCACCTACGGCCGCGACCAGGCCGGTATCGTCATTCAGGCCGCCATGGCCGACTATCTCGACGAATACCCCGCGCACGCCGAGCCCAAGTAAGGCCGCGCGCCCATACGGATTTCACGGAAGGCCGTTCTTCTTCGGAGGAACGGCTTTTTTTGCGTGGCGAGGATTCACATCGAGGCGTTGAGTTCGGTGAGTTTCGAAGATGGGGGCGGTCGTCCAGCCCCGTCCACTTCGTCCACAAGGTCCATGCAGCCCGCCTCTGCCCCTCACGGCAAATCGCCCCTTGTAATGATTTCATTACACCGCATCGGTTTTCACTTCGATACAATACGGTTCATTAACCGACCCATCGGGGGAGAGAACATGTTCCGTCTTCGAAAAAACGCAGTCGTCAAGGCGCCGGCACGGCGCTTTCCCCTCGTGGGATTGGTCTTGTTGCTCGGCGCCGCCGTCTCGGCCTGCGCGCCCGAAAATGATGTCAACGCGCCCAAAATCGTCGCCGGCGCCGAACACGCCTGCGCCTTCGATGCCGACCGCGAGCAGGTGGTCTGCTGGGGTGACAACAGCTACGGTCAGCTCGGGAACGAAGAGTTCTCGGCCGAAGGCCGGGGCGCTCCTGTACGCGTGAAGGTCGTGAGCGGACGAAAGATCAAGTCGCTTGCCGCCGGCCACTCGCATACTTGTGCGCTCATCGACGGCGCTGACGCAGACGTCGACACCGACAACACGGTGGCCTGCTGGGGGTACAACCACTACGGTCAGGTGGGCGACGGTGCGAATGCAGACCGCAACATTCCGGTCTTCGTGAACGGCCCGGACGGAACCCCCCTGAAAGGTGTCGCAACCCTCACGACGGGCGCTTATCACACCTGCGCCAGCATGGCGAAGGGCTCCACCTACGAAGGCAAGACCTTCTGCTGGGGCCGGAACAACATGGGGCAGATCGGGAACGGCTCGTTGGTCAATGTCAACGTCCCGACCGAGGTCAAAGGCCTCCAGTACAGCGGCAGTGTTGCCGCCGGAACGGCCCATACGTGTGCGCTTACCGCGGAAAGCATCGAAGACGCGCAGAATTCGAAATTCCAAATCGTTTGCTGGGGCGACGCGAGCCGCGGCCAGATGCGCGACGTGCAAGTCGAGCGCGGCTACTCCACTGAACCGGTGAACATCGGCCTCGAAGTGGAAGGAATTCAAGCGATTTACTCCGAACACGTCGTGCAGAGCGACGTGACGACGACCGTTAACAAACCGGTGGATTTCGATCCCGAAACGGCCGTCGAGCTGACGACGCCGGCTTACGGCCAAACCTGCGCGATTACGAAAACGGATGTGCTTTGCTGGGGTGGTACGAACTCAAACGGCCAGTGGGGCACCGACGCAACGGAGGCGACGGAACACACCGTGAACGCCGGTGAGATTCTCGCCGGAACCGAAATCCGCGCCTTCGGCGCCGGCAATGCTCAATCGTGCATGCTCGTCGGCAAAGGCGAGGGGGCGGACTCGAATAACGTTGCCTGCTGGGGTTTCTCCTCTAGTTTGGGCTTTGAAATGCCGGAAGACGTGACGGACGCCGTCATTGCCAAC
>JAWLBW010000087.1:0-15591 GCA_041687475.1 bacterium
CCGTGCGTCATCTACGTTTAAAAGAGTAACGAATCCAGACTAAAGAGTCAAGTTTGTTCGCACCCCGGTCGGTTTCAGGGGAAAGCGCCCTGCTACCCAGCAATTCGAGTCCACCAGCGGGAGCCTTTCGAAAGCCGGGCAATCTTCGCCGGCGCCGGGAGGGCGGCTGTCGCCTGTGAAGAAAACCGACGGATGACATCGGTCATACCGGCCCTCGCCCCCAGACTCTAAACTGGGCTTACAAGCAAGACAGGCGTTCTTTTCGCCGGTACCTGTTACTCACGCACAGGAGCAGAGCATAATGACCGAAAACCCGACCCCACACGATATTCAGCGCTACACACCCGCCGACGAAAAACGCGGTTATCAGATTCTGGTAGGCCTGTCGTTTCTGCTCGGCCTGATCTTTTTCGGTATCGAACTGGGCGTCGAGCGTGAGGCCTTCTATCATGGTGCGTGGACGACCTTCGGCCTGCTTGCCTGGGGCGTTTCCATTACCTTCCTTTCGGTGCTCGATGCCGGACGCGACGCCGCGGCGCGCGAAGCGGCGGCCAAGGTCGCGCAGTCGCATGCCGCGCCGTCGCAGAAAGTACCGGCCTGAGAAGATTCTCGTTCCGTTGGAGAAGAAAGGGGGCGACCGTTCAACTGAGCGGTCGTCTTTTTTTTTCGTCGAAACGAACGGGCGTGAAACGGATCGCCTCAGCGGCGACGACCGCTCATAAGCTCGGCCATCGCGGCGTCAAGACCGTCGAGGGTCAACGGAAGCATGTCGAATACCGATTGAACCAGCATGACGCTGTGTCCCGAGCTGAACGATTCGGCCCCTTCGACCGGGTTCAGCCACACGCTTTTCCGAAAGGCGTCGTGAATACGCTGCAGCCAGACGAGGCCCGGTTCTTCGCATCGCGGCCCCTCGAGATTGCGGCCGGACACGATGAGTTCGGGGGTGCCCATGTGGGCGTCGCCCACGACGATGAGCCAATGGTCGCGGCCGTACTCGAGCATCTTCTCCGTCGAAACGGTCACCCGGCGCTCGATGTCTTCGTAAACCTGATCGTAGGGGCAGTTGTGAAAGTAATAGGCCTTGAAGTGCTCGAATTGGCTGCGGGCCGCCGAAAAGAGACGGTTGACCAGGCGCGCATGCGGCGTCATCGTGCCCCCGGCATCCATGAGCAGGACGATTTTTACATGATTTTTGCGGCGGCGGCGATACACCAACTCGATTTCGCCACCCTCGCGACAGGTGCGGTCGATACTTGCATCGAGATCGAGCTCGTCGACCGGACCGGTGGGAAGGCGTCGCCGCAGCCGGCTCAACGCGACCCGAATGCTGCGGGTGTCGAGCACCATGTCGGAGCGATAGTTACGGAAACGGCGCCGACGCGCCATGGCAATGGCGCTGTGGGCCCCCCCGGGCTGTCGGTTGCGTATGCCCCCTTCCATCTCCGTGTCGGCCTCGGCCGCCATGCGCGCCAGGGCCTCACGGTTTTCGAGCAACAGCGCCGCCAATTCGGGGGGAAGATCGAGCCCCAATTCGGCCAGCTTCTTCATGTCTCCGGCTTCGATGGCTTGTAGAAACGCAGCCCCCGTCAGCTTACCCCTTCCCCCTGAAGCAGCCCCGACGCCTACCGCATCGCCGAAAACCTCGAGAAAAGCGGCATCGAAGGCGTCGAAGAGTTCTTCATGCTTGACGCAGACCGCCCGGGCCACGTGATAGAGCACGCGGGCATCGGGCGCCGAATGGCGCAGGAGTACCTCGAGCAACGCCAGCCACTCGGTGGGCGTGACCGGTATGCCATGCACCCGCAACGCATAAAAGAACGCAAGAAACATGCGCGCCTCAGGGCTGCGAGGCCAGCGCTTCGCGCACCGCGGCCACGTCGCCCTCGTTTTTCAGCAGGGCGCCCAGGTTCGGAATCGACTTGTCCAGGTCGGCTTTCTCGATGCCGGTGTGCACCAGAATGCGCAGCCAGTCGAGCAGCTCGCTGGTCGCCGGACGCTTGCGCAGATTGCGCTGCTCGCGAATCTGGTAGAAACGGTTCATGGCCGCTTCGACGAGAATCTGGTCGAGTCCGGGAAAATGAACGTCGACGATTTGCCGCATGGTTTCCCGCTCGGGAAAGGCAATGTAGTGAAACACGCACCGCCGCAGAAAGGCGTCGGGCAGCTCTTTTTCGTTGTTGCTGGTAATGACCACGAACGGCCGGTGCACGGCGTTGACCGTCTCGCCCGTTTCGTTGATGCGGAACGACATCTGATCGAGTTCGTACAGCAGATCGTTGGCAAATTCGAGATCGGCCTTGTCGACTTCGTCGATGAGAAGCACGACCCGCTCTTCCGCACGCAGCGCTTCGCCCAGCGGGCCCAATTTGATGTAGCGGGCGATATCGCGCACGTCGCCTTCGCCGAATCGGGCATCGTTGAGTCGCTGCACGGTGTCGTACACGTACAGCCCATCCTGCGCCTTGGTCGAGCTCTTCACATTCCACAAGAGAAAGCGCAGCCCCAGCGCCTCGGCAATGCGCCGGCCGAGCACGGTCTTGCCGGTGCCGGGCTCGCCCTTCAGCAACAGCGGACGTTCGAGCAGCAGCGCCGCATTCACGTTATCGAGCAGATCGGGGGTTGCCACGTAGGCGTCGTGACCATCGAAGCGCAGGGTCATGGATCAGTCTCCTCACAAACTTCGCATGCGGCATGGCACACACCGCCTGCGGGGGGAAAGCCTTGCGGCGCCGAAGCTCCTTTTCCCCCGATAAAATACGGAGGGCGGGGACAAGCCCCGCCCTGTGTGACAAGTATATCGGAAGGCCTTACCGCACGCGGAACTCGACACGTCGGTTCTGGGCCCGTCCCTCGGCGGTCGTGTTCGGCGCAAGCGGATTCTCCTGACCCGCCCCGACCGGACGCAGCCGCGTTCTGTCGATGCCCCGCGAAACGAGGTACTCGATGACGGCCTCGGCCTGCGCCTGCGTCTCGCGCAGGTTCGAACGCGCCGGCCCCTGGTCGTCGGTGTACGCCACCACGCTTACCCGCACCTCGGGGTTGGCCTTCAGCACCTCGGCGATGGCGTCGAGCACTTCGCGCGCACCGGCGTCGATGTCGGTGCTGCCCTTCTCGAAGGAAACCGCTCTGGCGATTTCGATGCCGTTGGCCGTGAGGCGGGCAAGCAGGCTGCTGCTCTGGTCTTCGCCGTAACGGAAGTCCTGCACCGTCTTCTTTCCGTCGAGCACCTGGAACTGCGCGGCCTTCTTACCGAGCCCGGGCGAGTCGAATTCGACGTCATAGGTGCCCGGCGGCAGCACCTTGTAGAAACCACCGGTTGCCGGATCGAGCACCAACGTACCGTGCGCGGTGTCGCGGAAGCGAACGGTACCGCTGAGCGGCTTGCCGTCGGCCGTGAGCAGGCGGCCTTCGATGGCGCCCACCGAACGCACCGGAACCATCTTGATGTCGACGCGCGTTTTCTTACCCGTCTCGACCGGAATCAGGTAGGCACGCGAGCTGAAGCCGGGCGCGCCGACTTCGATCTTGTACCGGCCCGGCGGCAGTGAAGCATAGAACTCGCCGGTCTCGGCATTGGCGACGATGTCACGCGCCTCGCCTTCGGGAAAGCGAATCGTGCCGCCCACGGGCTTGCCGTCGGGATCGACGAGCGTACCGGCAATGGCGCCCGAGGTGGTGTCGACGCCTTCGGGCGGAAGCTCGAAGACCACGCGGGTTTTGCGACGGGCTTCGACCGGAACGAGAAAAATCTTGGGCTGGAAGCCTTCGGCTTCGACGCGCACCTTGTACTGCCCCGGCGGAAGAATCTTCACGAACGAGCCGTCCATGGGGTTGGCCCGGGTGCCGGCGATGTCGACGTCGACAAAGCTCAGGCTGGCCGGAACGGGCCTGGCCATGGGGTCGAGTACCGAACCCACCAGCGCGCCGACCAGCTGACCGCCTTCGTCGATCTTACGCAGGAGAATCTTCTCGGTAACCACTTCCTGGCCGATGATGTTCGGCGAGACGACCACGGGCTCGTAGCTGTCGAGCTCGATGCGAATCTTGGCCTGACCGGGCAAGAGCGGAAAGCTCTGGAACATGCCGCCGTCTTCACTGGTGACCTGTCGCGACACGGGCATGCCTTCATAGCGTACGACGGCGCCGCCCAGGGGCTCGCCGGTCTCGGCATCGACGACGATGCCCTTGACGAATCCGCGGGTGTCGACCACCTTCTGCGCGCGGGGGTCATGGCTGTAGGCCAGACCGAGCCAGAACTGGTAGCCGGGATTTGCGTTGGCGGCCTTACCGTCGGCGACATACTCGCCGCCGAGGCCGATGTCGACGGCGGCGTCCATGACGAGGCGATCGATGAAGTTCCAGCGCACGCCCGGGGTCAGCCGTTGCGGCGAACTGCCCCAGCCTTCCTTTTCAACTCCGTTCAGCAGTCGGTTGTTGACTTCCTGCTCGGTCGAGTATTCGAGAAAGACCGTATAGTCTTCCTGCGGAAACTCAAGGCCCACGCGCATCAGAAACTGATCGCCCACGGCCACGTTCATGCCGTTGAGGCGGCTGGCCGTCAGATCGGCATTGAACGCCAGATCGCTGTTGTCGCCGGTCAGCAGCGCCTTGTAGCCCTGGTCGAAGAAGAAACCGATGTTGGCGTGCGCGACGAGCGGCCACTGAATTTCGGGGTGTTCCCTGGCGTCGAAGCTCACCATGCCCAGAGGCATGAGGCTGAACGAGCCCCAACGCGAGCCGATGGAGCGCACCTTGGTGTAGAACCGAACGTCGAGAGCGCCACCCACCGCAAGATAGTCGTAGATCGGATAAACGTACTTCGCACCGAAGGTGAAGTCACCGAGCGTCTGCATGAACTCGGGTTCGTTTCCGTTGGAAAAGGTCGCCCGATGTCCGGTCGCAAGCAGATCGGCGTGCACTTCCAGATCGTCGAGAACGGAGTACGCCAGGTGGCCGCGCGCCTCGAGGTGCGAGTGGTCGGCCGAGTCCCACGAGTCGCTCAGGTAGTACCCACCGACGTGAGAGCCGAACATCATGGTATGCTGCGACCCCGTGCGGGCCGTGATCGTGCGAAAGATACCCGACAAGCCGCCGATTGACGGCGCAAGCTCACTGCCCGCCCGGTTGCGAATCACCACCTGGCCTGTTTCCAATGCGGGCAGAGACTCGCCGTCTTCTTCATCATCGCCCGCATAAGCAGCGGGTGCGGTGCGGGCGGGCTCCGGCGCAGGCGCAGGCGCCGGTTGGGCGGCAGCCGGGGTCGAGGCGGGCTGTTGCCGGGGCGCAGGCGTAGACTCTTCGTCGGGACCTGCGTCTTCAACGCCGAGTGAAGCGTCTTCGGAAAAGCCGGTGTCGGCCGGCTTCTCCGGCGTGGGGGCTTCGGCCGCGGGAGCTTCGGGCGCGGGCCTCGACTGGCCCTCGGCGGCGGGGCGCGACGGACGCGACTGTCCCTCGCCGGGCAGAAGTGAAGTCTGCGCCAAGGCCGGGAGACTCCAAAAGAGACAGATTACGATGGCAAATAAGCTTCTCAACAGCACGGTCGGTCTCTCAGGCCTGATGTCTACGACAGGAAAAGGTGTTAGGGTTGTATCACAAAGACGTAGCTTTAGTCAAAAGAAATCAGGGCTTTCCCGACTCGGGGCGAAAGTACTCTTCCCACATTCGCAGCGAGCGCAGATCGCCTCCGGCATGAATGCGCAGCGCTTCGCGTACCCAGGCGCGCAACTCGACGGCCCCTTTCTCATCGAGCTTCCCGCACAGGTCGTCGGGCACGGCACAGCTTCGCGCAACCCGGGCAACGCTTGCCTGGAGCTCGCTTGAAACGACGCGCGCCCCCGGCGCACAGCTCAGGCAGACAAAGCCCCCCTGCCCCGCCAGAAACGTGACGGGCACTTCGGCCTCGCCGCAACGAAGACATTGTTCGAGCGACGCCATCACCCCCTGCCGCATGAGCATCTGCAGAAGCGCGTAGTAGAACTCGGCCGCGTTCCACCCTCCGACCTGAAGAACCCGCCAGGCCCCCAGCAGCCAGTCGAAGGTTTCGGCCGCATCGGGGCCGGGCACGATGACCCGTGCCGAGAGTTCCATAACGGCTTCGGCCATGGCCAGCCTATCGAGGTCTTCGCTCAGTCCGGGAAAGCTCTCAATTATTTGTACATCGTCGACCCGCGCCAACGTGGCCGACGGCTTCTGATGCGCCTGCAGATCGACGCAGACGAATTTCGCCAATCGGCCGCCGTAGCGCTTCCGGCTGTTGCGCGCTCCCTTGGCCACGGCGCTCAGGCGCCCCTGGTTACGGGTCACGAACTCGACAATCAAGTCGGTTTCGCCCAGGCTGCGTGTAGCCAGCACAACGGCTTCGGTTGCAATCCGTTCCACGTCAAGCGAGCGAAATGGCGGTCAATTTACTCTCGATTTCCTTCAACAGCCCATCGAGCTTACGTAACTGGGCATTCATCTGCTCGGTCTGTCGGGTGTTGCGGGTCGAGGCGAAACGTATTTCGTTCATGAGATCGACGACCTCGGCCGAGCCTCCGGAAAGCTTGCGCAGCCCGCGCTTGAGATTGAAGATGCCCTCGGTCATGCGCTTGAGTACGTAAAGAATATGACGATTGCTTTCGGCCTGGTCGCCGGTCGAACGCTGCAACCGCTCGAGCAGCTGCACGAGTTGTTCGGCCGAGGCGCGCAGACTCTGCGCATCCTGACTGTTCTCTCGCGAAAACCCCTGCAGGGCATCGACGCGCTTGCGCTCTTCCTTGAGGTCGCGGGCAAGCTGGGTCAGGCTCTGGTACTGGTACTGAATTCCCTCTCGCAGGGCCCGCATGTCATTGTGGGTGCGCTCGGAATTCTCGCGAATGAGCTGCACCGCGTCACGTGCGAGCATGGTTACCAGCTGCCCCTGCTGAATACGCCCCAACGAAGTTCGCAGTTCCTCGAGCGAATGGTTCGACCCCTTGTGCACCTGGCTCATGAGCTGTGCCACATCCTTGGTGCTGGCCTCGGTGCGCTCGAACAAATCCTTGATTTCGTCGCCGACAACCGCAAAGTCGCGCGCGTGGTTCTCATGCGATTCAGCTGCCAGAATGGCGGCGTTGAACGACAGAAGCGAGGTCTGTTCGGTCACGTCGTCGATGATATCGACCACACCCGCAATCTCATTCACACCGAGCCTGAAGCGCTGCAGTCGGTCGAGCACCCCTTCGGCCGTCTGGTTCACGAGGGTCACGCCATGCGCCGCCTGCACCGTGGTACCTTCGGCCTCCATGGCTGTTTCCAGGGCCTTCTCACTCGAGTCTCCGACCCGGGTAATGGCGGTCGAGAGCTCACCGAATGCCGTCTGCATGCGTTCAATCTGCGCGCACAATCTCGATACGCCTTCCAGCAACGCGGTCACGTCGGAGTTGGTTACGGCGGCGCCCTCGTTCATGCCCAGAATCATGCGCCCGCCGGCCCGTACGGTGTCAAGCAGTTCGGTCAACTCCGACCGAATGTCGTCAAGGTAATTTTCAAGCTGCCTTACCGAGCCGTGACTTTCAAGCGCCGACTTCTCGACAACCTCGAGGTCGTCGCCGATGTCACGCAGGGCCTGGTTCACGCCCGAAAAGCTCATGAAGGCCCGGTCGACGTTGCGATCCTGATTTGCGGCCCCTTCCTGAATCGCGCGCAGATCTTCGTCGAGCGAACGACGCAGTTCCTTGACGTTATCGAGCGAGGTTTTCAGGTCGACGAACATGCGTCGCAACCCCATGCCCATCTGCCGCAGGGCTCCGTCAAGGCGCCCCAATTCGTCTTCGGTCACAATGGTGGGCGACGTTCGAATGGCCCCCTCGGAAAGGTCGCGCGCGAAACGATTCAGGGCCGAGAGCGGTCGTACGATATCAAGGGCCACGGCATTGAGTACGATGAGCGACCCCAGCGAGGCCACGAACAGTATGGCCAGCGTCATCCAGAAAATCTGGGTGCCGCCCGACAGAAACACACCGGGCATGGCCACCGCAAGCAAGACGCCCTGCCCCACCGTGCGAAAAGAAACCCGACTCATGGTTGCAGCGTGTTCGAACGACCCGGAAAGCTCGCCGGTCGCGCCCAACAGGTTCTCGGGTGCTATGGGCAGCTGGCCTATCAGCCTGCGGTCATCCGGAATCCACAGCGCAATCGCAAAGGGAAAATTACGCTGCTGTTCGCGCAGATAGGCGCCGATGGCCCCACGTTCGGCGGGCAATTCCTCGGCCAGATTGGCCAGGGTCGCCGACGTCAGCACGCCGGTCTGTTCGCTGGTAACCTTGACGTATTGTCCGAACGAAGTGATTCCGGCGAAACAGAGGGCCCCGAAAACCAGAAGAAACAACGTGCCCGTCAGGCGCATGCGGGCGCTGATGCGTCGGCTCCGACGAATGGCCTGCAAGCGGTAGCGGTGCCGCATGATGCTCGCCCCCAGGCCCTCAATCAACCTGCGGAAGAGCGCATACTGGAACACGAGCACGACCAGGGCGGCAGCCACGCCGGTAACAAAGAGGTAGCCGACCTTGAACGCCGGCAGATCGACCACGAAGAAGAGGTGAACGACGAACACGGAAATCGACGCCATCCACAGAATGAAGCTCGACAGAGCCATCTTCTGGGGAAGCTCAAGGAGTGTCGCCGCGGCGCTCTCAATCGTCTCCCGCGCCGGCGTGCCCTGCGAGGCCGCGCGCAGGAAGTCGAAGACGGGCGCCGACAGCCGCTCGTTGTAGAGCGTCTGCCCGACCAGGTCGCAGAAAAGAATGCCCAGCAGCACGTACAGAGAGCCCTGCGTCGACAGTACCGACGCATCGACGACCGGCTCAATCAGGAAAAACAGGGGTACGAGCGCCACGAGCGAAGTCAGGCTGTACGCGAGGGTAATGTACAACCGCAGGCGAAGCCCCTCGACCCCTCCGATTCTGCTTTCAAGTGCCTTCATACAAGCTTGAACCGTTCGACGAACATGCGGAAGGTCTCGGCGTTCTTGTGCAGCGAATCGACTTCATGTCGCAACCGGGCCGTTACCTGGTGGTTCGAATCGCCCTCGGATTCGATGGAGGTCATCGCCACCCCGAACTCCCTGACCTGCGCCTGCTGTTCGTCAAGGATGCGCTTCAGGTGTTCGACCATGGTAATGACCTGTTCGATGCCCGAAGCGAGAACACGCCCCCCCTCGGCCTGGGCCCGCGACAGCGACTTCACCGTTCGAGAGCCGCCTTCGACTCGCTGCATGGCCACTTCGAGTTCCTTGGCCTTGCCCAACTGCTGGCGCACCGCCGCATGAATGCCGTCAATCAGGTGTGAAAGGCCGACGACGGCGCGCTCGACGTTTTCGCCGTCGTCGACATAGCGGCTCGAATGCTGCGCCACCTTGTTCATGCCTTCGGTCGCCGTCTGGGCGTTCACGATAATCGACTGCAGCGACTCGCTGGCCCGGCGTGCCACGTCGCGGGTTTCAGCCACGTTGCGGCGCACCTCTTCCATGCCCGCCGAAAGTTCGGAACTGCCGGTGCTTACCGAGTCGATCATGGAAATGATCTGCAGGGTGGCGCCGTTGGTGCGATCGGCCAGCGTCTTGATTTTTTCGGCCAGAACACTGAAGCTGCGGCCCTTGTCGCCGGCCTGCGCCGCAATGATGGCGGCATTGAGGCTCAGAAGCTTCGTATCGTCGGCCACTTCGTCAATGAGCCCGATGAGGCTGCCCATGCTTTTCAGCTTGACGAACAACTCATCCCGAATACCGGCCGTCTCGGCCAGGCCGTTTTCGATATGGGCGATGCTGTTCGTGGTCTGCCGGGTAAGGTCAATGCCCTCGCCGCATGACTCGTACACGCGTTCGGAAACCGCTCTCGCAAGGTTCGCCCGCTCTTCGTTACGGCGAATGGAATCGGAAAACTTGCGCACGTTGCGAACCGCCACATCGACCGAACGAAGCAGGTCGCCCAGCGTGGCGAAAATGAGCTCGCCGATGCGGTTCGTGCGTTCAATGCCTTCGTGCACCCGCGAAACATGCTGGAGCATGACCTCGGTGCTCTTGTCGACCTGCTGCACGGTGGCGTCGAGTTGATAGATGGCGCTGCCCACGGTCGAAGCCTGGGCCGTCAGCTCTACGCCGCCTTCGGCAATACGCTGAAACCCGCGCGACATTTTCTCGACGGCGGCCAGCCCGGCCCGCACGCGAAGCGCCTGTTCGCCCGAGGCATCGTCGACGACAAGGGCGGCTTCGGCCACGCTGGCCGAGCAATGGTCGATCTCGCCGCTGACACGCTCGATTCCGTTGACCACACCGCGCAGGAACCGGCGTACCTGCTCGAGATCGAACGAAAAGTCGCCGAGTTCGTCGCCGCTGAGAATGGCAACCGGTTCGCTCAGATCGCCGCGGGCGATCCGTTCTGCCCGGCGCACGATCTCGCGTACGGGCTGCGCCACGTCGCGCGCCGAGAACGAGGCAATGGCCAGAATGATGAGCGCCGAGCCGACGAAGACGAACAGAAAGGCGCGCTCGACTCCCTTGAGCGCCCCTTCGGAAATGCGCCATGGAAACACGGCCGCCAGCACATACTCGCCGCCGGCCGCGGGTACTCTGCGCACCACGGTCTCGCTGCGCCAGTTCACCTCGTCGGCGTCGCGCAGCATCTCGGCAAGCCCGCCGTCTACATGACCGCCAATCGGGCGCTGTTGCTTGTCGAGCAGAATGAGTTGGCCGCCGAGGCCGAGATGCAGCTGCGAGAGGCCTTCGGCCGCCTTACGCGCACGCCCCTGGTCAATTTCCGACTCGAGCACGGGAAGCACCCGTTGAATTTCGGCATCGGCATGCAGCAGCATGCGCTCCTGCATGCTCTCGGCAATGTAAACGTAGCCGAACAGAAAGGAGAAAAGCAGCGCAGCCCCGACAAGGGTCAGGGCCGAGACTATCAGCTTGTTGCGAACACTGTACAGCGGCTTGTCGAAAAGGCGGTCGCCGTATCCCTGCTCATAAGCCGCTCCGGCGGCCCGTCGCAGCTCGCGCGCCAGCACCAGCTTATAGGCATAGAACTGGAAGAGAAACGAGATGCCGCCCCCGGCAAGGTTGGCCAGAAACATGACCAGGGCAAGAAAGATCGTGCTGTCGTCAGACGCCCACTCACCGAAAAAGAGATAAAAGGTGAGCGAGGCCATGACGTTGAGGCCTATCCACAGAAACCACGACAGCTGGGCCGCACGCGCGGGAAAGGCCCGCAACAGCGCCACTCCCTCGAGAACATCGTCGTTCTGCCAGTCGCGAGGCAAGAGCGGGCGAACCAGAAGAAAATGCAGCGTGGTGCCGACCAGCAGCGAAAACCCGACCAGGAAAAGCCCCACCATGCGCTCTTCGGCATCGAGCCGCAGCACCCACAGAAGAATGCCCGCGGTCACGCCGAGAACCGCCGTCGACGTGAGCACATTGATGAGAATGAGTTTTCCCGGCAGGTTTCTCACGGCGTCTGTACCCCTTCGGCCGTGATGATGCGACGGCGTACCTGACCTTCGCCCCCGAGCTTCGGCACCTTTCTGCCGTTTACGGTCAGCGTGATGCCACCGGCGTTACCGGTAATGAGCTCTATTCGCTCGACCGCATCGAGACGCCAGTCAAACCCCGGCGGCAGTACCCGCTCGACGGCTTCGTCGTCGTCGCTGGCAACCTTGACCCAGCTTTCGCTGTCGGCGTGTATGAGCAGGCGAACGCTTCGTTCGACCGCCTTTTCAGGCTCGGGCTCGGCCGCGGGTTCTTCGGCCACGGCCGCAACCGCTTCGGTAGCGGCAGACGGCGTTCCGGTAACGGGTTGGGCGATGCCCGCGGTCGTAACCTCGACGGGGTACGAAGCCCGAGGCGCCGTGGCGTCAATGCCGCCACGCTGACCGCCCCAGCTTATCCACGCAAAAAGAGCCGCGACCACCGAGGCGGCGGCCGCCCACACGGGCCAGCGGCGCTTCGGACCGTCGTTGGCCAGATAGAAAGCTTCGGGCCTCGCTCCGTAGTCCTGCTCGCCACCCGGGTGCTCGCATTCTTCCTGATAGCGCAGCACGGCCTCTTCGGGGTCGAGCCCCATGTAACGGGCGTAGCTGCGCAGGAAGCCGCGCACGAATATTTCTCCTCCCAGGGCCTCGAACCGCTCTTCTTCCAGCGCTTCGAGGTTACTGATGCTTATCTTTGTCGCCTGCGAAATCTCGCGCAACGATACGCCGCGCATCTCGCGTTCGCGCTTCAGGTATGCACCGAATCCCTCCACTTATCGCCCCTTGATGTTCAGATAGTTTACGACACGAGAGCAGGCCTGTGCATCGGCTGAATCGGGCGCAAGGCTCTGTACCTTGTCGCATGCCTGCACGGCCTCCTTTCTTTTTCCGAGCCTGAGGTATGCATTCGACAATTGCGCATAGGGTTCGGCATACTTCGGACACAGCTTGACGGCATTGCCCAGAGATCGCACGGCCAGATGATAGCGTTTGTCGCGCATGTGCAGGGCACCCTGCCGGTTGTACGCAACGCACACGACATCGCGCGATTGGGGTTTGGGCATGGCCAGCGAAATCGCCTTGTCGTACGCGGCCGCGGCGTTCTGCGAGTCGAAACGGGCCGCCAGGGCGTCGCCCTTGTTCAACCAGGCGCGCTCGGGCGTGGCGTACAACAGGTTTTCAAGCGCTTTGTCGAACGCCGTCAGCGCATTGTCGTATTGCCCGACCGTTGCGAACGCGGCCCCCAGGTTGTTCCACGCCTCGGAGAAATCGGGCTTCAGGGCAACCGCTTTCTTGTAGGCTTCGATGGCCAGGAAGTGCTCTTCCTTGCAGTAGTAGGCAAGCCCCAACGAATTCTGCAACTCGGCGTCGTCGCCGTTACGCTTCTCGGCTTCGAGCAGATAGCGAAGCGCTTCGGTGCAGTTCTGGGATACCAGATTCGAAATGCCCAATTTCGTATAAAAGGCCGCCTCGGAACGCGCCTGCTCGTTCGTGTGTGCACACCCGGTCGCGACCAGCGCGACAAGCAGCGCGACTCCTTTCAGCATATTCGACACAGCAACTCCTACGCTGAAGCCAGCAGCCTCAGAAAAACCTTCAGATTCTTATCATCGAGCGGGTCCGACGAACCGCCGGCAACCGACTGGTTATCGGACGTGGCCGGGCGATAGCCGACCTGCGTGGGCATATCGGCCGGCAGAATGAGAATGGACTCATCGGGCGGAAGCCCGCCCTCGTCAAGTATCAGAACTTCTTCGACCGCCGCTTCCGGCGCCGGCTCTTCGACGACCGCGCCGCCGCCGGAAAGAGGCGCAAAAACCGGAAGCGCTTCGAGAATGCGCTTGCGTTCGGTTGCCCCATGCCTGCGAATCATGAG
Source organism: bacterium (assembly GCA_041687475.1). Taxonomy (GTDB): domain Bacteria; phylum J088; class JAWLBW01; order JAWLBW01; family JAWLBW01; genus JAWLBW01. The sequence continues at coordinate 13,358 of JAWLBW010000087.1, forward strand.
GTCTTCCATCATGAAACCCATGCTTTCGGTAAACTGCATGCCGGCGTCGCGCACGTCCTGGTAATCGTCACGCAGAATCGGCTCGTCCCACCCGTAGATGAGCGCGCGATTGGAAACCCGCATCCACAGGAAAATGAAGGCCCCGAAACCACTCGCCGTCTGCCCTGTTACCACGTAGGCAGAAGCTTCCTGGGCATCGACGTCTTCAGCGGCAATCTGCGGCTGGTTGACCGAAGCATAGACTTCGAGAACGCTTTCGCCCTTGAGCGGCACCTCGTGCAGGTCCGTGCGCAGTTCAAACATGACTCAGCTCCAGCTCCAGCATGCGCTTGTAGTTCTGCATGCGTGCTTGAATGTCAGGGTGTGTCAGCCGCGCCAGACGACGCAGGCTGAAATCTTCGACCGTAAAGCTCGCAAGTACGTTACCGAAGGCCACCGCCTTTCGCAGGGTGGCTGCGTGAAACCGGCCTTCGTGCGCAAGATAGCCCATGAAGCCCCCGGCAAAGGATGCGCCGACCCCGGTGGGGTCTACCACCTCTTCGAGCGGATAGGCGGGCGCGGCGAAAATCGCGCCTTCGCCCATCAGAAGGGCGCCGTACTCACCACGTTTGACGGCGACGAAACGGGGCCCCAGCGACAGGAGTTTTTTGGCGGCCCTGACCAGATTGGGTTCATCGGTAAACGCCCGGAGCTCGGCTTCGTTCAGAAAGGCAATGTCGACCGACGAAAAGACTTCGACCAGGCCTTGCCGATCGTTTTCAATGAAGCGGCTCGCGGTTTCACAGGCAACGACGGTGGGCCGTTCGACCTGTTCGAGCGCCGCCAGCTGTTGCTCGGGGCTCAGGTCGGCCAGAAAGACGTATTCGGGCGTCTGCCATTCGGGAGAAATTTCGGGCCGGTACGCCGTCAGCACGTGAGGCTGCGCGTCGACGGTAGCCGACTGCTTGAGGTCGAAACCGTAGGTTCCGCTCCAACGCGGCGTGAGCCCTTCGAGGCGGCAGAGGCCGGCCAGATCGACCTTGTGCTTGCGCAGCAGATCGCAATGCTCTTCGGGCAGATCGTGCCCCACGGGCGCCACCATTCGAGCCGAAGCAAAATAACCGGCCGCCACGCTGAAGAATGCCGCAGAACCACCCAACACCGACTCGGCCTTGCCGAACGGCGTTTCTACGGTGTCGAGCGCAACGGAACCGACAACGAGAATGGAGGTCATAGCAAATCTGCACCTTCAGCTCTACCCGTGGCGATAGAAGCTCCGAATATCAAGGCCACCCCAACAGGCAAACCCTCGCAGCACTGCCGTGTTTCAAGCTGGTTCAACGCTGCAACATTGTAGTCAGTTTGTCTCCGAATATCAAACGCTTGGACGTATGAGGCATTCACTCACAAGGACTGCTTCGCGAGCGGTTGGAACCTCAGTACGGAAAAAATCCGAAAACGGCCTCGAGTCGGGTCGAAAAGCCCTGAAAATCGATGGACGGCGCCCCGTTCAGCATATAAACGCTGTCGGAATACGCCCACTGGCTGTCGCGCGCCGCGCCGAACTGGTAGCCCACATTGGCGTCGACCGCAAACCAGGGCGTAATTTTGAAACGCCCGCCCACCCACGGCATGGCGAGCAGAAAGTTGTTCTCAATGGTCTTGCGGAAGGTAGCGGTTTCCGAAGCCCGGGCCAGGTCGTCGAGCACCGCATCCCACGCCAGCTCACGGGCAGCCCGCTCGCGATCGACCTGGTGATAGGTGAAGGTAAGCGTGCCGCTGCCGAGCAGGCCGCCGGCATAAACCTCCCAGCGACGGTGGGGGTACACGAACTCGAGCGTCAGACCGGTCTGCTGCAAGTCGAAACCGAGCTCGCGCCGGAAGTCGTCGCGCACGTCGCGCAGGGTTTTTCCGCCGGTGGCATAGTAACCGCCGACACGAAAGTGACGGCCGACGTTACCGGTGGCACGAATACCGCCCAATTGCAGGAAGCCGCCGCCGTAGGCGTTGCCGTCGTCGCCCGGAAAGCCGAGCTCGTTCGCAATACGGTTTACCGGCCCCATGCGGGGAAAGATGACGCCGGCCAGCAGCGATATGCCGATGCCGCCCCGCGCGCCATCGGCCGCCTCCCAGCTACTGAAGTCGGGGGTGTCTGCGCCCCCCCAGGCAGCCTCGAACTCGTCGACACCCTCGGCGCCGACGAGCAGGGTTACGCGCTGACCGACCTGCACCTCTCGCTCGGTCCCGCGCTGGCC
>JAWLBW010000088.1:0-15549 GCA_041687475.1 bacterium
AAATTACAGGCGCCGAAGCCGACGACATCGAAGCCGGCTGGCGGCGGTGGGTGGCCGAGGTAAACAGCGGGGTCGCCGACGCGCGTCACCCACTGTCCGAGTTAGCGGTTATCGATGACCTGGGCACCGGCGAAATCGACTCTTTCTCGGTCTCGCCCGACGGGCAGGTCCTTTTTTACCGCACAATCGACTACAACACGGGTATCGCCCGATTGTACCTCATGCACGTCGACGACCCGTCGTCGCGCCGCGAGGTCACTTCGGACCAGCGCATCGGCCTGGAAAGCCTGCACCCTCTCGACCGTCGGGTCACGGCCATCAACGGCAATCGTTTCGTCTATATCGGTCGGGCCGGCGCAACCGATCGCATTTATGTCCGGCGCTACGAAGCGCGACGTGCGGGCAGGGGTATTCGCTTCCGGACCAGGGCGGTCGCCACCCACGATCTCGGCATTTATCCCGGCCTGCTCGAGGCCGGATACCCGGCGCTCGGCCCCGACAACTCACTGACCTTCACCGCTTTGAACCGCGACACCGGCTTTCTGAATGTCTATCGCATTGAAAACGCCGACGAAGAAGAAGCCGACCTGCTGCAGTCGACCGACGACCACTACACCGAACGCGGGCTGGCCGTAGACAAGGAAGGAACGGTGTGGCTGTCGTCGGACGCCACCCCCGACGGCCGCTATGAGCTCATGCGTCACGTCGACGGCGATAAACGACCGGTCACCGACTTTCCCGGTCGAGTCGACTGCGGCGCACCGGCGGCGGTCGACGGCCGCCTCGTCTTTCAGTGCGACGCCACCGGCCATGTACAGGCTTATTCACTCGAGGGTACCGACGCCGTGCGCCTGACCGATGTGCCCACCTATTTCGGCTCACCGAGTTTCGATGCGCGCGGCAACCTGCTCGGCCTCGTTCGCATGGACGGCAGGCGCAGGCTGGTGCGCCTGCCCCCCGACAGGCTGCTGTCGATACCGGCCGAAGAAGACAAGGCGGCGACAGCGACACGACGTACGCGCGTCATGCCCTCGGCGACCACGAACGCAACTGCAGCCGTTACCGATACGACGCTGCCCACCGGGCCTGCGCCGCCCACGGAAGCGACCGTACCCATGACCGGAGCGACCGTTCCCGCACGTGAAGCCATCGAGCGAAGTCGCGCGAACGGCCTCACCGGGTCGCCGGGCAATGGGCGCGCCGGCCTGTGGACGCTGGCCCGCGAGCCCCTCGAAGACGTGCAGAACTACGACCCGTACGCGCTGCGCAACTGGGATCTGCTCGCCCTGCAGGGGGCCGCCGCCACGGGCCCGTTTGCCGTGGCCGACGCGGTATTCGGCGATCGATTCAAGAATCACATTGCCGGCGCCTCGCTGCTTTATTCGGGATATACCGACGTGGGCGAGTTTACCGCCTTCTACATCGACCGCACGGGTAGAACGGCTTACGGCGGCTCGGTATTTCTCGACACCGGACTGCAGCTCGCCCCCCCCCTGCGCACCCTTCAGCACACGTTTCTGCTGCAACGCCTGGGGGCAAGTTTCGACGTCGAATATCCCTTCGGCCGCTACGTAAGCATTGCCGGTTCATTTTCGCCTCAGCGCTTGCGTGCGTTCCGGTTTACCGACACATCAACGTCCTTTCCCGACGAAACCCGCTTCAGCGGCTTTGCCACCGAGGGACGTGTTCGCTTTGCCGTCGACACCCTGCGCCACTCTCTTTTCGGGCCCATCGACGGTCTCTCTCTGGTGCTCTGGTCAAGCGGCACCCTTACCTTCGGCAGCGCCGACCCCTTCGGCTCGACGACGGCCGACTTTCACTACTATCGGGCCCTCATACCCGGCTACCACCGTATCGTCGCCATGTTACGTCTGGCCGGAGGCACCAACTTCGGCGGCTCTTTTCGCGAGCAATACTATCTGCCGGCCTCGTACAACCTGCGAGCCATACCCGAAACCTCGGTCGACCTGTACGGCGATCACTACTTTCTCTCGCAGGTGGAAATCGGATTTCCCCTCTCGCCGGTCATCGCCGACTCGCTGTATCTTCAGGGAATCGTGGGCGCAGACGTGGGTGGGCTTGCTTTCGATGCAGACGAAGCCTGGCGCAATCGTGCGGCCGCCGGCGTACTCGGCGTGAACCTGGGCATCGGTCCCATTCTCCTGCGCTTTCACTTCGGACGCACCATCGACATCGGCGGCCGCGACCCCGAACGCGACTGGAACTCGTACATCTCGGTCTGGCTGGCACCCGGGCTGTTCACCTTCTGACGAGCGCCGATTCTCCCTCGGAATGATTGTCTGCCGTAAGATGGGTGCACGTGGCGCGTCGTTGCCCACGTAAGAATCATGGCCTAAGAATGATCACGTGAGAGTCATCATGGGCTCGCCGCAGGAAAATCTACCGGCATACCCCGACTGGCCCGTACCGGCAGCCGAGCTTGAACGGGCCCGCCACTTCCTGGCGTCCGTGCCGCCCACTGCCACGGTTGCGCTTGCCTGCCACGGCGACGCCGACGGGCTTTCATCGTGCGCCATTGCAGTGCGGGCCCTTGCCGGGAGAACGTCGGGTAAGGTCGTACCGCTTCCCGCCGGGCCGGGCGAGCACGCGCATTCCGACACCATGCGCACGAAGATTCGAGAAACAGGGGCCGCGGCGCTGCTGGTGTTCGACATGGGCAGTCGCGGCACGGCCATCATTCCGCAGCTACCGACGCTTGTCATCGACCATCACGTGCCCGATGGTGCTCCCGACGGCGCCGTGCTCATCAATGCCCATGAAGCCGATCCGGAAATATCGACGTCGCTGCTGACCCGTGCCCTGTTCCGAGGTGAAGAGGACGACGGCAAGGCCGACTGGCTCGCACTCATCGGTGCGGTAGGCGATCTGGGCGCCGACCGTTCCTGGTTGCGACCGCTGCTGCGGCCATGGGGCAAGACCAATCTTACTTCGGCGGCCGCCATCGTCAACGCAGCGCGGCGTTCATCGGCCCATCGACCCGAAGCCGCTCTCGCGGCTCTACTCGAGGCAGACACGCCGCGCGACATCGTATCGGGCGCAACGCCGGCCGCGCGAAAACTGCACGCCATGCGTGACGAGGTTCGCCGCGAGACCGAGCGTTGCTCGAAAACGGCACCTCGGTTTTCGGGAAAAACGGCCCTCATCGAGTTTTCGTCGCCCTGCCTCGTGCACTCGCTGGTCGCCACCCGCTGGGCGCGAAGGTTGACGAAACAGATCGTTATCGCCGCAAACCTGAACTACACAAAAGGTCACGTGCACTTTTCCGTGCGCTCGCAAGCCGAAGCCGATCTTCGCGCCTGGCTGCGCGAACGCGGCGAGGGCATAGACTCGAACAACTTTGCACAAGGTCACCCCCGCGCCACCGGCGGCATACTCACGCATGGGCAATATCAACGACTGCGGCGAAACCTTGGCTTCGGCGCCCCGCATTGACGCCCTTGCCGCGCCGTCTACCGGCTCATTCCACCTCTACGCCACGCTTGCGCAGGAAGTCGCGCAGGGCAATGGCGGCAAGGTCCTTTGCCTTGGCCTCGAGCATGACGTCGAAGTCGCGCCCGGGCCGGTGTTCGAGAAAGCGCAGGAAGGCAAAGGGGTCGACGAAGTCGGAATGCGAGGTCCACCTCGACGGCGCACGTTGTTCGACCCTCTTTTTCTTGCCCTCACGCTTCTCTATCAACTGGAACTGGGTGGCGGGGCTGGCGAAGTGAATTTTCGGTTTCTGCCCCTCGGGCCATGTTCCCAGGCAGGCGCGCAGCGCTTCGCCCTCGGCCATGCCCTCGGGGTTGACGGCCGCATGGTGCAGGTTATCGAACACGATGCGCAACCCCGTGCGTTCATGCACCCACAGGCAATCGGCCACCGAAAAACTCACATCGTCGTTTTCGATCACCAGCCGCCGGCGAATGCTTTCGTTCAACCGTTCGAAGCGTTCGACGAAACGGGCCCGCGCGCTGTCGTGCTCGCCGTACTCGCCACCGAGGTGAAGAACGACCACCGCTTCAGGCCCGAGCCCCATCATGTCGAGTACCCGCGCCTGCCAGTCGAGATCGGCAATGCTGCGCGCCGTGACATCGTCGGAGGGCGAATTCAGCAGAATGTACTGGCTGGGATGAAACGACACCCGCAGGCCGGCTCGTCGGGCGCGCCCCCCCAGTTCCGACAGGCGCTCGGCATTTTGAGGCAGCTGATCGTGGAACTCGGGGTAGTCGGGGTGGGTCATGTACTTCGCCAGATCGGAACTCATGCGATACATGCCCAGGTTGCGTCGCTCCAGGTAGTCGAAGATTTCGCCCAGATAAGTCAGACTCTGCGCGAGACTCGGCCCGCTTGCCGCCCGCCTGAGATCGGCTTCCTTCAACGGCTCGCCGAGCACCTTGACTGCGAATCCGAGCTTCACGCCTACAACCATATCGCCGCGGCCGGCGTCGAACCACGATCTGCGCCCGCGTACCCACCGACTACCGATTGACAGGCTCGCCGAACGCAGCCGAAATCAATGCCTGTCGCCCCTGGCTTGACGCCGAGCTCTCCCTGCTGAAACCGCGCGCGCAGGTCTGCCTCGGCGCCACGGCCGCACAGGCCCTGCTGGGGCGCGACTTCCGCGTCACGCGCGAACGGAGGCGGTGGGTCGACTCGAACCTGGCCGAACGGGTAACCGCGACCATACATCCGTCGGCCATTCTACGTATGCCCGACGACGAGACCAGGCATGCCGAATAGGAGTTCGTCGCCGACCTGCGAATCGTTGCCGAAACGTTGAAGTGATGAGAGCGGTTGCCTGCGGGCCAACGGCTTGAAATAATGAAGCGGTCCGTACCCAACCCGCGAGGAGAAGACGCCATGGCCAGTGAAATCACGCTCGACAACCTGCTGCAGATGACCAACCGCCAGGTAGCCGAAGTCTTTTTCTCAGGCCACCCCATTGAGCCCGGCTCGCTCGACGACACCCAGTACCTCGGCATCGACCTGAGCCTGCCCCCGTTCATGAATCGCATTCTGTGGAAGACGTTTCGCAAGACCTTTCATCGCGACCCCCGTACGGGAGTATTGCGCGGATGGAACGTGCGCATGAAGCAGACAGGGTGGAATGGCCCCGTCGAGCCGATGATGCGTCAGGGCCATCCGCTTACCTTCGGGCATTATCACTTCCTGTCGGCCGAAGGCAAGCGGTTTCCGCGTGGGTGGCGGGGGGCGCACTACCTGGACTACTCGGTGGCCGGCAATCCGGTCTACGATCCGGCCCGCTTCACGTACAGCCCCCTCGTCGCCGTGAATGCCGGCAGCTCGGAATTGCTGCTGGGGTGGGAGGTTTTCCGTGTGGCCGGTCTACCCTTTGCCATTCCCGACTTCTGGGTGCTGCGGCGCGAGGGCGCCCTCGATTACGTCGTCGGTCGACCCGACGACGATACGTCGCGAACGGCAGTCGGAGCGGGCTGAACGCCTTCGGTCGAAGCTTTCCCGGCATCCCAGGTACCGATGAAGTGCACCAGCACTTCACGCAAGGCCGTGATGCCGTCGGGGTTGAGCACGTCCAAGGTATCGAGCCGGGTATGATAGGCCGGATCGAACTTCTTCGCATCCATGCCGATGATGGAAACGGCCGGTAGACCGAGGCGCCGGAAAGCCGCACCATCGGTACCGCCAACCCCCAGGTCGATTTCCTTCACCGGCACGCCACAGGCCGCAAAGCTCTCACGCAACCCGCGCCGAAGCTCTCGGGGATAACTCGCCAGCGTGTTGATTTCGCGGCGCACGATGGACAGGTGGCGTTTTTCCTTGATGGTGTCGATGTTGATGAGCAGTGCATTCTCGGCCCTGAGCTGCGCGAGGCGCTGCCGGGCATAGCTCTCGGAACCGCGCAGAAAGGGTTCCTCGGCCCCGAAACTGACCAGGCGCAGGCGAGTGTGGCGCAACCGCTCCTTCGAGAACGTGCGCGCCATTTCCACGGCCATGGCAACCCCGGTCAGGTTGTCTACGGCGCCCTCGACACGTACCGATTTGTCGTGCATGTCGTAAAGCACGATGAGCACGGGCGCCAGCGCAATCTGAAGCCACCAGGCTACGTCGGCAAGAAGACCGGCGCCCGCCAGATGCGCCACCACTAACCCCACGCCCTGCAGCGACAGCACGAAGCCGGCTACAACCGTCAGCACGCCGCCGAGGCTGCCCAACCTGTACCACCACTTGAACTCATACACGCTGTCGATGTGGCCGGCCACAATCAGGGTGCTGCGCACCTCGCCGGTGGGTTCGAGCACGCCTTCCACATTCCAGGAAGTCGCTGTGGGATAGAGGAAGTCGAGCCGGTGGCGGCCCGTGACGAATTGGGAAAGAAAGGCCAGGGCATTCAGTACGGCCAGCGCGATGGCTGCACGAGGGGCAAAGGGAAACAACGCCACGATGCCGACGTAAATGAGCGACAGCGGCTTGAGAATACCGAAGTGCGAGGTAAGGTGCGCTTCGAAAGGCTCGAGGCGTGCCTCGTCGCAGCATTCCGCCAGCGTGTCGCGCGTGAATTGCTGCGCGCCGTGCTCGGCCTCGGTACCGGCGGGGCGACCGCCGAAACGGTCGATGACTTGGGAAATGAATGACAGCATGCCTCCCCTTATACCGCGACAAGGAAAGATTGTCACCTCCCTGTTTAAGGAGCCGAAGGCATGCCGGGCCTGGAATTTGCATTCACTGAGCCTGTGTACGCCGATTTCTCCAAGGCCGGCTACCGTGCTTGCGACTCTTCCTCGACGTACCGAATGGCCGTTTCGACTTCGTCGCCGACGGCCTCGTGCAGGGTAATCGGCGCCTGGCCTGCAATCGCCTCGGCGTCAAGCCCACGGGCTGTCTCGAACTCCTGCGCCTGCCACGCCTTGAACCCGCCGCCGAGGTTGTATACCCGTTCATAGCCGGCCTGCCGCAGCATACTTGCGGCAATGCTGCCGCGATGCCCCACGCTGCAGAAGGTTATGACCTCGCGGTCGGCCGGAATCTCACCCAGGCGTATCTCCAGCTCGGCTACATCGGCGAACATTGTGCCCGGAATGACGCCGCCGCCCCACTCTTCGGCGTTTCGCACGTCAACCATGACCGCGCCGCTGCTGCGCAGGCGTTCGGCTTCGTCGGGACGTATCATGGGAAATCCGTCGACCCGGAACCCGGCGCTCTGCCAGGCCTCGAAGCCCCCCTGCAGTGCGCCCTCGATACGCTCGAACCCAACCCTCACAAGGGCACAAACCGCCTCGCAATACTGCGCCGGCGAATCGGCAACCAGCAAAATGGGCGTATCGTAAGGCAAGACCCAACCCGCGTATACCGACAGACCGGCCAGCCAGAGGCTGTACGAGCCGGGCACATGCCCCGCGGCAAATGACTCGGCGCTTCGCACGTCGACCACGACCGCATCGCCGCCATATCTCTCTGAAAACTCCTGGGGAGACAGGCTGGCCGGAAGGGGCAGAAAGCCCAGAAGCGGCGGCCCCTGCAGGTTCCATGCTTCCATGCGAGAGAAATAGGGAGGCACCACCATGCGTTCCCTTGTCTTCGTGCGCACGAATTCGTGCCGGGGCTTGGAAAGAAGCCGATTGTGAATCCGTTCGTATCCCAGCGTCGACTCATTGCGGGGCAGTATGCCCTTTCCGCAGACCGACCCGCCGCCGTGAGCCGGCGCAAGAATTACGCCGTCGCCCAAGGTGAAAATGCGTTGAAAGAGCGAGTCGTACAGCAACCCGGCCATCTGTTCCTGCCGTCGGGAACCGTACAGGTCGGTGCGGCCTGTTTCACCGACGAACAGCGCGTCGCCGGTAAAGGCAATGACGGTATCTTCGCCCGATGCCGTATCGGCCAGCGCCCAGGTGAGACTCTCGGCGGTATGCCCGGGCGTCTCCAATGCCCGTAGCCGCAAGCCTCCCACGGCGATTTCCTCGCCGTCTTCGACACCCCGGCCATACTCGAAAGGCAACGCCTGGCCATGCAGAATTTCGGCTCCCACGCGCGCCGCCAGTTCGGTCGAGCCAAGCACGAAGTCTTCCTGTCGGTGCGTTTCGAGTATATGGGTAATCGAAACGCCGAGCTCACGTGCGCGCTCGACATACACGTCGACGTCGCGGCGCGCATCGATGACGACGGCTTCGGTTCCGTCGGACACGAAATAGGAATGATGCGACAGCCCTGGCGTGGTGATTCGTTCGAAATACATGGGTTCACTCTCTCCGGCCGTCGTTCAGCAGCGCTCGAAACGGTAGACGGTCAGGGACGATCTTCGGGCCGGGCTTCGGCCGACGGGGCCGCGGCTTCGCCCTTGAGTTCAGCCATCTTGTCGTCAATCCACGCACGGTGCCGGCGTTCATCGGCCTGAAACTCTTCCATCATTTCATGCAGTTCTGCCGGGTAGTCGTCCTTCACCGCACCGTCATAGGCACGGTTGGTAAGGTTTTCGTTCTGGTGCATCACACGCAAGGCATTCAGGTCGCCCATCTTACTCATGACCGCCGTCAGGCCCATGATGAAGGGGCCTAGCAAATCGGGACGTTGCTGCGGGGCTCCGCCATTGTCCTTGATGCGTTGGGTCAACAGGGCAATATGGCGTTCATGGTCGTTTCGAAAACGCCCCAGGTTTTCCTGGATATCGGCGTCGAGAATATTGTCGATGGCGGTTTTGTAGGCGCGAACGGCGTCATGCTCGAGTTTCAGCAGATCGTTGAGGTGCTTTACGATATTCATGTTCCTCTCCGGTGTTGAGGGTGACCTTACCGAATCGATTCTGCGGCAATCTGACACCGAAGGACAGCATGAGGCCTCAGTCACAGACCAAGCGAAGAGCGACCGTTATTTCGCAATCACCGGTCGTAACCGGTACCCCCGGGGCTCCGGGGCAGCCGTATGAAATCGATATAATATCGGGGTGGAGGATGATGTCATGTTTTTTCGACGGAAACTCGAAATTCCCGCCGCCGACCAGGCCCTTCCGGGCCGTCGTGAATCGATGCCGGTACCGGCCGCGCATCACGTTAACGGGCGCCCGCTGAAGCCACCCTTTCCCGCCGGTCTGCAACAGGCCGTGTTCGGAATGGGATGCTTCTGGGGAGCCGAGCGAAAATTCTGGCAGATTGAGGGCGTTTACACCACGGCGGTCGGATATGCCGGCGGCAGCACGCCCAACCCCACGTACGAAGAAGTCTGCTCGGGCATGACCGGCCACACCGAAGTCGTGCTGGTCGTGTTCGATCCGGCCATCGTCACCTACGCCGACCTGCTCCGCGTTTTCTGGGAAAGCCACGACCCCACCCAAGGCATGCGTCAGGGCAACGACATCGGAACGCAGTACCGCTCGGCGATCTTCACGTACAGCGACGAACAGCGCGACGAGGCCGAGCGTACGCGTCGCCGGTATGCCGAAGCACTCGCGCACAGCGGGTACGGCTCCATAACCACCGAAATCAGACCGGCGCCTCCGTTCTACTACGCCGAAGACTACCATCAGCAATATCTCTCGAAGAACCCGGGCGGTTATTGCGGGCTCGGCGGCACAGGCGTTTCGTGCCCCGGCGGCATCGAGGGGGGCGGGGCCGAAGACGCGAGGTAGTCGGCGGCCGCCAAAGCGGCTTTGGCTCCGGCAGCCGCGGCCACGACAATCTGTTTATCGGGTTCGTCGGTCACGTCGCCGGCCGCGAAGAGACCCGACACAGTTGATTCCTGCCGCCTTCCGACCGGAACCTCGCCCCTGGCATTCAGCTGAACGAGTGCGGCAACGGCATCGGCGTTCGGAACGAGACCGATTTCAAGAAAAACACCGTCGACGGGCACCTCTTCTTCGCTATCGTGCGAAGCAATGCGAACGCCCGTCAGGGTATCGTCGCCCAGATAGGCCGTTACGCGGACGCGCCGATGCAGGCGCACATGGGGGTTGTGTTCTACTTCTCGACGAAGCACCGGATCGGCCTGGAAATCGCGGCGGGCACAGATGACATGTACGACGTCGGCGAAGGGCAGCAGATCGCGGGCAGCGGTAAAGGCCGAGTTTCCGCCGCCGACCACGGCAACCCGTTTACCTCGATACAGCGGCGCATCGCAGGTCGCGCAGAAGGCGATGCCTCGCCCCAGAAACTCTTCTTCACGCGCAAGGCCCAGGCGCCGGTAGGTCTTTCCCGCCGCGTACACCACCGTGCGGGTGCGCCAGGAACGCCCGTCTACTGCCTCTATGGCAAAGTCGGATCCAGCCCGGGTCACACGCGCAACGCGGGCGCCGATGGCTTCGTCGAACGCATGCCTCTCGGCATGCCGACGGAACATGCGGGCCAGTTCGACTCCTTCGATGTGCGGTATGCCAAGCCAGTTCTCGACATCGGCCGTTTCGGTTACCTGCCCGCCCGTACGCTCGCCGATAAGCAGCGCGTCGAGCCCCTTGCGCACGGCGTAGATGGCGGCCGACCAGGCCGCTGGCCCCGCCCCGACAACGGCCACGTCGTACAGGTGGTCGGCCCGGGCATGTCGCACACGGCGCTCACCGGCTTCTTCGAGCACGCGCTCTTCGAGTTGTTCGACCACCCCCGGTTTCACGAGACGAAGAATCTCGAGCATGGCCTCGGTATCGTCAAGCGCCCCCTCGAAACCTGGCCGCCCGTTCACCACGATCCGCGGAACTCCCGAAATCCGATACGTCTCGGCCACCAGCGGAAACTCGGCCATGTCGACGATGTCGGTACTTACAAGGCTGTTCACCATCGCCAGCCGGTGTACGAAAGAGACCACGCCCGGGCAATAGGGACAGGTCAGGGTTACCATGACCTCGATGTGCGTGGGCTCATCGAGCAGGGCGGCCAGGTCGTTCAAGCCGGCAGGTAAGGCCGCCTCTCCGGTTGCCGCCAGAAGAACGGCGTCGACCAGCGAACCGAACTCGTGCCCGCCGGTCACACCCGAGAAACGAAACCTCGCGCCCGCGTCGGCCAGAACCAAGGTGGTCGGCGTACGTTCGACCTCGTGTGTCGCCGCTTTTTCGGGCTCGACGGTCGTGTCGACGACAGTCAGCGAAAGGTGCTCGCTGAGCCCGGCAAGCTCATGCAGCAACGATTCCTGCAACGGGCACACGCGGCACGCCTCGCCCGCCGTAAACAGCATCAGCCGCACCGGGCGCGGCAACGAGGCAAGGTGCTCTGTTAGCGAGCTGCGCAGCTGATCGCCGATGAACGCCATTTGCCTATGTTGTATCGTAGGCGCACCGGTCTGAAGAGCATGAGCGCACGCCCGGCATGTGCCCCCCATCGTTCTGCCAGGTAGATTCGGGTTGCCTGTTTTTCATCAAGGCGGTTAAATGTTTTACCGGCCACAACTCGAACAAGTACGGGCCGGCAACGCCCGGGAATAGACAGTAGACGCCCCATGCATAGCCGAACCTTACTCGCCGCTGTTCTTACCTGCGCCTTCGGAAACGGCCTGACGGCCTGCGACGCCGCTCGCCACGCTCCCGATGAGAAGCGAGGCGATTTGCTTACCTCATCGCAGGGCGTTCTTCGCGACGCATCGAATCGCGAGGTGATACTGCGCGGCGTGAACGCCCGTATCGACGGCATATTCGACGTCACCTTCGACGATGGTCGCGAGGCGCTCGAGGTCATTCCCCCCTTCATCGAAGAAGACTGCCGTTTTCTCGGCGAAGACATGGGCATGAATCACCTTCGCCTGCCGGTCAACTGGAGCGCCGTCGAACCCGAAAAGGGCGCGTATGATTCGGCCTATGTGGCCCGGATACTTGAAGTTGCCGAATTCTGCGAACGGCACGGCGTTTACACGCTTGTCGATCTGCACCAGGACGCATGGAGCAAGCATATCGGCGAAGACGGCGCCCCATTGTGGGCCATCGTGCCCGAACCCGAAGAACTGCTTGAGGGTCCCCTGCACGATCTCGAGGCCCGCAGGTTGAGCGGCCAGGTACTGGCCGCCTTCGAATCGTTCTGGGAGAACGAGGAAGGCCTGCAGGACGCCTACGCCGTCATGGCCGCATGGCTCGCAGGGCAGATTAACGGCCGCCCGGGCGTCATCGGGCTCGAAATCATGAACGAGCCGGTCGTCTTCGGTCGCGAAGAACGCCTTGACGCCTTTCACGAGCGTGTGGCCGCGGCCGTGCGGTCGGCCGTACCCGACATGAGTCTTTTCTTCGAACCGAACAGCCTGCGCAACATTACCGATCTCGCCCCCGTGCGCACACCGGTTTCCTTCAACGACGCCGTTTACGCGCCCCACATTTACACCGATGTTTTTGAAACCGGCTGGGAAAGCGAAGACAAGAACGCGGTACGCGCCAGCGTCAAGGCCGCCCGTCGCGAAGCCGACGAGCACGCAGCCGCGCTTTACATAGGCGAGTTCGGTAACGGGCCGACCGAGCGCGGCCTGCTCTACACCCGCACCGCTCTTGACCTGTTCGACGCGTTTAAGGCATCAAGCGCCTTCTGGGTGTACGAAGAATGGTCGCAAGGTTCGTGGGGCCTGTACCAACCTGAAACCGGCCCCACCGAAGCCCGCGGTGGCCTGCGCGAAGACATGGCCGCCGCCCTGGCGCGGGCCTATCCGGCCGCCATTGCGGGCGACATCGAATCCTTCACCTTTGCCGAAACCGAGCGTACGCTGCAGGTGGCCGTCGAAAACGCCCACACGGGGGTAGACCATGTTCTTGCGGCCCCCACTCGTCTCTACCCCGAAGGCCTGACCGTACGCTGCGACGGCACGGAAACCGCGCACAGCTACGAGAAGGGCCGTGTTCGCTTCCGCTGCGCGGGTAGCCTGATCCTGCTTGCCCCCGCGGTTCCCTGAGGAAGGAACAGACATCGCACCCGCCGCAGATAACGCCTGCGGTAAAACAGAAAAAAGGGAGCCTTCGCTCCCTTTTTTCGTCGTCTTTCCGAAGGTCGGCGCCGCCTTACTTCGCCTTACCCTGGTTGGCGACGGCGTGCTGCGCGGCCGCGACCTCGGCCTCGTCGGCCAGATAGTACTTCTTGAGGGGCTTCAGGTTCTCGTCGAGTTCGTAAACGAGGGGAATGCCCGTCGGAATGTTCAGGCCGACGATCTCATCATCGCCGATGCCGTCGAGGTACTTCACCAGCGCCCGCAGGCTGTTGCCGTGGGCCGCCACGATGACCTTCTTGCCCGCCTTGATCTCAGGCGCGATCTGTTCGTGCCAGTAAGGCAGAAAGCGGTCAACGGTGTCCTTCAGGCATTCGGTCAGCGGAAGGTCGCTTTGGCTCAGGTCCTTGTAGCGCGGATCGGCGCCCGGATAACGGGGGTCGTCCTTTTCCAGCGGCGGCGGGGGAATGTCGTAGCTGCGGCGCCAGATGTGTACCTGCTCGTCGCCGTACTTGGCGGCCGTCTCGGCCTTATTGAGGCCCTGCAGAGCTCCGTAATGGCGCTCATTCAACCGCCATGAGCGCTCGACCGGAATCCACAAAAGGTCAAGCTCGTCCTGCACGATCCACAGGGTGCGAATCGCGCGCTTCAGCAGCGAGGTAAATGCGAGATCGAACGTGAAGCCCTCGGCCTTCAGCCTTTCGCCGGCTTTCTGCGCTTCGTCGCGTCCCTTCTCCGAGAGATCGACGTCGGTCCATCCCGTGAAGCGGTTTTCCTTGTTCCAGGTGCTTTCGCCGTGCCGAATGAGTACCAACTTGGTGGTCATGATGCGTTCTCCCTTTTTGGCCCGAGGCAAAAAAGGAACATGATATCAGAAACCGTTCGCCCGGGCAGCGGTGCTCACTTCTCTTCGAGGGGCATCGGGGTGGCTTCATAACTGCCGAAGGCGAGCGCCCCCGAGAGTATTCGCATGGCGATACGCTTACCCCGAGCAATCTGTTTCTCGGTAAGCCGCGGCGATTCACGCAGCAGTTGCATGCCTACCGACTCGACACTGAGCAAAAGGGTGTTCAGGAAAATTCGATCGTATTTCTGCTTACGCAGTTTCTCCAACTCTTCGCTGAAAAGGCTTACCAGCATCGTCTGGGTCGACTCACGTCGCGGCGCGAGGTGGGAATCGGGACGCGAAGACTCCTGAATCAGCGCGGCCGCAAGCGGGCCGGTAACACCGAGCCAGCGCATGTAAGCCTCGACGCCACGCTCGATCTTGTCGGCCGGATCGCTCACCGAGTCAAGCGCGGCCATGCAGAGTTCGAGAAGCGACATGCTGGCATGGTCGTCCAGCGCGTCGAAAACGTCGTCCTTGCTGGAAAAGAACCGGTAGAAGGTAGGCCGGGAAATACCCGCCTCGGTCAGAATGTCTTCTACCCTCGTTGCCCCGAAGCCCAGCCGACCGAAAACATTGCCCGCCGCAAGCAGTATCTGCATGCGGGTGCGGGCCGTTCGCTGGGGCTGCGCACGCCGCGGCGCCGACGTTCGGGGGGCAGCACCGGTACCGCTTGCCACAGTGGCTACCGCGGCCCCGCCTTCTTCTCGATCATCAAACCTGCTCATTCCTTCGAATCCTTTCCGCTTCCGAGTCTCATATTATACAGGCGGGCATTACACCGTGGCGAAGGCGCAAGTTCACCGGGAACACGGCCAGACGTACCCCGTAGTGTCGAGGGCAGCCCCCTGTGAGACGCAGCGACGCTCGGCAAAGTCACAACTGACCGAATGCTGTCTCTCGACTTGGCCGTAGTGCCGGCTCACAGCCGCCACTCGCGCAACCGGGCAGGTAGGCCCAGAGTGAACGCAGCGGCAGCGTGCATGAAAGTATACATCTTTGTTACCATAAAAGAAAGGTGAAGACGCCCCCTTTTTGTACTAAAATTCGCTTATCGAGAGCGCTCGAAGCACAACACCAAGCCTGCCGGGGAGGCAGCCATGGGCATCAAAGGACTGCGCGGCGGCATCGAACGCCCCTTCGTATGCGGTGGAATCGCTTGCGCCGGAACGTTGTATCTACCCGAAAAGAGCCGCGATACGGTCACTGGAACGGCAGGTCGGGGGTATCCGGTCGTTCTCATGGCGCACGGCCTCGGGGCCGAACGCGGCTTCGGACTTCAGCCGTTTGCCAGGCGTTTTCTTGCCGAAGGGTTCGCGGTATATCTTTTCGATTACCGATGTTTCGGCGCCAGCGAGGGGCAGCCACGCAACTTGATTTCTCCCGGGCGCCACGTCGAAGACTGGTCGGCCGCAGTGGCACACGTGCGCGCTTTCGGCGAAATCGATGCCCGGCGCATCGCGCTGTGGGGTACTTCATTCAGCGGCGGGCACGCGCTCGTCACCGCCGCCCGCGAGCCCGATATCAGGGCAGTCGTCGCGCAGGTGCCCTTCGTCGACGGCCTGGCCACTACCCTCGGCTTCAAGCCCGGCTTCATTGCCCGTGCGGTCGTGCACGGCCTGCGCGACCTCGGTCGCATGCTTCGCGGCGCCCCGCCCCATACCATACCCATCGCCTCGGGCCCCGAAGCGTTCGCGCTCATGAACACACCCGAGTGCGAACCCGGATATCTCGCGCTTGTCGACCCTGAAACCGGGTGGAAGAACGAAGCGCCCGCGCGCATCACCCTTACCCTTCCGCTTTACCGGCCCCGATCC
>JAWLBW010000089.1:0-15348 GCA_041687475.1 bacterium
GGGGCATGCGCTGCTCGTCGACCTTTCCGCGCAGCTGCCCGCAGGCGGCCAGAATGTCTTCGCCGCGCCGGCGCCTGATAAAGACGTCGTAGCCGGCCTTCTGCAGCCGCGCCTGAAAGGCCAGCACGTCAGCATGCTGCGGCTCTTCGTATGGCGCGCCCGGAAAGGCGTTAAAGGGTATAAGGTTAACCTTGGCGGGCATGCCGCGCAGCAGCCTGGCCAACCGGGCCGCATCTTCGAGGCTGTCGTTTACGCCGCGCAGAACCACGTATTCAAAGGTAATGCGCTGCCGGCGCCGCAGGTCGAGGTTGCGGCAGGTCTCGAGCAGCTCGTGCATCGGATACTTCTTTTCGATGGGCACGATTTTCAGGCGCTGTTCAGGCGTCGTGGCATGCAGGCTGATGGCCAGGTTCGCCTTGGTGCGCTCGAGCATGGGGGCGATGTTGGGAATGATGCCCACGGTCGACACGGTAATGCGCTTGGGCGAAAGGCCGAAACCCCAGTCGGCGGTAAGAATCTCGATGGCTTCGACCAGGTTGTCGACGTTCTGCAGGGGCTCGCCCATGCCCATGAAAACGATGTTGGTAAGCGCCCGGTCTTCGCCGGTTTCACGCATGTCGCGTTCGACCACCGAGAACTGCCACGCAATTTCGCCCGGCGTCATGTTACGCGTAAGCCCGCCGCGGGCCGTGAAGCAGAAGCGGCAGCCCATGGCGCAGCCGACCTGGCTCGACATGCACAGGGTCTTACGGTCGCCGTCGGGTATCATGACCGACTCGATCTGCTCGCGATCGGACAGGCGAAAGAGGTACTTGCGCGTGCCGTCGACCGACTCCTGCATGGTGTCGATGGCGGGCGGGGTGAAATCGATGGCCTGCACCAGGCGCTCACGCAGCCCCTTTCCCAAATCGGTCATCTGCTCGGGATCGACCACGCCGCGACTGTACACCCAACGCAACAATTGCGTAGCCCGATACGCCGGCTCGCCCATTTCGGCGAGTACCGCCACCAGCCCCTGACGGCCGTATTGAAAGAAGCTCGGTTTCATAAGCACCAAAAGGAAAAAGCCCCTGCGGGGCTTTCTTTCCATCTGCGAACGGGTCAGGCCTTTTCGGGAACGCCCAGGGCTTCTCCCTCGGGAAAGTCGACCCTTCGCTTGAGTTCCTTGCCCACCTTGAAAAACGGTAGTCGCTTCTCGGGCACGAGTATGCGGGCGCCGGTCTTGGGGTTACGGCCCTCGTAAGCGCCGTAGCGCTTGGAAATGAAGCTGCCGAAACCACGAATTTCAACGCGGTCGCCGCGCTCGAGCGCCTCGGCCATGCTGTTGAAAAACAGGTCGACGACTTCGGCCGCAACTTTCGGCGGAATCTGGCAACTTTGCGCGACGCTGAGAATCAGGTCAGACTTGTTCATCCCACATCTCCCATGGACTTGCGCACCACGAGCAGTCTGTTGAATCCGTAATGGTTTAGTATACTTAGCAACCCGCATTTGTCAAGCGAACGCCCGGCGAGCGTGTTCGCACCGACCTGCGGCGCCCCCTGGCGTTTACCAGTTTCAGGCGCAAGGCGGCAAACGCCCACAATTTTTTCAGCGATTTTTATCCCCTCAAAAATCAAACGCCGTTTCTCATTTCTGAAAACTGGTTCCGCCGTCACTCCCACGAAATCAAAAGCTGTACTATACTGAATGTTATATGGGCGGCTCACATTCTCACGATCATCCCGGTCATGCCCATGCGGGGGCCGAAACGACGCGGCGCTTGATACTGGCTCTCGGTATCAATTTCAGCTTTCTCATCGTCGAGCTCATCGGCGGCCTGTGGACGAACAGTCTGGCCCTGCTCAGCGATGCCGGCCACATGCTCACCGACGTGGGAGCGCTGGGGTTGGCGCTGGGCGCGCGGTGGCTGCTGAGCCGTCCGCATTCGCCGCGACGCACCTATGGCTGGCAGCGGGCCGAGATTCTGGCCGCCTTCTTCAATGCGCTTCTGCTCTGGGGCGTGGTTGCCTGGGTGGCGTGGGAGGCTTTCAACCGGTTTTCGGCGCCGCAGGACGTGCTGAGCGGCCCCATGATCATCGTGGCTTTTCTGGGCCTGCTGGCCAATGCGATCAGCGCCTGGTTTTTGCACGATCATCATCACGACGACATCAACGTCAAGGGCGCCTACCTGCACCTGATTGCCGACGCGCTCGGCTCCGTGGGCGCCGTGGGCGCGGGCCTGTACATTTACTTCGGCGGCTCGACCACGGCCGACCCGTTCATATCGCTTTTCATCGCGGCCCTGATTCTCTGGGGCTCGATGGGCCTCATGCGCGAATCGATCGACATTCTCATGGAAGCCGTGCCGGCCGATGTCGACCTGCAAGCGGTGCAGAAAACGCTGGCCGGCATACCGCAGGTGCTTGAAGTGCACGATCTGCACGTCTGGCGTATCGGCACGGGACTTACGGCGCTTACCGGCCACCTGGTGGTCGAAAACGACACCGATCGCGATTTGACCCTGTTACAGGCCAAAGGCGCCCTGCGCACGAACCACGGCATCGAACATCTCACCATTCAGGTCGAAACCGCCGACCTGCACCGCTTTCTCACCGCCCGTGAGCATCTGGTGCAGCTCGAGCCGCGACGCGACCCCGCGTCGAACGTCGACCCGTCACGCATCGAGGGAGAAGAGTCATGACGCTGGCCGAAAAACTGAAAGCGTTACGCCTGCAGGAAGGAAAGGCCCGTGAACTCGGGCGCGCCCTGACGCAGAGTGAAGTCTCTCGACTCATTCGCGCCGAAACCGGGCGCGGCATTACCCAGGCCTACCTGTCGCAGCTCGAAAGCGGCAAACGCCGCCATCTGACCGCCGACACCCGCGAGCAGCTGGCCCGTTTTTTCAGGGTACACCCCGGTTACCTTGTCGACGATCTCGATACGCCGCGCCGCCGCGCCGGCTCGTCGGCCCTGGCCAAGTGGCTGCAGGAAGGACACGAGCTGCTGAAGCAGACCGATCCGGCGCTCGCCGGCCTGCTGCAGGAACTGGCCGTCGACCGTAACGCCCGACGCTACTTCCTCTTGATCGATTCGCTGCGCCGCAAGCGCGAGCTGCTGCGTCAATTGTTCCGGGAATTCGGGGTCTGAGGGGGCTGCGGGCGAGCTGACTATCGGCGTCTGAGCAAGGCGACCGAGCTGTTCCAGGATCTACATCGGAAGCTTGCCTGCGGCACCGCCCCCTTTCAGCAACGCAATGGCCGCATCGGTCGTCAGCTTTTCGCCCACCTGTACCTTCGCTTCCCGCGCGCCGGCGCTGAGCCCCAGTTCCATGAAGATGCGCTCTTCGACGGGCGACAGTCCGCCTTCGGTCATCTCCAGCGGCTGAACCACGATTTTGGGCTTGGCGGCCAGCAGGCCTCCGGAAGCGACCTGCTTGACCAGGCTCTTCAGCAACGCAGAAGCGGCCTCGATATCGCCCACCAGCAGGCGGGGCGAAGAAAACAGGGCCGACCCCATGGCGGTCTTTCCGTTGACGGCGTTCGTGAGTTCGATGTGGTCACGGGTAATGTGGGCAAGCAGCAGCGACATAAAACCTTCCGTTGTTCCAGATTTCGTCCAGCCTTCGCCTGCAGGCCGGTTTACGATTGGCGGATCTAGCGAGAACGGTCCGGCTCGGTGCCGAGCCATTCTGCGCCAGGCTTGATCGGAGAGACGAACCCCGAGGGCTTGACGGCGAGCACCGAACATTGCAATTGTTCGAGAATGGTTTCCGCGGTGTTGCCGATGAGTAACCCGGCGATACCCGAGCGGGCCACCGTGCCCATCACGACCAGATCGATCCCCAACTGCTCTGCCGCTTCCGGTATTACCTTTGCGGCTTCTCCCCGTCGCAGATGAAATCGGGGCGACAGATGCTCGAACGCCTCGTTGCCTATCTGCTCTTTCAACTGCTCGCCCAGATTGTTCAAGGCGCGTTCGTGACGCAGCCGTTCGCCCTCGACATAGGCAAAACCTGCTTCATTGGGGTTATCGCTCCATGCTCGCACCATCGTCTCGGCCGGCGCCTCCCACGCATGGGTAAAGTGCAGGGCGGCAAAGTCGGACAAAGCGAGTGAACCGGCAATTTCAAGAATCTGCCGATTGAGGTCTTGCTCGGCCTCGTCGGCGGCCTCAAGGTTAAAGTCTACCGCAGCCATGATCGATGTGTAATCTGGTTTGTCGTCGGGCCGGGTCAACCACACCGGGCACGGACATTTGCGTAAAAGATGCATGTCGTTGCTGCCGAACAACCGTTCGAGAAAGGCGGGGTTCTCCGTGGGTTTCACAAGCAGGTCGTGACCATCACGCAGCACGGCTCGAATGGCTTCGAGAAACGTGCGCCCGACCGCCACTTCGGTCCTGACGGGCAGCCGTTCCCTGTAAGGTGCAACCAGGGACTCGAGCGCCTTACGTCGCTCATTCACCAAGGTTGTCTGAAGGTCGGCCCCCGCATCGGGACGCACGTCGAGTCCGGCTGCCACGTAGGGAACGACATCGAGCACCGTAAGGTCGGCCTGATTGTTTTCGGCCAGCGTCACGGCCCGCTCCAAGGCCGGCCCCTGCGTAACCGATGGTTCGGAAACGAACAGTATGTTTCGGAAGAGCTTCATTACCACTTACCTCTGCGTCTGCACCCGCCGGCTGACACTCGGACATCTGCACAATCGGGCAGCTGATGATGATTACGAGTCGCTGCTTTCGAGCACGGGCTTGTAGCCCCAATCTCTCACGCCCTGGAGCACTTGTTCAATATCGGAAGACGGAACATGAAGCATCTGCAGGGCGGCCGCACCGAGGCGCAGGCTGGCTTCAATCGTTTCCGGATAGGCGCGAACCGCGCCGGCGTCAAGCAACCGTGAACTGGCTTCGAGGTCTCGCGCGCGGGCAATGACCGGCACCTGCGGACACGTTCTGCGCAGATAGGAAATGGCCTGTAAAGCGAGAGCCGATCGGTCGACGGTTATTACAATCAACGATGCGCGTTCTACGTGAATGGCCGACAACAGCTCCGGATCGGACACGTCGCCATACAAGACGGGGTAACCATCGGCCCTTCCCTGTGCGACCCGTTTCGGATCAGTGTCGAACGCCACGAACGGAACGCCGCTGGCCTGCAGAAGAACCGCAATCGTGTGGCCCACGCGTCCGTACCCCCCGATAACGACCCGAGGTTCCGTGGTTTGGAGCGCATCTGCGACACCGACGTCGCCGACTTGTGCGCCGCCGGCCACCCGGGTGGCGATGGCCCCGTTGAACCGCACGAGCACGGCGCCGCCAACCATGGCGAGTAGAACCGACGAAATCGCAATCTGCCCCAATTGCATGTCGATGACGTTGGAATCAAGCGCAATGGCAACAAGGGCAAGGCCGAACTCTCCGCCCACGCTCAATAGCAGCCCCGTACGCCACGCGACATGCGAATCGACCCCGACCCTGCGCACGAGACCAGCCACGATAAGCGTCTTGCTGACGAGAATGAGAAGGGCGCCCAGAATTGTCCAATACCAAATCGGTGGTATCGCCCCCGGGTCAAAACGCGCTCCGACACCGATAAAGAACAAGCCCAGCAATACATCACGAAACGGCCGAATGCTCGATTCGACCTGGTGTCGAAACTCCGTTTCGCCGAGCATCATACCGGCGAGAAAGCCTCCGAAAGCCAGCGAAAGCCCGAAGCCGTTGGTGGTCCACGCAGCAAGCAAGACGACCAGCAGCACCGCCAGGGTAAACATTTCCAGTGACCGGCGTTCGGAAACCAGGTGGAACAACGGGCGAAGCAGCCAGCGTCCAGCGAAGAACACGAGCGCGAAGGCAAACACGGCTTTCGCGAGCGCCCATCCCAGCGCTCCCGCCAGCACCCCTGCAGAAACGGCCGTACCCAGCACGGGTATGATGACCAGAAAGGGCACGGCGGTCACGTCCTGAAAGACCGACATTGCCAGGCCGATGCGTCCGTGCTGGGTGTTTTCCTCGCCCTGCTCGCCCAACAGGCTGGCGATGATGGTCGTCGACGACTGGGCGAAGACGGCGCCGAACACAAACGCGGCCGCTGCGGGAAGCCCCGCGAGCCACACCATGGCCCCGGCCAATAAGGTGGTGAATGCAACCTGCCCCGTTCCCAACCCGAGCACCTGGTGGCGCAACGCCCGCAACTGGGGCAGTGAGAAGTTGAGCCCGATGGTAAAGAGAAGAAATACGACGCCGAATTCGGCAAGCGCATCGAACTCGGGCACCGCCACCGTCGGCCCCAATGTATGGGGACCGAGAATCACCCCCACCAGCAGATAACCCAGACTGGTCGGTATACGCAACCGCTGGAATGTCACTACGACAGCGATGGCGACGGCCAGCAGCAAGAGAATTTGAGCGAGATACTCCATCATGGTGCAACGATAAGCTGAAGGCTGTCTTCGCCGGGGCTCGACCGGTATACGTTCACTACGTTATACCATGCGTAGACCTCGGCAACCTTCATCAACAGCGACTTTGGAGTACCAGAAAGCAGCTCCTGTCGGTGAGAAACCCATACGAAGATAGACAAACGGTCGGCGCTTGGCCGTATTCCACGTATCAACGAAGCTTCGGTCGAAATCGCCGCCCTGCACGTGAGGTCACTCGGTCCAGTACTTCGGTTCGGCGAGGGCATCGGCGCAGACGACCCTGCCCCGAGCCCGGTTCAGTGCACCGGCCCGCAGCTCCTTCACCATCCACGCGCCGGCATGCACGGGACGAATGGGGTAATGCGCTTCGAACCCTCTGACGCCGGCCTCGGCAAAACCGAAACGGGGATAGTAGCCGGGGTGACCGAGCACGAACACCAGCTCGACGCCCGCTTCGCCGAGCCGACGGAGCCCCTCGCCGATGAGCCGGCCGCCGATGCCCCGCGACTGCACATCGGGATGCACGGCAAGGGGCGAAAGAATGGCCGCCGAAACCTCGTTTGGCGACTGCGGAAGGCGTACGCGGCTGAACAGAATGTGCCCCACCACCTCGCGGTCGAGCGTAGCGACCAGCGAGAGAACAGGCTGCGCCGACGGATCACTTGAAAGACCGGCGATAAGCGCGACGATTTCAGGCCCCTCGCCCCTGCCGAAGGCCTGCATGGCGACATACGCAATGGCTTGCTCGTCGGCCTCGGTCGCTTCCCGTATCTCGATTTCCCTCGTCATGAATACTTCTACTCAATGTGCGTATGTCGACAAGTTACCCGATGTCGTCCGCTATGCCGAATGGCAGGGGATTCCACGGAACATGACGCTGAGGCCACTCTACTTCCAAGAGAAGGTAGCGCCGACGAGGCGCAAAGAGCCGTCACCGACGTGCGTCGAGAATCAGCCGGAAGAATCGGTCATCGTCCCAGGCCTCGCCCGGCCCCGTTGAGCCTGTCGTTCCAAGGCCGTCGGATGCAAGTCCGCTACCGAAGAGGCCTGCCGTTGCCACGGGGGGAACGTCGGGCTTGACGTAGCGACCATTGCGCACGATGACCATGTTTTCGTCGGGGAAGACGCCGATGAGCTGGCCGTTGTGTCCGAGTGCGAAATAGGACGTTTCAGGCAGCGAGGGGAAGAGCTCGCCATCGGGGGCATTGAGCCACCACTGAAGGCCATAACCGGGGTACGCATGGGCGGTCTCTTCAACCGTCATACGGACCCATTCTTGCGGAAGAAGCTGCACCCCGCCCCATACGCCGTTCTGCAGATAGAGTTGCCCGAACCTGGCGAAGTCGCGTGGAGTGGAATCAATACAGCAGAACGTATAGGTATGGCCGTTGACGTCTTCCCACCAATCAAATTGTTTCATTCCGAGCGGTTCTGCGAGTCGCTCCTTTGCGAATGCCGTCGGATTGGACCCTGTCAACTGCTCGATGACCCGGCCGAGCAGCATGGTGTCGCCGCTCGAGTACTCCCACACCGCGCCGGGCTCCGATTCGAGCGGTTGCGAAACCGGCACCGAGAGCGGATCGGTCACCAGCACCATCTGGGCGACCTCCGAGATATCATTCGTGTCGAGCGAATAAGCCTCTTCCCAATGCAGGCCCGACGACATCGTGAGCACATCGCGCAGGGTCATCGAAGCCCGCGCGTCACCTTGCCCCCACTCGGTGATGAAGGTACCCATCGTGACATCGAGGGAACTCAAGGCCCCGTCTCCCCAGGCAATACCGAGCAAAGCCGAGGTAAAGCTCTTCGCGATGGACCAGCTCGTCCCCCACGAGGTTCGGTCGCTTCCCGGCGCGTACCACTCGGCCACGAGGTATCCGTCTTTGATGATGACCACACTCTGGGTGATCATTTCCTCTTGAAATGCATACTTGCGAGCGGTGTCGAGCTGTGCCTGGTCGAGCCCGACCTGCTCGGGCGCAGCCTTTTGCCACTCGTCCGTCGAGCCTGCGTCGATTGGCGCCAGAGTCATATCGGCATCGGGGCGACAGCCGACTGCGAAGAAGAACGCGAGGATGAATACAAGAATCTTCATGGGGGGAACCTCTCTCCGACGACAGGCGGGGTTTACCCGCCCCGGTGAAGCCCGACGGCGCTGTGCGTGCGGCGGCGGCCCGTCATTTTCCCAAAGCCTACCACACCGCCGGGCAGAGCGCCTGCCACGTTGAGTCGGCTTGCGGGGCTGAAAAGCCTTGAAGGACAGACATACCGGATCGAGCCATACCGGCGCCATATATGAGGGCTTCGATTACAGCCGTGCAGGGGAGTCGTTGCCCCGCGTCGACGGCTCTGTTCGAGGCTACGGCAGCTCTTTGAGCTTCTCAAATCCGGGCGCTGTCATAGTCGGCTCGAACTCAACCACATCGTACTCGGCGACCTTCGCGCCGAAAAACGGGTCGTCTTCGAGAATGCTGTTCAGCTCATTTCGGTCGGCGCACGAGACGAGAATGACCCCGCCCGTTCTCGGAACCTTTCTTCCGGAAACGACGAACTTGCCCAGCGCGTAGTACTTCTTCAAGTAGGCGACGTGTGCGTCGATGTGCCGGTCAACCTCGGCCAGTTCGACCACGTAGCGCAACAAAACCAGGTACACAGATAGATCCTTTCGAATGGGCGCGACGGCCGGGGCCCGTGCCCCGAGGGTCGGACCCGCCTGAGCAACTGAAAACAGGTAACTTACTCGGCTTTCAGGCGCGGGGGAGAGGCTTAAAGCGACTATTTTGAGTCCCCAAATGGCCACTTGTCATGTGATGGTAGCTCACTCTGGCAGACCCTCGAATTCCGGCACGTCCCCGAACTCCCCATCCCAAGCAGCTTTGCTGGATGAAAAGATGTGCGCAGTCGGCAACATAGAGATTTCGGTGTCCAAGCATCCTGCGGGAACGACGAGCAAACCTGCGATCTGAGTGCTTGGCAATGCTGAACCGCACAGCTTACAAAAGCTTTTGTTGTGACGAGTGCCTGGAAGGGTAAAGGAAGTCACAGCATCTGCCCCCGACTGCCAGATCAATTTGGCCGACTGCGAGAATAGATTGGCCGCATGAGCAGAACCCGTATCTTTTTGGCAATGCCGACAATGACACAGGTAAAAGCTGTCGAAGTCGCCTTTTACCTCAAAGCTCACAGTGCCACACAGGCAAGAACCAAAATGATCAGTCATCGGAATTCCTTCTTTAGCTTGCAGGTGACGTACATAACGTTCCGGTCACCAGCGGCGGCTCTATTGTTTCACAAATCCTACCATTTTGCTAAGCGGGACTCCGTGCGCATGGAGTCGGCTGTTAGACGTGGCATCATTGTAAAGTGTGCTCGCGAGGCGTTACGGCAGCCCCTCTCGCCGAAACAGCGGAAGTTCAATGCCACGGGCAACTCGACCTAGAAACGCCCGGCTGGTCTCAGCTACAGGCACTTGTTAGCCATCGCATGACTCTCGGATTTTCGCCTCAATGGATGCCGTCAGCTCATCGATTTGTTCGAAACGCTTTCGCATGGAATTTGAGCGCTCTAACGAACTCTGTGCACGAGACCATGCATCGAAATACTGTTGCTCTAGCTCCACGGCCTCCGCTGGTTGCCAGTTTTTCTGAAACAGCTCCGAAATTTGACTCTCATCGCCGACCGCTACTTTGGCGAGATCCTGTAGGACCTTATCGTTCGTGCACAGTATCCAGATGCGTCGTCCTTCATCCGCGACGCTCTGTTTCGCCCAGTGGGAGATATAAGTAAGATCCCATGCCGCGTTGCGGATGCCGGCAAGACACTTGGCGGCGTTGGCTGATCGAGCATGCTTGAGTAGCCGACCAGATGGCTTCGCTCTTCCGAACAGTCTCGCGGCGAAGGCAATGGCGACGCCGTCGAAGAAGCCGGGAGAGACCGACCACTGAATAAGCCTCTCGAACTTTTCACGCCCGCTCAATGAGGTCCGCTCAAGGAGGGCGATCTCGGCCAACACGCAGCGATGCCGGCGCCAGTGCCGCAACGGCATCGCGAGATCGACAGCCCGCGGATCGCGCCCCTCAATTATCCTGCGGGCCTGCTCAATCAGCTCCGGGGCGATGCCGTGCGCGCGCCCGAGAGCAACTTCTAAGTACGCCTGTGGATGGATATGGTCAGCGATTCGAAAGGCGATGAGGTCAGTCTGTCCATCGGAGGTGTCTTCGGACTCGGTGAGCTCATAGAGGGAGATATTCGGTTCAGTTAGGACTTCCGCCGCAATGAGGAAAGCCATGCAAGCCGCGGCGACGCGGTCTGTTGCAGACCCTGGGCTCGAATGATCGACGCGGCGGCCTACCGCAAGAGCCACAACTCGAGAGACGAGATTTCTGTCGAGAATAGCTGCGATCTGCGCGCCTCCATGGATCGAGTGTTTAATGTAGTTGACCAGCCGATAGTGGTCGTCGGTGTCGATTGTGCTCGCGACGAATGGAGCCTCGTTCCGAAGAAGCGCTTCCAGTTCAGGAACGTCCTTAGGCGTCAATGGAATCCAGACAGCGGTTGTGGTGTTTTCATCCGACATCGGTCTTCCTCAGCTGCCAAAATCAGGTGTCCCCTCATCGTGGCTACGAATATTTTTGTGTGTAGGAGGGATCCCGACCCCAGACTATGCTAACTCAAGATAGTCGTGTGCAAGATTCAAGTCGGCTGCGGCTTTCGCCTTGTCCTTTGCCTTCACAGCATCCCAAAGTCGGGATGCTGCTTCGAAACAGGACATCGAAGCGGAATCGTTATTGAAGTAGGGTTCAAGCTCAAAGGCTTGCAGGACTCCAGCGCTGATTGTGAGAATTGGCAAGGAGGTTGCTTTTTTTCCGCTATTCGCAAGCGCGCCTCTAAGCTGAAAGGGTTTCGAAATCAACGAGATTGGTAGCCGGCGAGAAAGTTTAAAGGATTCTGGGCAGGAACAAGCTAAGGCCTAACGTCTGAAACCACCGGCCTGCGCGGCTTCTCGCGCAGAACGTTGGAATGATGTGTTGGGCTTTTCATACAACGCCAAAAGCAGTTGATTTCAGCATCGCCTCATGCGATTTATGTAGCAGGCGAACTCTTGGCAAGTTGTCCAGCAGCGAAAACTCCTCAACAAGGGTAGTGAAGTTGCCACCGTTCTTGGATATGCAGTTGTAAAACAACAAAAGCAGTTCTTGATCTGATAATTGCGCTCTAATTAGCCGAAGATAAGGACCACAAACATAGTCTTCCTCTTTGACGAACCGCACAATGTTGTAGAGGTAACGATAGTAATGCCCGAGTTCAGTTTGGTGATCCTTCCAGAAGAGGTCATATGACAAACGGACAACAGATTCTTCACTGTGCTTTCCATTGGCCTTAGTCTTGTTTTCCCGATAGATCTTGTTGAATCGGGTGTAGAAGGCGTTAAAGCAATCACCCCCCCTGGTTACGGTCCCATCCTTCACAAGATCAATCGAGTTAACTATCCCGTTGTGGATGGTCAACATCTGAAAGAACGTTGATTCAAAATTCTGCCTCTTAAGGCTATCGCTTTGCGCTCGGAGTGCGTCCGCTGAACGCTTTAGCTCAACGCGAGATTCGCGTAATTCGGTTTGCTGAATGACTATCGTCACCAGCAAGCCCATGAACGTTAGAAAGGTCAGGAGTGGATTGAGAACACCGCCAAAGAAGTCTCCCCATTCGCCATAGTTGCTCCTACCAATAGCAAGGAGATTGACTACGAACACCAACAGTACAGCCAAAACGGCGGCTTGAAATAGACGATAAAGCGGCCGGACAGAGTTCTTGTTGCGTGGCGAAATTAGCCTCGCAAAACGCCTGTAGAGTTTTTGATTTGCGTTCATGTGCGACAAAGGTGAGCCGCCTAACATCCTATTCCACAACCGAAACGCCGTCTTAAAAAATGCAGACCTGCAGCCCTAACCCCCCTTTCGTTCCGGTTTTGTTCGGGTATATCCTGCGAACGGCCGGGTGTCAGACGGCATGATCCGTTAACCTGTTTATACCGCAGGGCCATATGGAAGGCAAGCCGAAGCTACTCGACCGCATGCGCGATCAGTTGCGCGTACGCCACCTGAGTTATCGCACGGAGCAGGCCTGCCTGCATTGGGCGCGGCGATATATCATCTTCCACGGAAAGCGCCACCCCGGAGATATGGGGGCGTGCCGAGGTCGAGGCGTTTCCGGCATACCTGGCCTCGGAGCAGCAGGTCCCGGATTCCACCCGGAATCAGGCCCTGGCCGCCCTGCTCTTTCTCTACCCCCATGTGTTGGGGAAGCCGTTGGAAGACGAGCTGAATGTTTCCCCCGGCAAAGCGGCCCCAGCGCCTTCCGGTCGTGTTTACGTGCGACGAGGCCCAGGCGGTGCTCTCGCGCCTGTCGGGAACCAAGTGGCTGATGGCGTCGTTGCTGTATCAGGCCCCGGGGGTCGGACCTGGCCAACCAACTGAAAACAGGCGACTTTCCCCTCTTTCAGCCGCAATAATTCCGCTTAAACCGACCATTTTGAGTCCGAAAAGGGCCATTTAAGCGAAGGCACTAGGAGTGGCCGCTGCTTATTCGGCTGAATTTCGGCCCCAAACCAGTCTTCTAAGCCTCTGCGCGGCGGGCCACACAGAGCGAAACTCCATAATATCAGCAGCTTGCGCTGGTCCGACCCCGACCCCAGACTCAACTCGACATGCTCAGCCCGAACGGATCGTCCGGTTTTGACTAATCGCCGGCCCGAAGAGGCTCGGGACGCCCAGTCCGTCCCGGTACGCAAAGCCCCTACGGCCTGCCGGCCAGCCGTATGCGGGCCTCGTACAGCTTTCCACCCCGCGCGTAGCCGATCAGCACGTCGTCGCCAGGCTGCAGCCGTCGCAGTCGGTAGCTGAGTTCGTAGAAGTTGAGCACGCGGTGGCCGTCGAGCGTGAGCACCTGGTCGCCGGGTTCGAGAACCGCGGCGGCCGGACTGCCGGGCACCAACGAGGCGACCAGCACGCCCGCGAAGTTGGCCGTGAAGCTGGGGGCGAGGCCGAGAAAGGCTTCACCGGAGCTTCCGCCTTCGGCAGCGGCGTAGAGAACCTGGGGACGCGGAGGGCCCTGATACGTCAGCCTTTCCATCGCCGAAATACCCGTGACGACGCCGCGCACCGTGTCGATGACGGCCAGCGCGCCTTCCACATTAAGCAGCTCGGGCTTGTCGGCGGGCGTGTGGTATTCCTTGTGCGAACCCGTCCAGAAGTGCAGCACGGGTATGCCGCTGCCGTAGAAGGGCGCATGGTCGCTGGGGCCGAAGCCGGCCGGATGGTACTGCGCTTCGATGCCGGTCGGAATTGCCGCCGTTACCAGGGTCGGAAATTCCAGCGCCGAGCCGGTGCCGAATATCTGCAGGCGCTGGTTCGTCATGCGTCCGATCATGTCGAGATTCAGCATGGCCGCGATGCGTGTGCGCGCGATGGGCAGTTGCTGCACGAAGCGGGTCGAGCCCACGAGCCCCGATTCCTCGCCCGAAAAGGCCACGAACAGCAGCGATACCGGGGGACGCTCTCCAAGTGTCGCATAATAGCGGGCCAGGGCGACGATGGCCGCCGTGCCGCTGGCGTTGTCGTCGGCGCCGTGGTGAATGCGTTCGGTGGGTCCGGTTACTTTGTAGGGTCCGCCGAAGCCGAGGTGATCGTAGTGGGCGCCGATGACGACCACCCGCGATTCGTCCTTGCCGGGCAGGTAGCCGGCCACATTGCGCACAGGGAACGAGAGGCGGCGAATGTCGGCCGTTCCGCCGACCGAGAAGTCGAGAAGACGCGACGCAGGTTCCAACGTGGCGTCGACCGTGCGCTGGAAGGCCATCAGGTCGAGTCCATTCCGTGCGAGCAGGGGCGCGACGGCGCTGCGGGCGACATGGAACATGGGTATGCCGAAGCCCGCCCCGGCAAGCGGATCGCTCTGCACGGGCACCAGCTCGTCGCCGAGATCGCCCGGCTTGTCCTTGGGACCGTTCACCAGCAGCACGCCCGCCGCGCCGTGCAGCCGGGCGTTGAAGATCTTGTAGCGGAAGGTGGCGTACTCGCTCCACTCCTTGCCCTCGAACTTGTCGCCCTGCACGGGTTCGTAGCGCAGGAGAAGCACGTACTTTCCCCGCACATCGACGCCGGCGTAGTCGTCGTAACCGTACTCGGGCGCCGAAATGCCGTAGCCGGCGAATACCACGGGCGCCGTTACCGCGCCGGGCGACGAGAGACCGAACACGCGAAACTGTTTGTTGTTCGTGAGGGCGAAATCGCCCACCTGCAGCGACGATCGCTTGCCCGCCCGCGCCCCCACCATGGCGGTGAAAGTCCGTGAATAGCCGTCGCGAAAGCCGGGTTGCAGACCGACCTGCGCAAACTGTTGCTCGAGCCAATCGGCCGCCCGGTCGATGCCCGCGGTGCCCAGCCCCCTTCCCTGCAGGGCCGGGTGGGCGAGGAAGGCTACGTCGGCGGCGTACGCGGCGGCGCTCGGTTCAACGGGCTTTGCGGGAACGGCTGAACGCGCCGGAGCGCAGGCCACAGCCGGTTCGCGCGCATCCGTACGCACACCGGGCGAATGGGCGGTACATGAAAGAGACGAGAGGAACAGGGTCGCCAGGGCGACCCCTCGATAGCGGGCTGAAATCATGCAGGTCGACTTTCCTGTCGGCGCCGGATAGCGGAAACCCGGCGTACCGGAAAGCTCAGACCTTCACGGCGCGTCGGCGGGTGCCCGTAGCGCGCGTTTTCGTGGATTTTCGTACCGGAGCGATATCGCGTCGCGCCTCGGCCTCGGCAAGCACCTCGGGCCAGGGGCGGGCTTTCACGTCCTTATTTGTAACATAGCCGTGTGCCGCAAACCAGCTGATGGCGCGCTCAATAGCGGTTTCAATGGGGCTGGGCTCGAGGCCGAGTTCGCGCTGCGCCTTCGAGGC
>JAWLBW010000090.1:0-15226 GCA_041687475.1 bacterium
AACTTCTGGCCGATGAGGGCGTCGAGGTCGCGAACCGGACGCAGGTCGATCTGCGAACCCGGCAGGAAGGCCTTGACGCCGATGTCGACGGCGAGACCACCCTTGACGCGGCCCAGGATGCGGCCTTCGATCGTACCGTCGTCTTCGGCAATCTGGCTGATCTTGTCCCAGACGCGCAGACGGTCGGCCTTTTCCTTGCTCAGAACGACCGAGCCGTTTTCATCTTCGCCCTTTTCGAAAAGGACTTCGACTTCGTCGCCGATATTCATCTCGGGAGCGTCGCCGCCTCGCGAGAACTCGGACATGGGAATCATGCCCTCGCTCTTCGAGCCGATGTCGACCATCACGTAGTCGCCCTGAATGCGCACGATACGGCCGTGGACGATGCTGCCTTCTTCCGGCAGCGCGGTCACCTGCTCAAAGAGCTCTGCAAACGTTGCTTCTGCCATGTACTCAACTTGCCGTCGGAGAAGCCGACGGGAAAGGTTTAAAGGTTAAAAGTGTGAGGAACCCGCGACCGAGCCCGGCCGGAACCCTCCAAAAAAAACAAAAAATACACGAGCTCCCCCAGCTGCCGTGCGGCGGCCGCGGGAGTCGTTCCGGCACCTGTGCGCCGTCACGCTTCTACTTCAGCGTATCGATATATTGTAACAAGAGGGCAAGGACAGCGCCAGTATCTTTCCCTGTCGTATCGATGACGACGGCGCCGGGCGCAATGCGTAAAGGGGCTGTCTCACGCTCGGCGTCACGGCGATCGCGCGCCTCGACGTCTTCCTGTATGCGGGCCAGGTCGGCCGGGTGGCCCAGTCCGGTGAGTTCGCGGTAGCGGCGGGCCGCCCGCTCTTCGACCGAGGCGGTCACGAAAAATTTGCAGGGCGCGTCGGGAAAGACGACGGTGCCGATGTCGCGGCCTTCGATGACGCCTCCGGTGCGACGTCCGAGCTCCTGCTGGCGACGCACCATTTCGGCCCTGACCAGGGAAAAGACGGAAAGACGGCTGGCCCGCTCGCCGACTTCGTCACGGCGCACAGCGTCGGTCACGTCGCGTTCGCCGAGCAGCACCCGGGTCGCCTGTCCGTCGTAGCGCAGGTCGAGTGCGCACGTACCCAGGGCTTCGACCAGCGGCGCTTCTTCGAGGGGAATGTCGTTTTCGAGCCCGTACAGGCCGAGCGCCCGGTACATGGCCCCCGTGTTCAGGTAGGGAATGCCCAGGGCTTCGGCGAGCATGCGGGCGATGGTGCTTTTGCCGG
This sequence comes from bacterium, assembly GCA_041687475.1. Classification (GTDB taxonomy): domain Bacteria; phylum J088; class JAWLBW01; order JAWLBW01; family JAWLBW01; genus JAWLBW01. The sequence continues at coordinate 1,251 of JAWLBW010000090.1, forward strand.
CGCCGGCCGGTCCGTCGATGGCGACAATCAGGCGATTCGAGGCGGTCATGGTTTCACGGATAACGGATAAAGGGCTTATTGTATACGGCATACCTTCAATCCTCAATCCATAATCCTCAATCCGACATCCACAAGCGGTCGGCCGTTCGGCATACTCTCCCCTTCTCTGCCTCGAACCGTTCAGCCGTGCTGAACGTCGCGCCCCCTCGACGGTCAACCGTGCAGCACGGTCGCCCCGTGCGCCCATGCCACGCGTTCGCTATAGTGAACGGGCGGAGGGTTTTCGTCATGTGGCTGTTTTTCTTGCTCGTTCTTGCATTCGTCATCGTGTCGTGGACGGTCTATGGGGCCTGGCTGCGGCGCAGCTTCCACGAGCAGGATGCGTCGGACGAAATTCACTTCGTAACCACGGGCGATGGGGCTCGCCTGGCCCTTTACCGCTATCGTCCGAAGGGCGACGTGCGGCGCCATGAGCCGGTCATTTTCGTGCACGGTCTCGGGGCGAGCAAGTACAACCTCGACTTCGACGACACCTACAGCTGGGCGCGGCGCTTCGCCCGCGACGGTTTCGATGCCTGGGTCGTCGACCTGCGGGGCGCGGGCATGTCGGTTCCGCCCCGGAAGTGGAACTGGTGCTTCGACGATTACGCCGACTTCGACGTGCCTGCGGCCGTGGCCCACATCAGGGCGCGCACAGGCGCCGAAAAGCTGCACTGGGTCGGTCACTCCATGGGGGGAATGCTGCTCTACGCCTACCTGGGGGCGGGGCACGACCACATACGCTCGGGGGTAACCCTGGGTTCGCCGGTACGGTTTTCAAGCGCGCGGCATTTCGAGGGCAGCCTCAAGCTCATGTGGATGCTCGACTACCTGGCCTTCGTGCCGTTACGCACGGCCATTCATCTCATCGTGCCCTTCCTTCCCCTGGTGCGGAAGTCAGACTTCGTGCGCTCGCAGATGAACCCCGACAATGTCGACTTCGGTTTCATCAAGCGGGTGGCCTACAATGCCGTGCATCACCTGCCGGCGCCGCTGCTGCGGCAGTTCGGCGACTGGGTGCGCAACGACTGCTTTCGCTCGTTCGACCGGCGCATCGATTATCAGGCGCGCCTTCGCACCATTGACCTGCCCATTCAGGTCATTGCCGGTTCAGGCGACCGTATCGTACGGCCCGAAGACGCGCGGTACGCCTGGGAGCTGATGCCCGGCAAGAACACACGTTATGTCGAGGCCGGCCGCGAGACCGGCTTCAGCCACGATTACGGTCATATCGATCTGGTCTTCGGCCGTGAGGCCAATCGTGAGATCGTACCCCTGGTGCTCGACTGGATCGTGGCTCACGAGCCGCTGTCGGTGGCCGACGGTCGCCCGATGGACCCGCCGCCCGCCCGCAAAACCGAGGTTCGCCCAGCTTCGACCGAGCGCAATGCCGCCATCACGGCGCCGGGTTCGAACGGCTTCGAGAAGTAGTCGGTAAAGCCTTCGGCCAGCAGTCGCTCACGGTCGCCGGCCATGGCGTAGGCGGTCAGGGCGAAGACCGGCGTCTGCTCGTATCCGGGTATGCGCCGCAGGCGATGCAGCGCCCGCACCCCGTCGAGCCGGCCCTGCTTGATGTGAATGTCCATCAGCACGGCGTCGTAGCGGCCGGTGCGTGCGAGGTCGAGTCCTTCTTCGGCGGTCGCGACGTGCGTTACGTGGTGATGGGCGCTCAGGGTGGCCTGCACCAGCATGGCGCAGGCTTCATCGTCTTCGATGAGAAGCACGTCGAGGGCTTTTCCCCCCGCCGGAAACGGGGCGGCTGCATGTGGCCTGGCCGCTTCGGCATCCGTCGCGGTCGTTTCGCCGGTGTCGAGCGGCAATGATATGGTCACCAGCGTACCGTCGCCCTTCCGACTTTCGATGGCAATCGTACCGCCCATGCGGTCGAGCAGGCGCCTCGTGATGGAAAGGCCCAGGCCGCTGCCTTCGCTCTTGCGTGAAAAACCTTCCGATTCCTGGCGGAATTCTTCGAAAATGTAGGGCAGGAACTCGGGCCCGATGCCGATGCCGGTATCGCGCACCCGAACGACTGCCCGCTCCTTGCCGTCGACGAACTCTCGCGCCGCGGTAATCGTGACCGAACCGTGCTGGGTAAAGTGAATGGCGTTGTTCACGATGTTGGTGAACACCTGCTCTTCGGCACGACTGTCGGTCGCCACGCGCAGACCCGGCTCGATGGACACCCGCAGATCGAGTCGCTTACGCTCGGCCAGCACCGCCATGAGTCGCGCGACGTTTTCGAGCGTCTCTTCGAGAGGGTGCGGGGTTATGCGCATTTCGAAGCGATTGGCTTCAATACGTCCGAGATCGATGATGCTGTTCAGCAGGTGCAGCAGCCGCCGGGCGCCGTTGTGCACGATGTCGGCATGTCGCTTGTGCGTGCCTTCGGGCAGCTCGCGCACAAGCAGCTCCGAAAAGCCGATGATGGCCGTCATGGGCGTGCGAATTTCGTGGCTCATGTTGGCGAGAATCGAGTTCTTGAACCGGTTTGCCTGCTCGGCCTTTTCCTTGGCCGCGCGCAGTTCTTCTTCGGCCTCCTTCTGAGCGGTTACGTCGATGATGTTGCCCATCATGTGCAGGGGGCGACCGTCGGGTGCGCGAAAGACCTTGGCAATCGTGCGAAACCAGCGCATGCCCTCGTCGGGCAACATGAAGCGGAAATCGTGGTCGAACGGGGCATCGTCGAGAATCGTTCTGCTGACGGCGGCGTCGATGCGCGTACGGTCGTCGGCGTGCAGAAAGCCCAGCAGCATTTCGTAATTGACGTCCTCGCCGGTATGCAGCTCGATCATGTTTCCGGTTTCTTCCGTCCACGAAAATTGATTCGCGTCGAGGTCCCAGTCCCACAGGCCCATCTGCGACGCCGAAAGCGCAAGGCGCAGCTGCTCTTCGCCCCTGGCGCGTTCAATCTCGGCCACCATGCGGGCGGTAATGTCGGTTACCACGCCTTCAATGGCGCGCACGTTGCCGTCGTCGTCGTAGACCCCCCTGCCCTGTTCCCAGAACCACCGTTCTTCGCCGCCGCGGGTTATGACCCGGTAGCTTACCTGAAAGTTCGTACGGGCTTCGACGGCCGAGCCGATTTCGCCGAAGACACGGGGGTAATCTTCAGGGTGCATGAAGTCGGCGAACGACACGCCGCTTTCTCCCAGCAGGTCATCGGGGCTGTAGCCGCACATATCGAAGGCGCCTTCGCTCACGAACTCCATGGTCCACCGGGCGTCGTTGCGGCAGCGATACACCATGCCGGGCACATTGGCCATGAGCGTCGAGATGGTGCGTTGGCTTTCCTGCAGCGCTTCGGCCGCTTCGGTCTGCACGGTAATGTCGAGCAGCGTACCCATGACGCAGGGGCGGCCGTTGTACTCCGAAGGCGCCATGTGCACTTCGACGACCGCGCGGGTGCCGTCTCGGCGCTGCAGCGGCGTCACGTAATGAATGCTTTCGCCCGAATCAACGACATTCTGCTCGACCGAGTCCCAGGTAAACTCGGGCGGTTTTTCGGGAACGAGCCGCGTAACCGGCAGCGACTCGTGCTCGACCTCGTCGAGCGAGTAGCCGGCGATTTCGGCAAAACGCGGGTTTACGTAGGGCACCCGCCCGTTCTGCACGATGAAAATACCGACCACCGACTGTTCGACCAGGGTGCGGAACTTTTTCTCGGCGGCGCGCAGTTCGTCCTGCGTGCGGCGAAGGTCGGTGGCGTCGGTGAACATGGCCAGCGAACCGACGTACCTGCCCTTCTCGTCGTAAATCTGATTGGCCGAAAAGACCGTCCACAGATAGCCGCCGTCCTTACGCAGAAACCGAAACTCCTTCGGCAGCGGCTTTGCTTCCCGCGATCGGCCCATGTTCTCCTGCATGATGCGCCGCCCTTCATCGTCCATGAAGTCGAAGACCGGGCGGCCGAGCAGCTCGTCGCGGGTGTACCCGAGCATTTCGGCCATGCGGCTGTTGACGAAGGTGGTGCGGCGCTCGGGGTCCATCAACCAGATGCCTTCGCGCGCCGTTTCGACGATGCGGCGATATTTACGCTCGCTTTCGCGCAGCTCTTCTTCGGCACGGCGGCGTTCGGTAATGTCGATGACCATGGCGAGGGCGCCGTCGTACCTGCCGTCGGGCGTGAAGATGGGCGCAGACGAAAGCTGCGTCCACACCGAGGTACCGTCCCTGCGCAGAAACCGGAAGTCGAGTTGTTCGGCAATGCCCCGCCGCGCCCGCTCGAAGTTGGCCTCGGCGTCGCGGCGCCCTTCTTTGTCGAAGAAGTCCCAGACCCGGCGCCCCATTATTTCGGCACGCTCGTAGCCGAGCATGGCGGCCATGCGATCGTTGACGAAGGTGGTTCTGCCTTCGGCGTCGATGAGCCAGATACCCTCGAGCGCGACCTCGACGATGCGACGGTACCTGGCCTCGCTCTCAATCATTGCCTGCAACGAGAGCTCCTGCTCGGTAACGTCGCGAAAGCTCCAGATGCGGCCGACGATACGGTCGCCGATACGCTGGGGCGAGGTATGGCGCTCGATGACCTGCCCGTTGGCGAAGCGCAGAACATCGGTACCCTCATACTCGGGCAGCGTGACTATCTTGCGTTCCTGCTCCTCGAAGGCCCGGCCATCCTTCAATCCCTCGACGAGAAAGCCCAGCTTCGAAAAGTGCATGCCCTTCTGCAGCCGGCCGGTCTCAATCTGAAAAATGGAAATGAACGCTTCATTGTAGGCGGTGATGTTACCGAGCAGGTCGACGGCGAGAATGCCGTCGCTGGTCGCATCGAGGGTGGCCTGGAGCAGCGAAAGCGACTGGGCGTTGTTTTCTTCCTGCTTCAGCTGTTCGGTAATGTCGATCATGGCCCCGAGCGTGGCCGGCTTTCCCTGGTACTCATGGCGCATGCCCCAGGAGTCGACGTCGACCACCGAGCCGTCTTTTCGCAGCATGCGGGTGCGAAACTGCAGGTAGTCGGATTCGCCGGCCTGGCGTCGGCTGACATGCTCGCGTACCCGGTCGCGTTCTTCGGGTGCGATGACGTCTTGAATGCCCATGCCGATCATTTCGTCGGGCGTGCGGCCGATGATGGCGGCGGCATGGGGGTTGGCGAAGACGCAGATTCCGTCCTGCAGAACGTAAATGCCCACCTTCGTGTACTCGACGAGGCGGCGAAAGCGCCCGTCGGCAAGCTCGTTACCCTCGGGAGCGACGGAAACCGACTGGGGTGAGTCGGTAATGTCCGAGAACGAAAGGAGCCAGGTGGGTCCGGCCGGGTCGGTGCAGACCTTGCGAGCCTCGACAACGCGTTCGGCGCCGGTGCGGGTAATCACCCTGAAGGTGCAGTCGAGCCCGTCGGCGCCGACGTCGGCCGATTCGAAAGCCAGTACCCGCTCGCGATCGCCCGGGTGCGCCCGGGCCGCCAAGGACGTGAGATCACTGTCGCCGAAAACGGCCGCAATACGTGGGTCGATGTAGGTGTAGCGATTCCCCTGAATGACACAGATGCCTGCATTCATTCAATAACCCCGGAGCCATGACTGGGAAGAAAAGTAACGAAAATGGCTTACATCATACCAGCCCGACTCCCATGGTACAGTATTTTTACCTAGGTCGATGGCAGGCGAATCCGTCGCTCAGCTGGCGCAGTCCTTCGTATACCACAATGCCCACGGCGGTGCTCAGGTTCAGGCTGCGAATCGGCCCCGGCATGGGAATGGTGTAACAGGCGTCGGTATTGGCGGCAAGCATGTCTTCGGGCAAGCCCCGCGATTCAGGGCCGAAGACCAGAAAGTCGTCGTCGCGAAAGTCGATGCGCGTGTACGGTACGTTCGATTTGGTGGTGAAGTACAAGAAGCGGCTTTGCCGAAAGCGGTCCTTCAGGTTCTGCATATCGGCGACGTGCTCCCAGTCGACGTGCTCCCAATAGTCGAGCCCGGCCCGTTTCAGGTAGCGGTCGGTAAGTTCGAACCCGAGACGGCCCACAAGGTGCAGCCGGGTGCGGGTGCCCGCGCACAGGCGCGCGATGTTGCCGGTATTGGGGGGAATTTCGGGCTCGAAGAGTACGATGTGCATGACGGTCGCAAGGGGGCTGATACTTGAACGAGAGAGCGGCCGGTGTCGCCTGACGGAAGCCGACCGATCTATTCTTGCTACATGAAAGCCAACCGCGCATTCTTCGGCGGCATGTTCGCCGCGCTGGTCATCACGGGGCTGCTTGCGCTCGGCAGGCTGCTGGGGGTAACCGAGCTGAACTTTTCCATGCTCTGGGGCACCTTCGCGACCCGACCCGACATGAACGCCTGGTTCATCGGCGAAACCCTGCACCTGTTTTTCGGCGGCCTCATCGGTCTTGCCTACGGCATCATCTTCGAGCGGCTGCGCCGCGCCGGTCCGTTGCTCGGAGTGGGTATCGGCCTCGCGCAATTCCTCGTTATCGGCCTGCTGCTGGGCGTGCTCGACGTCGTGCACCCCGGCATCGGCACGGCTGTCGAAGCCCCGGGCTTTTTTGCGGTCGCCTACGGCTTCGACGACGTCATCATGCTGGCGCTCGTACACATGGTGTTCGGCAGCCTGAACGGCGCCCTGTACGAGCAACCCCTGCATTCAACGACCGGCGCCGCCGAATACGAAGGCGCCTGAGGCGTCAATGCACGTGGTCGGCGCCGTCATTCCAGGCGGGCGGCTGCAGGTCGCCTGCCGAGGGTACCGCGATTACCGGATCGAGAAATTCGTTCATGATGACCCGGTCGACCACCAGGGCCCCGAATATCAGCCCCAGGTACACGATGCTGTAGGCAAACAGTTGCTTGGCGGCCTGTACCGAACGCTCACGGGCCAGCTTAACCGCAAACCAGGTAAAGATGCCCCCGGTAACGAGCGCCGCAATGACATAAAACAAGGTCATGGGGTGAAAGACGGCAAATACGACCGATGAGGCCACGAGCAGACCGGTGTAAATCAGAATCTGACGTACCGTCGCGTCTTCGCCGTGCACGACGGGTAGCATGGGCACGCCGGCCGCACGATAGTCGTCGTTCTTGTAGAATGCCAGCGCCCAGAAATGCGGCGGCGTCCACAGGAAGATAATCATGAAGAGCGCCACGGCTGCGGCGTTCACCTCGCCGGTTACGGCGGCCCAGCCCACCAGGGGCGGAACCGCGCCGGCGGCGCCGCCGATGACGATGTTCTGTACCGAGCGGCGCTTCAGCCACATGGTGTAGATGAAGACGTAGAACAGGTTGCCCGAGAGCGCAAGCAGCGCCGACAGCGGGTTGACGTATACCCAGAGCTCGACGGTGCCGATGAAGCCGAGCGTCAACGCAAACGCCAGGGCCGTGCGCGGCGAAAGCCGACCGCTCGGCAGCGGACGCCAGCGCGTGCGGCGCATGACGGCGTCGATGTCGCGGTCGTACACCATGTTGATGGCGTTTGCCGAACCCGAGGTAAGCGCGCCGCCCAGCAGCGTCAGGAAGATGAGATCGAGGGGCGGCGCTTCACCGGCCGCGACCAGCATGGTCGCGTAGGTTGTCACGAGCAGCAGCGCAATGATGCGCGGCTTCGTCAGTTCGTAGAAGTCGCGGGCTACGGCAAGAACCGGGCGCCCTTCCGTATCGGCCTGTGCTACAGCCATCTTACTCACCGGCAGCGACGGGTCGAATACGAACCGTCCAGTTGAAAAGAGACACGAAAATCAGAACGGCTACGCCCAGATGGGTGACCGAAAGCGCGTGAGGCACGTGCAGGTAGACATTGAAGACACCGATAACCACCTGCGCGGTTGTCAACCCGGCGACAAGCATGGCCCAACGACGTTCGCCCCGAACGCCGCGGGCAAGCCAGATGGCAATGCCGCTCGCAGCCAGAAAGGCGAGCCCAAGTACGCGATGCGTCATCTGCAGGTGCACCAGCGCCCCGACGCCGTCATAGTCGGGCCGGCCGCAATGGGGAAACGACGGGCACACCAGATCGGCTCCGGGCGTCGTTGCAATGGCCGCGCCGACCATGAGCTGGGCGAACAGCAAGACGAGAGCCGCCTGATTGAAGCCGACGAGTTTCGGCGGACGAGCCACCTCCTGCCTGTCGTCTCCTTCCGATCGCGCCGGACTCGCCGCCCGCGCAATGTAGATGAGCGTGAGCAGAAACGCCGTGGCGAAGGCCAGGTGAATGGCCACCGAATAGTGAATGTTGCCCAGAAGAACGGTCGCGGCGCCCAGAAGAACCTGGGTGAACAACAGCGCCCCCGAAACGACGGTAAGGTTCCTGATGCGCCGGCTCCGACTGCGCACCGCAAGCGGCGCCAACGCGAGCAGGCCGAAGGACACCATGGCCGCAAGCAGGCGATGGTACCACTCGGCGTTCATCTGCGCGGGGGTAGGAATCGGCCCCAGGCCGTCATCGGACAGCACCGGGTCGAACGGCGGAAACCATTGACCATGGCACAAGGGCCAATCGGGGCAGGCAAGCCCCGCATCCATGACGCGCACCGTTGCTCCGAGAACCATGAGCGAAAAGGTGGCTGCAGCCAGTGCCCACGCCAGTCTGCGAATCACATCAAGATGGCGTACCGATGTATCTGCCTGCGCCTGCGGCGTAAGAGTCGACATGTTCCGTGCCCTTTGACGTTAAACGAACCATTGTACCAGAATCACACACGCAAATTCTCTTCGCGGCCGCCCATAAAGCGGCGGAACCGCATCGGCTGATGTGCGTGCCAGGGTAGCGCGCATAAAAAAACCGGGGGAACTCTTCCCCCGGTCTGATTCATGTATCCGTCGATGCCGCCCTTCCCTCAGAAGGAGTGATATCCGAAGAGGAAAATCAGGCTGAGCATGATGAGGAATGCACCGGCCAGGGGGCCGAGAAACATGCGACGGAAGATGCGGTCGTCGTACTTCAGGTGCATGAAGAAGCCCACGACAATGAAGAACTTCGCGGCCGACATGATGATCAGCGACGGCACGAGCCACGAACCGAGCATCGACTCGAGCGGATCGTAGTAGGTGGCGACCTCGACGACCGTAATGATCGTCAGAATGAGGCCGATGACCAGGTAGGTCTTGATCGAGGCGTGTTCTTCGTGCTGGTCCGAACCATGGGTTTGTTCTGCCATGACAAGTACCTCAGTGCGGAATGAGATAGACGAGCGTGAAAATGATAATCCACACAACGTCGACGAAGTGCCAGTACAGGCCGGCGGTTTCGACATTGATGGCCTTCTGCGGCGACAGCTTGCCACGCAGCCCGAGAATACCGAGCGTGGTCAGCCAGATGACGCCGACGGTCACGTGCGCGCCGTGAAACCCGGTAAGCACGTAAAACGAGGCCGAAAACAGATTGGTGCCGAGGCCGAGACCGTGCTGCACGAAGCTGTAGAATTCATAGGCCTGGAAACCCAGGAAGATGGCGCCCATGAAAGCCGTGGCAAACAGCCACAGGGTGCCCTGCTTCCTGTCTCCGCGCTGCACGAAGGCCAGCGCGAGCACCATGGCCAGCGAGCTCATGAGCAGAACGAAGGTGCTCGCCGACGTGAGCGGAATGTCGAGAATGGCGGGGAAGACTTCGCCGCTCGGCGAAGTCCACTCCGTATGCGGAAGCGGGCCCACGAGGCTCTTGCCGCGGTAAACCAGATAGGTGCTGATCAGGGCTCCGAACAGCATGCACTCGGAGCCGATGATTGTCCACCACGCGAGCTTGCGGTTGTCGACACCGAGACTGGTGTGGTGACCGCCCGAATGGGATTCAACTGCGTTAGACATGATATCTATTCAACTCCTCGTTATTCGGCAGGTTCGAAGGCCCATTTGAAGGCGCCGAAGACAGTTACCAGCGCGCCCGCCACGATCAGCCACCAGCCGAGCAGCACGCCGGTCGCCATGATGGTCGGTCCGGCAGCCGTCACGATGGGCCAGTACGACGGGTTGGGCATGTGAATGGGCTCGTCGCTCATCTGGTTCACGTGGGTGACCAGGTCGAGATCGGCCACGTGCTTGCCGGCAACCGTCACGTCGAGCGACGAGTCGGCCGGAGCGTCGTGGCTGCCGTACTTGGCGTCCCACAGAGGCCGCATGCTGGTCACGTGCGGCAGCTGCGCGAAGTTGTACTCGGGCGGGGGCGACGGAATGGCCCACTCGAGGGTGGCCGCATCCCAGGGGTCGTTACCCGCCTTCTCGCCGCTCTTGGCCGACTTGATGGCGTTGTAGACGAAAATCAGCATGCTGGCGCCCAGCATGAACGATCCGATGGTCGACACCAGGTTCCAGAGGTCGAAGCCGAGTCCCTGGTCGTAGGTGTAGATACGGCGCGGCATGCCGTGAATGCCGAGGAAGTGCATCGGGAAGAAGGTCAGGTTCATGGAGATGAGCATCGTCCAGAAGTGCCACTTACCGAGCGTTTCGTCCATCATGCGGCCGAAGATTTTCGGGAACCAGTAGTAAATACCGCAGAAGAGGCCGAACACGGCGCCGCCGAAGAGCACGTAGTGAATGTGCGCAACGATGAAGTAGGTGTCGGTCTGCTGCAGGTCGATGGGGGGCGAGGCGTGCATGACGCCGCTCAGGCCACCGATGGTGAAGAGCGCCACGAAACCGAGGGCGAAGTACATGGGCGTCTTCAGCTCGATGTGACCGCCCCAGACGGTGGCCAGCCAGTTGAAGATCTTCACGCCGGTCGGAATGGCGATGAGCATGGTGGCCGCGGCAAAGGCCGAATCGGCAACCGGGCCCATGCCCGAGGCGAACATGTGGTGGCTCCACACGCCGAAGCCGAGCACGCCGATGGCGATACCGGAGAAAATGACGAAGGGCGCGCCGAACAGCGGCTTGCGCGAGAACGTCGGCAGCACTTCCGAAACGATACCGAAGGCCGGCAGAATCAGAATGTACACTTCGGGGTGACCGAAGAGCCAGAACAGGTGCTGCCAAAGCAGCGGGTCACCACCCTGCGCCACCACGTAGAAGTTGGTGCCGAAGGAACGGTCGAACATGAGAAACAGCAGGCCGACCGTGATGAGCGGCAGCGACAGGGCGAGCAGGAACTGCACGACCAGCGTCATCCACGTGAACACGGGCATGCGCATCATGCTCATGCCGGGGGCCCGCATGTTGAAGATGGTCACGATGAAGTTGAAGCTCGCAACCAGCGACGCCAGCCCCACGATCTGCAGGCCCAGGTTCCAGAAGTCCATGTTCATGCCGGGCGAATACATCTTGCCCGACAGCGGCGCATAACCGAACCAGCCGCCGTCGGGGGGTGCGCCCACCAGGAAGCTGACGTTGATGAAGATGCCGCCGAACAGAAACACCCAGAAGCTGAATGAGTTCAGCCGCGGAAAGGCAACGTCACGGGCGCCGATCTGCAACGGCACCATGAAGTTGAAGAACGCCGCGCTCAAGGGCATGATCGCGAGAAAGATCATTGTCGTCGCGTGCATCGTGAAGAGCGCGTTGAAGTTGTCGGCGCCGATGGCGTCGTTCAACGGCGTGATGAGCTGGTAGCGAATCAAAAGCGCTTCCAGGCCGCCGACGAAGAAGAAGAACAGAGCGGTAATACCGTACATGATGCCGATCCGCTTGTGATCGACGGTGGTAATCCAGCTCCAGAGGCCCGTATTATTGTGCGGGGCATGCTGGCCGGCCGTAGTGCCGGTCATGGTAGCTTCGCGTGATGACATGTGAGACCTCAATTATTTCAGATCCTGCAGGAAGGCGACAAGCGACCTGATGGTCTCTTCGTCGAGCTCCTGAGGCAGCTGCATGAGCGCCCCGGGCTTCATTGCCTGCGGGTCATCGAGCCATTTGGTAAGATTTTCGGTCGTCGAAGGGAACATGCCTGACGCAAACAGGGTGCGGTCACCGAAGTGAGTCAGGTCGGGCCCCATGCGGCCGAATTCAGCCACGCCACGCACGGCGTGACAGGCTGCGCAGTTCGACATGAACGCGTCGCGGGCGTCGGCGTGCTCGTCGGCGGTAACCGCCGCAGGCACCGACTTCTGCCGGTCGACCCAGGCCTGGAAGTCGGCCTCTTCGTGCACGATGAGCTTCATGCGCATGTTCGCGTGCGAGGTGCCGCAGTACTCGGCGCAGGCGCCGAGGTACTCGCCGGGCTCGGCGGGCGTGAAGTACATGAAATTGACATGGCCCGGCGTTGCGTCGCGCTTGCCACCCATCTGGGGAAACCAGAACGAGTGAATGACGTCGTCGGACTCGATGTTGAAGGCAGCCGCACGGCCCACCGGCAGGTGCAGCTCGTTGGCGGTCTGAATACCCAGTTCGGGATATTCGAAGTGCCACCACCACTGCTTACCCACGACCCGAACCTTCACGACATCATCGCCCTGGGGCATATCGGCCAGTTTGAAGATGGTCTTGATGGTGGGAATGGCAATGAAGAGAACGATCAGCGCGGGGGCAATCGTCCAGGCGATTTCGACGCGCGTGTTGCCGTGAACCTGTTCGGGTTCGCCGGTCTGATCCTTCTTCTTGCGGAAGCGAACGACGGCGTAAATCAGGACCGCTTCGACAATGAAGAAGATGACGATCGAAAGCCACGTAAAGGTCGTGTACAGCGACATGATGTCGGGACCTTGATCGGTCGACTTCACATCGAGACTCGACTGCTTGTATCCATCCACAAGCCAGTTCATAACCGACTCGGAGGCACAGCCCGACATAAGAAGGACGGCTGCCAGTAGGCCCGCGAGACGCAGAACCGGGAGTGTGTTCATTCTTGTAAACATACGTCCGGTGGGATGTAGGGTTAGCTGCTGAAAGTTAATCGGTCATTGTAGATACGGCAGCCCCAAAAGTCAACTTTCCTGAAGGGGAATGCAATGACAGATGTCATATGCCGAGTTTATCTTTCGCTCGACGGGTCGTCTTTGCGCGAGCGCAAAGTATGAACGACGCCGCAGAACCGGGCGTTCGGCCGGGCAAAGCGCAACGTTGGGCAAAAAGGTTTGCCCAACGGAGTTTCGTTGATGTTAGAATGGTTCCTTTCAACCCAGGTAGAGAGCTTATCCCTATGAAATTCCACATTGTCGACGAACTTGACGTACCGGCGAAGCACTTCTGGAATCTGTTGTTTACCCCCGAAATGGAAGCCGTAATCCGTGAAGGCGGCAACCTGGAAGAGTACCACGCCGAAGTGACCGAAGAGCCGACCATTCTGCACCGCCGCGTTCGCACGGTGCCCCGCCTCGACATGCCGGCCGCCCTCAAGAAGGTCGTGGGCGCCGACACCATGGGGTACATCGAAGAACAGAAGGTGCCCAAGGACGGCCCCATGGAATTCCAGTGGAAGTCGATTCCCGACAAGCTGGCCGACAAGTCGAAGACCGAAGGCGTCTTCCGGGTCGAGCCCATCGGCGACAACCGCTGCCGCCGCATCATCGAAGGTGTGGTCGAGGTCAAGATTTTCGGCGTGGGCACCCTGGCCGAAAAGTACATCATCGGCGAGATGGAAAAGACCTACCACAAGGTCGCCAAGGCCCAGGAAAAGTTCGTCAAGGAACAGGAATGCTGACCTGAACTGCGGACCGTTGACGGGGAGATGGGGCGAGCTTGCGAAGGGGAGCGGGACGGCTACGTGAATCTCCCGCTCACCCCATCGCCCCGCTCTCCCTTCAGCGTTCGTCCGTGCTGCACGTCACTCCCGCGCACCCCAGCGCACGCTCTCCCCTTCAGCGGCCGATCATGAGTGACCGTTCCCATCGCACGCTCTCCCCGTTCGGCCTTCCCCGTGTCCAACGAGATGGACACGGGTTGAAATGACAGAAGCGGCTAGTTCCCAGTATAATGGTTTCCTTTCGAGGCGACGTTTCATGGCGTCGCCCCTTTCCCTTTACGTTTCGGAGTCTTCGACATGCCCGCTTATCGTTCGCGTACGACGACGCATGGCCGCAACATGGCCGGCGCGGGCGCCCCCCGGGGGGCCCCCGCGGTGAATGCTTGCGATTTCGG
>JAWLBW010000091.1:0-2148 GCA_041687475.1 bacterium
CGCTCGGCAAGTGGGCATCGGCGCTATTTGCAGAGGCGTTGGCTCGCCTCCGCCGCGAAGCCGGTTCCGAGGTGCTGATCGAGCTACCGCAACTCGAGCGCCGAATCGATGAAAGCATTCAGGCCGAGCTCGAAGCATACGGACTGGAAGAAGTCGCGGTGCTTCGCCTGATACCGCGCCTCGTCACGGCGGGGCTTCGCCGCGTGGTCGACATTCTCATCGGCGAGGTGTGGAGTGATGATCGGCTTACTTTGCCGGCGCTCGAAGCCGGGGTGACCAATCTCGCCGAACGCGTGGTTGTCGTTCGCATTCGCGGCTACCTCATTCGAACCACCGTTTGGGTGCTGCTGGGGGCAACCATCTGGCTCACCATTCCCATTCTCGGCATGCTTCTGCTCGGCCTGGGATGAGCGTCCCGTTCCCGTTTACCGCAGTCGCAGTCGGTGGGGCCGAGGGGCCATTCTCGGGTACAATGATCGATTCCACTACCGCAACCGAGGAGACCAGCGTTTTGTCAGAAGAATGGAAGGACCTGGGCCCGGCCGATCTGGCTCCGGGCAAGCACCGCGGCGTGAAACTGAGCGCCGAAGAGTTCGTGCTCATTGCCAATGTCGAGGGCGAGTACCATGCCATCGATGATTGGTGCAATCACGCCGGCTGCATGCTGTCGAGCGGCGATCTCGAGGGCGACCTGATTCTCTGCCCCTGTCACTATGCCGAATTCAGCGTGAAGACGGGCGTGCTCGAATCGCTGCCCCGAATCTGCGACGACCAGACCCGCTATGAGCTTCGGGTAGAAGGCGGAAGAATTCAGGGCAAGCGCCTGCCCGAACCCGAACCCAGCTTCTGACCGCCACCTGGGCATTTTCCCCGACAACCGACAACCGACAACCAGCAACCAGCTATGTTTCGCAGTTTCGGTCTTCTACATGCGGCCAGCGTCGTGCTCACCGCCTTTATCGCCAACGAACGGGGCCGTCGCTGGTGGGTCTGGGCGCTGGTGGCCGCCTTTCTGCCCGTGCTGGCCCTGATACTGGTGCTCGTGCTGCCGCCGCCCGTGCAGGCGGGTCGTCCGGGCCCCGCGCCGCTGCATTGCCCGACGTGTGGCCGTATGCCGCCGGGCAACGCACGTTTCTGCCCCCACTGCGGATCGTCGGTTCACCCCGACGGCAAAATCGTCGATATCAGCAAAGACGGAAATCCATAATCCGCAATCCCAAATCCCTGATCCCATTTGCGATCTGGGATCTGGGATCTGCGATCTGCGCCCTCCTCAATCCCCCGCCAGACTCGTCTCGTAGCCCAGTTCGGCGCGGAATAGATCCTTGGCGATATTGAGTAGCTGAATGTCGCTGGTGCCGCCGCCGATTCGCAGCAACTCGGCATCACGCATGAGGCGTTCGACGGCGTATTCGCGCATGTAGCCGTTTCCCCCCATGAGCTGTACGGCCTCGAGGGCCACACGCACCGCCGCCTCTGAGCAGTAGAACTTGGCTGCGCAGGCGTCGCGCATCGTGCCCGTCTTCTGCGACTGCAGCCAGATCTGTTTGAAGGCCAGGTTGCGCACGTTTTCGTATTCCACGTACATATTGGCGATACGCGCCTGCACGAGCTGGAAGTCGGCTATGGGCCGACCGAATTGCTTGCGGGTCGTGGCGTAACGAAGGCAGTCGTCGAGGCACCGTTCGATGATGCCCAGTGCCATGAAGGGGGCGCCGCTGCGTTCGCCTTCCAGAATGGTCTTGGCCTGATCGCGGCTGCTTGTTTCGATAGATCCGAGCAGGTTCTCGCGCGGTACAACCACGTCGTCGAGAAAGATCTCGCCCGTGGGCGAGCCACGCATGCCCATCTTGTTCATCGGTTTCGAGGTCGTAAGCCCCTGCATGCCCCGTTCGAGCACGAAGGGATAAATGCGTGACTTATCTTGCCGCGCCCCCTCGATTTTGGCGTAAACCACGAACAGGTCGGCGTGCGGCGCGTTGGTGATGAACGTCTTCGCGCCGTTGAGCACGAAGTGGTCGCCCTTGTCGACGGCCACGGTCTGCAGGGCGAAGGCGTCGCTGCCGCTGTTGGGTTCGGTCAGCCCCCAGCAGCCGATTTTTTCCAGCGTCATGACCGGAATCGCGAAGCGTTCGAGCTGTTCGGCAT
>JAWLBW010000091.1:2158-15169 GCA_041687475.1 bacterium
CGCGCCGAAGGATAAAAAAAATCCCGGACTTATCCGGCTCGCCTCCTTGGCCAGCATGGCGCTTACACCCGGATCGCCCATGATCGTGTCGGCCTCGTTGTCGCCTGCCTCAGCCTGGGCGATGCCTCCGTTATCCGCCGATGCGCGCAGTCGGTCGGCCCGCTTCCGCAGCCCGCTGCGTATCAGGTCGACCATGCCGAAGCTTTCCAACATCTTCCGCATGATGGGGAAGGGCAGGGCGCGCTCTTCCTCTAGATCTTCGACATGGGGCTCGAGTTCGGCGGCAAAAAAGGCCCGCAGGGCCTGCTCCATCATTCGGTGCTGCTCGTTCCACGCAAACATGAGGGCTCCTCTGGTTGGGGGGGAAGCGCCGGGGTAGCCACCCCCCGGGGCGCCGGCCGGTTCCCTGCCGAATCATATCACTGCTTCGACCGAAAGGAAATACCTACCGAGTGGTAGATTGGGAATTGCGGCAACCGGATGCTTCATGGCGGCGCCGGGGTCTGTGCTTTAGAATGAGGAAGGCACCATCAGGGGAAAAGGACGTCGCGAAAGCGGCAGGCAAGGCAACGCATGGCTCTCACCTCGACCATATATCAGTTTGAGATTTCCCTTTCGCATGTCGACCGCGGCGTGTACGAGCATCTTTCCCTGCGTGTCGCCCGCCACCCTTCGGAAACCGAGGCATACCTTTGGGCCAGGGTTCTCGCTTATTGCCTGGAGTACCGCGAGGGCATCGCATTTTCGCCGGGGGGGCTCTCCGACCCTGAGAGTCCGGCACTTGTCGTGCGTGATCTGACCGGCGCGCTTCAGGGTATGATTGAAATCGGATTACCCGAAGCCGCGCGACTGCACAAGGCCGCCAAAGCCGCGCCGCACGTGGCTGTTTATATGCACAAGGACCCGGCCCCGTTGCTGCGTCGCTTGGAAGGTGAGCGAATTCACCGGGCCGAGGGCATCGAGTTGTATGAGCTCGACCGCGAGCTTCTCGCCGGGTTGACGGCGCGTCTTGAGCGGCGTATGGCTTTCGACCTTTCCGTATCCGACGGTCATCTTTATCTGACCCTGGGCGATACTTCGCTGCAGGGGCCGCTTATCCGGCACGTGCTTCAAGGCTGAGCGGCTTGCTTTCCTCGGTTACGCCGCAAGCGAGAAGGCTTCGCGGGCGACCTCGGTTCGGTACTGCTCGAGGCGTTCCTGCTGTCGCCGCGCACTTTCACGCAGGGCGGCGAAGTTGAGGTCGGCCAGCCGGGCGTCGCCCCGGGTAATGTCTTCGACCACGCTCCACACGCCCAGGCGTCCCTGCGCCGATATCACCAGGCCTTCCAGCTCTTCGAGGCGGCTCAGCGGTGAATAGCGCAGCAACGACCCGTTCAGCTTGAGGCGGCCCGTCTTTTCGCCGAACCAGGCCGCCCCCTGCTTGAAGCGGTTGCGGGGCACGCCCAGGCGCTGCATGACGTCGACGAGGGTGTCGCGGTCGTTTCTGAGTTCGCGCACCAGTCGTTCGAGCCACGAGCCCAGCTCGCTGCCCCGGTTTTCCTTGTGCATGCGCGCGGCCAGCTCGAGGCCGAGCTGCGCAGCCGCCAGGTGATCGTTCAGGTATATGCGTAATCGACGTGCATCCATGCGGGGGTCTCCGTTGGTTTCAGCATGGCGCATGACGGCGCGGCTGAAAAAGATAAGACCCCGACAGGCAGCGGGTCGGGTACCCGGCGCCGAAGAGGCGCCGTCGCGACCGACCGGGAGTTACCTTCGTCGTAAACGACGAGCGAAGATTACCAGCAGCACCCCCGTGACCACGAAAGCCATCGCCCCGAGGGTCGAGGCCGTAACCGCTTCTCCAAGGAATACGGCGCCGAGAGTCACGGCCAGCATGGGATTCACGTATACGTAACTGGTGGCCAGGGCCGGACGAGCATTCCGCAACGCGAAATTGTAGGCGGTAAAGCCCGCGATCGAGACGCCGATGAGATAGACGAATGCAAGCAGAGAGGCCGCCGATGGAGCGGCCGGCAGCTCTTCGCCCAGAAAGGGAGACGCGGCAAGCATGACCACCCCGGCAACGAGCAGCTGTACTGCCGTCGACATGCCGCTCCGGGGCATTTCCAGGCGAAGCGAGATGATGGAGCCCGCCGCCCAGAGCATGGCGCCCGACAGCACGAGACCCGCGCCGATGGGGCTGGCCTGCAGGGTGGTGTCGTTCAGGTTGAGCAGAACGACGCCGGTCATTCCGCAGGCGATACCGAGCCATTCCATGGGGCGAGGCCGCATGCCCGCGAAACCGGCGAACAGCGTGGTCCAGATACTCGAGGTAGAAACAAGAATGGCCGCAGTACCCGACGAAATACTGGTTTCGGCCAGGGTGAGAAAGCCGTTTCCGCCCACGAGAAGAAAGACGCCGATCACCCCGGCGTTTACCCACTGGCGCATGGGCGGGCGCTTTTCTCCCCGCATGCGCAACCAGGCGTAGAACAGTACCCCGGCGATGAGGAAGCGCGTGCCCGCCATCAGGAAGGGCGGAAGCGTTTCGACCGCCACGGCAATGGCCATGTAGGTCGTGCTCCAGAGCACGTACAGCGTGGCCATCGACACGATGACGCCGCGGTTTTCGGCTGCGGGAACCGAAGTTTCAAGGGGCGAAGGCTGGTCGACGAGCATGCGGGTTACAGGGCCGTGTGAGGAGGACGAATAGTCGATTTCCGGTCGCGTGCGTGGTTCGCTCGGCGCCCGTGTGCCATGGTTTCACCTGGGCTTCAGTTGGGGCCGACGATCTTCAGTATCCGGCAAGTCGCTCGTTCGGAAATCCAGAGATTGCCTTCCTTGTCTATCGCAATGCCATCGGGATCACTCAGGGGGGCAGATGTCGGCTCGGTCTGCCCGGGTACATGGTTCAGGCCGGGGCCTACCACCGTGCGAATTCGACCGCTGGGGCCGATGCGGCGCACGGCGCCGTTCAGCCGGTCGACCACGAACATGCGCCCCTTCCCGTCGATATCGAGGGCGCGCGGGTCGTTGAATTCGGCGTTGACGGCCATGCCGTCGTCGCCCGAGTAGCCTTGGGTGCCTGTTCCGCCATGAACGACGCTGTCGCCGGTCAGCGGATCGACCTTGAGAATCTGGTTCTTCATGTTGTCGGCGGCATAAAGCATGCCGTCGATGCCGAACTTGAGATCGAAGGCCCGCGAGAAAGGCTTCGACACCGTTTCCCTGGTGAAGCTGTTCGGGTAGAAACGATCGAGGTATCCCTCGGCGAAGGTCGAGAAGTACGGCCGAGCATGGGCGTCGACGGCTACGGCCAGATAGCCGTTCGTGTGCCCTGCGTAACCGGTGCCGGTGAAGATGGTTTCGACGGTGTCGCCGCTTGCGTACAGCTTGCGCATTCTCATGCCGTCGCGGGTGTCGGCGATGTAAAGGTTGCCGGTGCCGTCTTCGGCAATGCGCACGGGTAGCGAGAACGACATCTCGTCGACGTCGACGACGCCGTCCTGGTACGAAGAAATTTCGTTCTCGTGCGGTCGGCCTGCCAGGCGACGCAGCTTGCCCGTTGCCTTCTCAATCATGAGAATGCGGCGGCCGTCTCGTTCGAGAAACACGATATCGCCGTTGGCGCGCGCCAGAATGCCGAAGGGCTTGGCGAAGGCGGCCTCGACGGCGGGGCCGTCTTCGCCCACGAGGGCGGGAGCGTGCGTCGAAAGGTCACCGCTCTGAAGCGTCGCGCAGTGGGTGCCGGCGGCAACAAGCACCGTGCCTTGTGCATACGCGGTGGTTACCGGAATCTCGACGGTATCGCTACCCATGGCCGAGCCTGCGGTTATCGATATCTTGCAGCTTTCGGCCCAGGTGTTGAGCCAGCGAGCGATGTCGCCTTCGACGTCGACGATTTCGCAGCGGCAGTCATGCGCGAACGTAAACGATACCGGTGTGTCGGCTGCCTGGGAAACCGAGATCTTCATGGCAACGGGCGCGTGGGTGCGCATTTCGCCGTCTTCGAAGGTTACCCCGGTAATTTTCAGGCCGTTTCCGGGGGCCAGCGAGAGATGAGCCACCGCCTGCCTGCCGGCCTGCACCGACACGGTAACAGTTGCAGATGCGAGGGGAATGCCCAGTTCGCTCAGGGCCCGCGCGCTTACTTCGTATTCGCCGCCCCGTAGATTACCGAACACGTGTTCGGCGTGTCCCTCGGCGTTGACGGCGGCTGTGGCCTCGGTACCGCTCAGCGCAATTGCGATGTCGTCGGCCACGGCGGCGATGGCTTCGTCGACCGCAACGTCGACGCGCAGCGAGGCATGGCCCGCCGGCTCGGTCGAGTCGGCGCAGGCCGACATCAGAAAAGTCGTAAAAAACAGGATGCCGAGCCGTTTCATCGTGACCTCGAACCGTCTGTTGCCCCCCGGAACCTGCCGTATGACGGGCGACTGGGGGTTGGGAGAAGAGAGTAAAGTGTACAGACTGGGGGGCATGCGCTGCAATCGATTGCGTAGAGCCGACCCGCCATCGCCGGCGTGCCCAGGTGGCCCGTTTGCCGCCCGTAATCGGTTTCATGTGGTAAGCTCTGAAGCAGAAACCGGGTCTGTTCGCCGTGACGGACGGTCGGCTTGTGTGCGAGGATTTCCCTATGTGGCGATGGATTTTATTGCTTGCGGCGTTGCCGTATTCGTTCTGGCTTGTTTTCGCCTATGAATACCACTTCATCGACCACGTGAACCTGCTCCTTCACGAGGCGGGGCACGTTCTGTTTTCACCTTTCGGAAACACCCTGCAGTTTCTGGGGGGAACCATCAGCCAGTTGTTTTTTCCGGCCGCCTTTGCCGTGCACTTCTGGCGCGGCGACAGGAAATTCGAAGCGGGCGTGGGCGCCGTCTGGTTTGCCGAAAGCCTCATGTATACGGCCGCGTACATGGGCGACGCCAGGGCCCGGATTCTACCGCTGGTGGGCGGCGGCATTCACGATTGGCACTGGCTCTTCAGTCGGTGGGGCGTGCTGGCGGGGGCCGAATCCATCGCCGGTTTCTTCCATTTCGTTGCTTCGGTTCTGCTGGTGGCGAGTCTGGTGTTCATGTACCGCCAGATAGTTTCCCGCCCCGTCGCCGACGCCGGGCGTGCCGTAGGGTAGCCCGGGTGCTACCATAAGGGGATGTCGAATTTACCCCAATGCCCCGAGTGCGGCTCGGTCTACACCTATGAAGACGGCAGCATGTATGTCTGCCCCGAATGCGCCCACGAATGGCCCCAGGCTGCTGCCGAAGGCGGCGGTGACACGTTCGTCGTCAAGGACGCCAACGGCAATGTGCTGGAGAACGGCGATTCGGTCACGGTCATCAAGGATCTCAAGGTAAAAGGCTCATCGTCGGTCGTAAAGGTCGGCACCAAGGTCAAGAACATTCGCCTTGTCGAAGGTGGCGATCACAACATTGATTGCAAGATCGACGGCATCGGCGCCATGAGCCTGAAAAGCGAATTCGTAAAGAAAGCGAAGTAGCCCATGCCTGCCAACAACGTGCTCAAGATCTGGAATCGCCTCTCGTCCGTTCCCGGGGGAAAGCGGCTTTTCTCGCTCGCCGTGGCCCGCAAGGCGCCTTATTTTTCGACCATCTCGCCGCAGGTCGAAGAGGTGCGCCCCAACTTTGCGCAGGTTCGGCTCAGGAAAAAGCGCGCTCTCGAAAACCACATCGGTACCGTGCACGTCATTGCCATCTGCAATCTTCTGGAAATGGCCATGGGCGTCTGCGCCGAAGCCTCGGTGCCCTCGCACCTGCGGTGGATCCCGAAGGGCATGACGGTCGACTACACGGCCAAGGCAGGCACCGACATCATCGGCACGGCCGAGGTCGATCCGGCCGCCTGGAAGCCCGGCGACCTCGACGTCGAAGTGAAAGCCTGCGACACCAACGGCAAGGTCGTGGTCAAGGGCGTCATTCGCCTGTGGATATCGGAAAAGAAGGCACGCTGACGGGGCGACGGCTCGCCGGTAAACGTCGCAGCGATACCGTGCCACTTCCTGTCCTGTCCGGGGTGCCGGCTCTGTCCGGCAGATGACCGCCGGCCATGCCGCCGATACGATTAGCCCGACGCCGTTTGGGACATCGAGTTGCCGTGTCCCTTACCGGGTGACCCGCATCATCACTTCATTGCGCCGCAGAGGACCCGGAATCCACGGGGCGTCGTAGTAGGCGAAGGTCGGGGCGCCGCGCGATTTCAGGTTCTGTGCCTTCATCCACTGCTGCAGCTCCTGCTTCGCCTGCTCTTCACGCTCTTCGTCGGGGCGCCCGCTGAATCGGTATACGGCAACCCGCTCGGCCTTGCGTCGACCGACCGTTACGTTCTGTTCGGTCGGTTCGGGTATGCCCTGTTCTTCGGTTTCACGGGGCACGATGAAACTCATCGACGCGCGGGTACCTTTGTCGATGAGTACGGGCGCCGTCATCTTGATGCGTTCCTTTCGTTCATTGCCGCCCTGAATGACGCGAAAGAGTTTGGTGAAGGCGCTGCCCTGGCGTTCGGGATCGAGCGGCGTCGAGAACACACTCAAATCGGGGTATTCGCGTACTTCGAATTTCCCCTCCTGACGCTTCACCTCATAATCGGGCGTGGCTACACCGGCCCTGATGACCCGCCCCAGCGGCTTGGCCGGTTTGGACGCCAGGTTCCGCAGCCGGTCTCCCAGTTTCAGCTCCATGCTATTCCTGCTCCACGGTAGGTTTTCATTCAGCATAACCGTTATACGCGTCGCTGAAAGCACCGAGGCCGCAATCATACGGCGTGCGATGGGTGAGCAGAGAGGGCTACAGCGCCAGATAGCCGGGCGCCGTCTGTTCGGCCGCGGCTCCGGTTCCCTGTACCGAGGGCCGGTGGTTACCGTTCAATGACGTGAAGGCGACGGCGCATCGCCTTGTAATTGTTGTCTGCGTCCCAGTCGTGAAACTCGCGGCTGACGGCAAAGCGACGGTTGGGCATGATGTCGGCCGTGTGGTAAACGGCTGCCGGGCTGTGAATGCTCAGACGTAAGCGGGGCAGGAAGTCTTCGCCATAGGTAAGCGTGATTTCTTCGTAGCGATAGCCGGCCGGTCCACTCCCCCTCGCGGAAACGGGCGACGAAGGGGAAAGGCGTATCTCGGCCTGGTCAACGGTGACTCCCTGCTCATCGGTCACGGTCAGTCGGTAGGTGCGGGCTCCGAGCCACGGGGCCTCATCGAGGCGAAGCTCGGCGGCGGCACCCGCGAATTCGGGTTTGACCACCCCGGCGCCGGCAGTGGGGTCCCAGGCCAACGTAGTCGTGGGTAGGGGGTTGAATACGAAAGGAAACGTGAGGGCGATGCCTGCCTGTTCGTCGGTTCCCGGAATGCGGCCGCCGCCCAGCATGATTGCCCCGGGCGGTTCCCAGGCCAGCTTTGCATAGCGCCGATCCTGCGTGCGAACGAAAAGCGTACCGCCTTCCTGCTTCGTTTCCAGCGTGATTGTCGACCGATAGCCTTCGGTGGGGGCGTCGTTCAGGTAGCGCAGGAACATGCCGTATGAGGGGGTGGCGATTTCCTGCTCGCTGCGCGATACGAAACGCAACCCCCCGTCAACATGCGCCGCAAGCGTAACCGAACCCTCGCGTCCATGCGACACGGCAAGCGGAAAGAGGTCGGCTTCGTCGGCATTCAGCGTTACCCGGTTCTCGACGAAGATCCAGCCGAACGGCTTTTGCCCCGTGGTGAGGCCGATACGGGCGATGCCGCCCGCCGCTCCGGTGCCGCGTGGTGCATGAGGCATGGTCTGGAGCAGAAGGTTATCGCCGGCCGAAACTCGAACGCCGTTGAGCTTCTGATGATTCGCGGCTGTGACGGCCAGGGTACCCCCGGGACCCGTGAGAAACGGGGGCCCCGGTACGTCTACGACGAAGGTACCGTCGTTCGCCGTGCGCGAGGTGTGCATATAGGCCTTGTCCCAGACAAGTTGTCCGTCACTGAAGCCCCAGCCTCGTGCGGTTATCTCGACCCGGGCGCCGCCGATGGGTTGATTCGTTCGGTATTCGACCAGCACGCCTGAAACGCTGCCGCCGGAATCGCAGGCCGCGCCGAGGCTCAGCGCAAGAAACGCGATAACGAAGCGAAGTGCTGGAGACGAGCGTTGTCGCATGGCAGGCGGTACGGCGGCAGGGTATCGGAGAGAGGGAATCGACGCAGCGTGACCTTTCCCGATTCTATCTCAGTCCTGAACGAAAGGCGAGGGCGGTGTAAGGGCCCGCGTGCGCGTGCGCTTTCGAGACCGGAGAACACAGAAAGCGATGACCGGCACCGGCTGCCTCAAGTTCGTCAGACGGCGCCCGCACACCTCTTTAGAGAAAGAGATACAGCAGGCGCGAGCGCCGGCCTGTTTCGGAGTGTGTCAGTTCGGCCGCATCCGACCAGGTAACTCCGTCCGACTCGTCTTCGTCATCGATGGCATCGTCGGGGTAGAAGATGCGCCCGGTTTCGATATTGCCGTGCTGAATGCGATGCATGTGGTACCCCCTTTCCATCGTATGCATATGTGATGGACCGTTCCCTCTTTCTCTACTATAAACCGATTTCGAATTTTTGCCTGTGCCCGCAGCCGTGGTCGACCCCAAGACCGATATCCGGCGAGGCGGTGGAAGAGTATGGGCTGCACGGCTATCATATAGGCTGCATGGATTACGTACTTTCGTTCATCTTCAATCCGCGTTGGTGGGTCGTGCCCGCCGTACTGGTGCATGTCTGGCTGTTTCTGCAGTCGGCTGCGTGGACGACGACGGTTACCTACACAACCCGTTACGGTGTCAATACCACGACCCTGGGTAGTCGACATCTGTGGATGCTCATTGCCGGAATGGCTGTTTTTGTCGTGGGTGCCTTTCCCGAGATACTTCGGTGGGGCGGCAGTCGAGCGGCGCGCATGCGCGAACCGACCGAGTTCGAGTATGCCGTTGTCTCCTTCCTGTTTCGCATCGGCGGTCTGGTGCTGTTGTACGCCAGCGCGCATGATTTCTACGAGCGACTTGTCGCTGCCTGAGTCGCGTGACGCCATGGGCAGGTGTATAATGCACCGCGGCAACCTATCGACGAGAGAGTAGACCGATGCCCATGACGACCGATATCTCGCGTTTTCCGCTCGTGATAACGACTTATGTGGGACAACCGCAGGTCGATGACGTGCATGCGTTCAGGGCCACCGTCGACAGCCTGTTCGAAACGCAAAGAGCGCTTTGTCATCGTGCATGACATGCGCCTGGGCAAGAACCCGGGGGTGAAGGAAATCAACCTCTTCGCCGATATGACGAAGGCCAATGTCAAAAAGGACAAGCTCTGGGCTGCCGGCTTCGCATTCGTCATCGGATCGGCGGTTCTACGAGCCGGGCTGAAGGGCTTTTTCGCTCTCTCGAAATTGTCTGCGCCTACCTTTGTTACCGACTCGCTTGAAGAAGCAGAAAGCTGGGCGGCGCAGCAACTGGCTACCGCCGCCGCCGGGTGAGAAGCCCGGGATTTACCCCGGTGCGAGTCGGCAGGGAGGCAAAGAGCCATTTCCGCGCCGTGCCTTCAGCTGGGGGAGGTCTCGAGCAGAACGAGTTCGCCGTGTTCGGCCCTCCACAACAATTCGCACAGCTGTTCGAGCGCGCGCGTATGGCGGTAGCGGAATATCGCGTAGGGTAGGCCCAAGCCGAGCGCCACGGCCTGGTGTTTACGGTCGCCTTCGAAGTACGTGGCCCTTAGCAACCCATGCATTTCTTCAGGCAGTTGGGTAATCGCATGGGCCAGCACTTCTTCGAGCACGCGTGGGGCGTCGAAACCCGCATCCTTGCCGGCCGCTTCGATAACCACACGGCTGCGGGCGAGGGCGTTGTTCGACAACGCGATGCGGTTTCCCAAGGCTCGCAGCGCTCGGCGTACCTGTTTGTCGAAATCGTCGCGATTCAGCAGCAGTGCGGGAACGGCGTCTTCACGGGGCATAGCGCCCTCTTCGCCGGTATGCAGGCTGGCCATGGCATCGAGCCAGGCGCGTCGCGACTGCCGGCGCCAATTATAGCCGATCCACCCGAAATCCTGTCCACGCGCCGATACCTCGGCCAGGAGCCGCACACGAAAGGCGCCCGTTGTGGGCAACCACTTTCCGTGTTCGCGAAAACAGGAAACCACGAAGGCGCAGCCGCTCTCCAGATTCCACGATGATAGCAGCATGAAGATCGTCATCTGCACCGGACCCGGTTGCTGCAGTCCGCCGGTGAGCCCCCAGTAGCGAGCGACTCGCATGGTTTCGGCAGGCCGGAGCCCACCGTCGGCGTCGATGTGGGCGCGAAGGCGCGCCGTCACTTCGTCGGCAATGTCCGGTGTTTGCGGATACATGGCCGTTCCGATGTCGACAAGGTATCCGCACGGCATTCCGTCGCGATCGCGAACGACCCAGGTTCCGGTTTCAGGTCGGGCGATCCACTGCGCGGCCACGGCTCGTGCTTCGGCTCCTTCGGCGGCGGCAATACAGTCGAGTACCCACGGATGGTCGCCGTCGCGGGCGCGGTCGATATAATAACCTTCGTCGGAAACATCGCCGAAGAGCGCCTGCGCCATGGGCGCGTCGCGATGAAGAAAAAGCGCGTGGGCCAGCAGCTCGTTCCGGTCTGCCGCCGCAGGGTCGAGAAGGCGTTCGGTATAGTAGGCCCAGCCACGCGTAACGGTTGCCTGATACCCGTCCATGCTTCTGGCCTTGAAGTCGCGCACAACGACTTCCCGCACCAGGTCGTGGGGAATGAGTCCCCGCACGGTAGTCTCGACAAAAGACAGCCCGGCAAGCCATTCGTAGTAAGGGCGGGCATCGTCGACCGGCAGCATCGCTGCAAGCAGGTCTTCGTGAAGCACGCGCGAAAGGCTGAGTATGCGCAGGGCCTGCCGATGCGTATCGGTGGGCGGGTGCTCGAGAAGTTGATCGACCAGTTGCTCGACCAGTACCTGGGGAAGTCCGTTTTCGAATGATAGCTCGCCTTCGCTCGACGCCGCCTGGGGCTCACCGGCCCGTGACGCCCCCGAGTGATGAAGGTGCGCAATCAGCGATAGCACGAGCGGGCTTCCGTAGCTTACCTCGGCAATACGGCTCCATCGTTCTTGGGGAATGCCCTGGTTGGCAAGAAACGCGTGAACGTCGGCGGTGTTGAAGAAGCCCAGGGCCAACTCCTCCGAAATTCCCTGCCAGGCAATATCCGAGCGCCATCGAGGTGAATGCAGGCGGCGTCCGGCCGTAACGACGCGCACGTCGGTGCTCAGGCGCGGCAGGAATTCGTCGAGCAGCCAGCTTTCCAGCGGCCCCATCAGTTCGAAGGTGTCGACCGCCAGCACCGTCGGCACGGCGTTCAGCTCGTCGATGGCCGGTTGTTCGGGTGATAGCCGGAGCGCACGTGAGAGGCTTTTGAGAAAGCTCGCGGGCGTGCCGTCGGTATGCCGGGCGTCGAGTCGAACGGCGCGCAGGCCCTCTTCGCCCGCGAGCCGCAGGAAGCGGTAAAGAAGCGTGGTTTTACCGGTACCGCCGGGGGCCAGAATGTGCAGGACACGTCGACCTTCGGGGTTTCGAAGAAGGGCGAGAAATCGGTCTTGCTCGGCGGTACGACCTACGAAGGCTTCGTCGCGTAAACGCGCGAGTCTGTGGGCATACGTTTCCATGGAACAGAAATCATACCGACAACGCGCAGGTATCTCAAGAAACCTGCACGGCAAGGGTAGATTCGGTACTGCATACGGCTGCGGTCTGCATTCCGTGGGCCTGTGCGCAGGGTGAGAAGACGCCGGTCGGCTGCCGGTGGCGTCGTCAGGTGATCGGCGAAATGAACAACCGCCGAAATTCGAGTCACGGCAAGGAGGTCATCCGGCCGTGATGCGCAGGCGTCCCTGCCAGGTTTCTTCAAGCAGGGTGCGTATGTCGGCATGCGCCGGCTGTGACAGGTCGGCGTCGTCGGCCAGCAATTCTTCGGCCGCCGTGCGCGCTTCGGAGAGAATGCGGGTATCGCGAATGGGATTGGCGATATGGAGCGAAGGCAGGCCGCTCTGGCGGGTACCCAGCAGATCGCCCGCGCCGCGAATTTCCAGATCGGCCTCGGCAATACGAAAACCGTCGTTGGTCTCGGTCATGATGCGCAGTCTTGCACCCGCGTCTCCGCCAAGGCCCCTTTCGGTGCGCAGATAGCAGTAGCTGCGAGCGCTGCCGCGCCCCACGCGGCCGCGCAGCTGATGCAACTGCGAAAGACCGAAGCGTTCGGCATGCTCGATGACCATGAGTGTGGCGTTGGGCACGTCGACACCGACTTCGATGACGGTGGTCGAAACGAGAATGCCGGTCTCGCCCCGCGCGAAACGGCCCATGACCTCATCCTTGTCGGCCGAATTCATGCGACCGTGCAAGACCTCGACCCTGGTCTGGGGCAGGGCGGCCTGCAGCAGTTCAGCGGCCCGGGTGGCGTCCTTGAGGTCGATCTTTTCGCTTTCCTCGATCAGGGGAAAGACCCAATATATCTGCCTTCCTTCGGCAAGCTGCTCCTTCACGCGCGCCATGAGGGCCTTGCGATCGAGGTCGGACATGACCAGTTGCGTGTCGACCGGCGTGCGACCGGGCGGCAGCTCGTCAATGACCGACACATCGAGATCGCCGTACAGCGTCATGGCCAGCGTGCGGGGAATGGGGGTGGCCGTCATGACCAGCACATGCGGCGCGCCGCCTTCTTCTCCCGCGGTGGCCAGCCTGGCGCGCTGGCCCACGCCGAAGCGATGTTGTTCGTCGATGATGGCGAGAGCCAGCCGCGAAAACCCCACAGTGGGCTCGATGAGCGCGTGCGTGCCGATGACCAGGAGCCTGTCGCCTGCCTGCAGGCGTTCTTTCAAGGCCCTGCGCTCCGCCTGGCGTGTCGATCCGGTGAGCAGGGCGACCTCATACCCGAGCGGTTGCAGAAATTTCTCGGCGTTACGGGCATGCTGTTCGGCCAGTAGTTCGGTGGGGGCCATCAGGGCGGCCTGTTTGCCCGCGTCGAGCACG
>JAWLBW010000092.1:0-15128 GCA_041687475.1 bacterium
CGGTTTGGTGGAAACCGTACAATCGAAACCATGGCCAACACCAACTACTGCCTCAATGCCGACACGGGCAGCAGCAAGGTGCAGATTTACGAAGGCGGCCTGTTCCGCGACTGCAACAACAACCCCAATGCCGAGGAACGCTGGACGCTCGTTCCGGTCAAGATGGCCTTCGGTTGGCTGCGCGACCGCGCAAGCAACTACTGTCTGGCCGTTTCCGGCAACAGCCAGGCAAACGGTACGACCGTTGTGTTGGCCAGCTGCGCCATCAGCGATTATCAGCAGTGGCTGTATGACGACATCAACGGTTACTTCCGTCTGAAGGCAAATCCGAACAAGTGCCTTCATCACGGAGGAAGCCACTATGCCGGCGCTCCCATTCAGATTTGGGACTGCGCCGGGGCCCAGCAACGATTCGATCGCAAGGGCGAGCTCATTCTCGTTCGTAACGGCTACTTCATCACCGGTGGCGCAAGCCCCGCGACGATGCGGTCGTACCGTACCGACAACAGCCAGACGTTCGAGCAGATTTCCGAGCCCTACACCATTACCTACCAACCGAACATGCACGACTGCGGCGACTTTTCGGGTCGTGACAAAGTCTACACCGGTACGCGCGACGGTAATGGCGAACCTGTTTACTTCGATGCACTGGTGCCGCAGTGCGTACGCCCCAAATCGTACTGGTCCGATGACGCTCAGCGCTGGATTCCTTGCGATCCGTTCGATACCTACCTGGCCGATGGGACCTTCAACCCTGAGCGAGACGATAACGAGCCGATTTATCCGGCCCCGTTCGGTGGGGGAACCGACACCTGCGGCGTCGCCAACAGCATTTACGACCCCGGCACTTCGGGGTGGTACGGACTGAAGGTCGACTACCTGAATCTCAAGGGTGACGACGACCCGGTCTGGGAAGACAAAAACAGCATCGAGATCGGCCTGTCGACCAAAGACCTGCGTATCGAGCTCGGCTTCTGGGTCGACGTGAATCTGACCGGTTCGGTTTCGGGGCTGGTCGGCGACCCGAAACGCCGCTGGGCGCTCATCAACGCGCGCATCAGCGAGCTGAATGCCCGACCCAAGCTCAAGATTTACTCCATCGACAGTTCGTCGTGCCTCGAGCCGGGGGGCAGCTGCTCGGGCTACTGGTATCCGTGGAACAACAACAAGCGTGATCCCGATCGCCTGGTCATTGACGTGGCCATGACCGAAGACGACATCGACCTCATTCTCGACAGCCCATCGTTCGAGATTGTTGAAGCCCCCGATTGTTTCGTCGCCGTGATCGGCATCTGTGCAATGGATACCCCGACGCTCGTCGACACGGTCATGGAAGAATTGGGCGGCGTCATCAAGGGTGTCATCATTCCGCTCGTGCAGGATGCGGTCGGAGGGGCCGTCGAATCGCTGCCCGAACTGAACACGATTCTGGGCAACCCGATGAACCTCGGACGCACGCTGGTCGACGTGGGGCTCTATGCCACGCCGGAAGACGCAGCCTACCTGCCGGGCTCCGAATCGTCGGGCACGCGTTGGCCGGTGCGCATTTTTGAAGGTGCGGCCGCTGGCGACGAGGTT
This sequence comes from bacterium, assembly GCA_041687475.1. Lineage (GTDB taxonomy): Bacteria > J088 > JAWLBW01 > JAWLBW01 > JAWLBW01 > JAWLBW01. The sequence continues at coordinate 1,579 of JAWLBW010000092.1, forward strand.
ACCGACCTGCGCTTCGCGATCGGGCTCAAGCCGCTACCCTTCCGTCCGCCGAGCGGTCCGTACGACTTCGTTACCGTCGACACCAACGACCCGCCGCTGCCCGACTCGGTTTACGGCGTGCCCACGTTGGTCGACCCCGACACCAGTACCTGCGTCAACGGGCACGGCGGCAGCTATTCGCACAGCATTCTGGGCAACGGCAACAGCTATGGCTACAACAACGCCACCGGAGTAATGACCCTGAGCTTCAGCAATGGTACCTATGGCGCGCTGCGAGCGGGTTACGTCATCAGGGACCTGTCGACCGGCGCTACGGCTACCATCAAGGCGGTCAGCGGCGGCAACATCACGTTGCCCGTGGGCATCGTGAACGATTTCGACGGCGGCGCCTGGGAAATCGACATCGGGGTGGTTTCGGCGCTGAGTTACAGTCTGAATCCGGGCACGGTTGTCGTCGGTCAGGTTTTCGGCGACGACTCGACCAACAGCTTCGCCAATGTCATCGAGATTCGCGGCGCCGATCTTCTGATTGAGCGCTTCTCACAGGTCGACTTCGACGGCGGAAACTTCAAGATTTACAACTGTTCCCGTCCTTCGCGCTATCCGGCCCGTGACGCCGACCAACAGGTCGACGAAGACGATTACGTGGTGACGGGTTCGTTCACCGACCCCCGTACCGGAACCGTCTACAACGAAAAAGACGTCATTCCCGAATACTGGAAGGGACCCATCGAAGAGCACAAACGCGCTCCCTCGTGGTGCGCCACTCCCGAAGAGTTGCGCATGGGATCGACGCCTGCCGACCTGGCCACGTTGTACCCGCAATCTTCCTGGCTCAGCTTCGATTCGACATACGACAAGAAGTACAGCAATCAACCTGCGGGACCGCGCAATACCATCGGGCAGTGGGATGAGATGCCGCCGGGCACCGTTCTGCGGCAGAACACGAACGATGGTTCGACCGAGCCGAACCCCGTGACCTACGACTTTTCGGTGCACCTGCACCAACGTTCGCTTGCCAACCTGATGCAGGGGTTGGTGGCCTCTGGTGCGGCGTGTCTTGAATTTGCGGCGCAGGACACCACGGGCGCCGATACGCCCTGGAAGTCGCTTCTGGCTACGGACCGCTTCGCCGCGTTCATGCCTGAGCTGCAGTCGATGTTCCCCAACCAGTTTGTGAGCGTGCGGCTGTACCCGACGACGCCTCCGCGGGTGCGCACCGGGGTGGGGCGGCTTACGTTCACGCCCGAGGAACGTCTGCGCGATCCCACCGGCGGGCCGCTTCCCATCATGAACGAGCGCTATACGCTGGGCATTGCCTTTCCCGATCTCAAAATCGAATTCTGGGTTCAGGATCCCGAGTCGGGCAGTGAAGCCCAGGTACTGTCCATGTACTGGAACACCGTGGTCGGCTTCTTCGCGAAGAACGTGCGGCAATGCTACAAGCTCGATCCGAAATACGGCACGCCGGAGTGCACGTCGCCGCAGGTCAACGTGCGAACCGCGTCGGGATATTATGAGCTCTTCTTCGACATGAATGCACAGTCGTTGCAGGAAAGCTTCGAAAACGGCATTGACGGCTTCGGTCCCGGATTCTTCTCAAACCAGGAAATCGGGCTGACCCGAGGCTCGTCGGCGTTTGTCATCGATAGCACGATCTGCCAGGCAAGCAGCAAATGCAACATGCTGGGGCTTTCCCAGGCCGTGCCGACCCTTCTGAGTTCGCTCATTCAGGCGTTTATCGTCACGCGTATTACGTTTCAGGACTTGACGCTCGACCTGTTGTACATAGGCCCTGATGGCCCCAACGACGATTTCGTGGGCGGTGGCGACTACCTTGGTATCTACGCCCGCATGCTCGGCGATCTGAACATTCTCAATCTGATCGGCGATCTGTCTTTCGCGCCGCGGTACAACAGCCTGGCGTCGGTTTCAATGGCCGGACTCGAGACCGTCGACGAACTGGTGTTCAACACGAACACGCCCGCCGTTCCGGTTTCACTCAATCGTCTGTACACAAGTGATCAGTCGGTCGACAGCTATACCTGGAGCGTCGACGGCGGTTTCTGGCATACGCCGGTTACCCATGAAGTTCTTCAGCTCGGTCTGCTTACCGAAGGTTGGCACAAGCTGGCGGTGCGCACGCTGAACGATTCGACGGCCGGGGCAGTGGCGCAGGTCGTGCCGACGGAAATCGAGTTCCGTGTCGACACGCTTCCCCCGGAAATTACCGTCGGCGATTCGGCCGAAGGGTGGTTCCGTAAGCATCTGCCTGCCAGAATCGTCGATCTGCAGACGCCGGCGAAACATATCAGCGCCACCTATTCGTTCGACGGCGAGCCGGCGCGGGTTCTCGACGACAATGAGATTCCGCTCTCCGACGTTTCGTCGGGGCGCCGGGTGCTGCGTGTCACGGCTTGGGACGATGCGGGCAACAAGAGTACCATGGTGAAGGAACTTTACCTGTCGTCGACCGGGTGTTCGAGCTCGACCCCGGCCGATGGGCTGATCGTTCTGGTGATGGTCTTCGCCGGCCTGGCGTCGCGCCGGTTGCTTGTAAAGCGCAGTGAGGGATAGGGAACAATGGGGGTTGGAATCAAACGTGTCTTATTGGCTGTCGTCGGTCTGCTCGCCGCAGCCTTGCCGCTGCCGGCCGAGCCGCTGCGAACTTCTGCAACGGCCGACGAAGCCGACCTGCTGAAGCGTCGGTTTCAGGCGGCGTTGTATGCAGCCATCAGACCCGAGTCGTACGACCATGTCGATTCGCAGATTGAAACGCTGCGTGCGCTCGAAAAGGATTTCGGCCTTCGGTTGTACACCGAAGACGCCGTTGAGCTGCTGGGCGAACAGTTTCCCCATCTCAAGGCTCTCGAGCAAGAGGGCGAAGCATCGGGCATCCGCAAGTTTCAACCCGTCGAAAAGGCGGCTCGTCAAGGAACGCCGAGCAATTTCGTGGTCGAGGCTATCGCCTACACCGCGGTTTGTCTTCCGTCCGAAACCGACTACAACCTGAGTTACCTCGACTTTCTCGAACGCCGGAAGTGGCCTTCTCTGCGTAAGGGAAGCGAGCCGCTCAGGTACGCCTTCTACCTGCGAATGTACAAGCGCGGGTGCCTTGAGAAGAAAGCGTTTCTCGGGCGTACCCGTCACCTGGCCGGGAAGCTGGTCGAGCTGCTTTCGCAGTCGGACCTGAGAGCCGGAGACGCGGCGGCGTACCTTTACTTTCTGGCGGCAACCCACCGGCTCGACATGGTTTCCGGCGAGCTGCTGCGTCGTTTCGTTCGCGCCCAGGAAGTTACCGGATCCTGGCGCGAAAGTCAGACCGGCGACCCCGCGATTGCCGCCGCGCAGGGCGCTTATGTCATCAGAGCGCTGTTGAAGCGAAGCGGTGTTGAAGTCGACGATATGGAAGTGTTCGAAGCCCAGGGCAAGCTGGCCTCCATTCCCGCACCGATACCGTTCTGACGGAAACGACGGTATGTACTTTCCTCGCTGCTTCGTGTTGCTTCTCGCGGTACTGTTGCTTGCGGCTTGTTCAGACGTCGTGAGCGACACGGGGCGCAGGCCGGGCCCGGAGTCGCCGGACCTGATGGTCGAGCCCGAACCCGGTCGCTACGGCGTTTCGAGGTTGGCCGTGAGAATCACGGCGCCGAGTGAAGCGCATGAGCTCTGGTTCGACTACGACCGAACGCCCGTCGCTGCCGGCGTGGGCCACAAAGGCGAGTTCGAGGTGCTGCTCTCGCGTTCGACCCGGCTTCATGTCGTTGTTGTCGACCCCCGGGGGCGCGAGTGGGGCCCTTTCATTTTCCAGTACCTCCTGCAGGCCGAAAGTAAGGGCAAATCGGCCTGCGTAATCATTCCCGAAGCCGACATGGTCAACGGCGCCGAAACGGTAACCGTGGCCGTCGAGTTTTCCCGATCGACCGAGCTTGATCGGTTCTACCTGACAATAGACGGCGAAGAATCGGAGGTCGCGCGCGAAGCTCTCGACGAGACCGGAGCTTTCAGCTTCACGGCGGGGCCCTGGCCCGAAGGAGGCGTGCAGGAATTCGGTTGTCGCGTCGCAGGGGCGAACCCTTTTGTCGGACGCGGCTCCATTCTTGTCGACGCGACGCCGCCCGCTCTGGCGTGGAATACGGCGGGGGGAAGCGTCGGGCGCTCCGACTGGCCGGTCGACCTGTCGTTTACCGCCGCCGACGCCGAGTCGGGTCTTCTCGATGTTCTGGTCTGTACCTCGTCTGCCTGCCAAGCCGGTTGGGGCGTGGGCGACGGCATCTTCGAGCTTGCCACCGCTTTCACGACGGGCACCGATTTTGCCGTCGAGGTAACGGTTTCAGCGCAGGATCGCGTCGGAAACAAGGCGCTGCTCGCCCCGCTGATCTATGGAGTCGACTTCGTCGAACCGCCGGCCAACCCGCTCGCAGGGCTGACGGCGACCACTTTACCCGTGGTGTCGGTGTCCGACTTCCTTCCGTCTACGGACCCTGTCGGCGAAATCTATCGGGTCGGTGCTTTCGGCGCCGCCCTCGATCCCGTGGCGCTGACGTTGAATACCGGTTGGAACGACTATGTTTATCGCCGATCAGGTAAGAACGAGTGGGAATCGTTTGCCGTTTACCGCATGGGATTTCGCGCCGAACTGCCCGCACTCGGAGCTCCCTGGTCGGCCTACGCGTCGAATGCGACCATTCCAGCGTGGCAGGGGCGTTATCTGGGCCCTGTGAGTGGAAGCACATTCAACGCAGGGTGGTGGGACATTCCCCATGTCTGGTTTGTTGCCGATCACGACGGCGACGGCACGTGGAGTGGCGGCGATACGGTATGCGCTCCGGCCGCCGATGCACGCGACGACAAGTGGGCATGGCAGGCCGAAGCACGTGTCTTTACCGCCGACGAGCTCTCTTGCCACGATTCCGTGGAAGCCGACGAGCGTGCATTCACCGTATTCTGCAACGACTGTGCGGTCGGCGGGCGCTTGTATGCCGAGGCGCGCCAGGGGTGGGCTGCTTTTCCCCTTTATCATGGGGCGGCTACCGATGTCACGGCGCCGACGCTCGTCACCGGCGCGACGCTTTCGGTGCCGGTGCCGAATGAATCGTTGTGCATCTTTTTCTGGGATGAAAACGCCAATGCGGTTGCCGACGGGCGTGAAGCCAGGTCTTTCGGCGGCTGCGATATGGCCGTACGGCTCCTTTCGCGTCAGGAGGGCGTCTTCGGCGCACGACTGGCCGGAGAAGAGATCGTGATTGCGGGCCTGCCGTATGGCGTGACCGCGCATGCCTCGCTTGAACTGCACGACGACCGGGGAGCCTGGTTGCGGCGGCCGCTCGAGCTCTTGCGCGACGGCAACGGCACCGGGGTCACGCATCTGTCGCTTCCCGACGACCTTCCGGGCGGGCTTCCCTGGCGGCTTCGGGTTACCGAGCCGACAGGGGTTCAGCATGAAGCCGAGGTGGTTTCACCTTCGGCGGCGACAAGCCAGACCCTCTGGTTCCAGGTGTTTGACGAAAACGCCGAGCAGGTTACGAACGACACGGCCGTACTGCTCAGTGGTTCGGAAGGTACGTACGGTTTCTTGCTTGCGGGGGGCGGCGCGGTGGCCCCCGTTCCGGTCGGAATTCCCGCCATCGGGTCGCTGTCGTCTGCCGTCGCCTTACGTGAAGGATATCTTTCGCGGCAGATTGCGCTCGGTGCGACGACGGTAACCCTTCAGGTTCTCGGGGCCGACAGTGTCGGAACCATTGCCGGGAGAGTCGAAGACTCCCTGGGACCTCCGGTTTCCTTCGCCCATGTGTCGTGGAGCGCGTCTCCCTGGTACAGCGAAACCATGGCCGACGGCGAAGGACGCTTTTCGCTACCGGCCCTGGGCGACGGCTGGCTGATGGTGCGGGGGCCGTTGCCGCAACAGGTGGCGTCTCGAAATTTCATCATGCTCAGCGACTCGAGGCTCGAAGGCATTCGCATAACAGTGCCCGCGCACGACGACTCGGTCGCACGGGGCCTTCTGGGCGACGCCGCGTCGACTTGGGTCGGCGGTGTGGGCGAGCCGATCGACACCATCATCGACGGCCCCTATTACTACGCATCGGTTACCGGCGGTGTTTATACCCACCATGTGGGCGATATGCAACGTCGCTTCGTGGTGCCCGGCTTCCTGCCGTCGTACACGACCCCCTTGTTTTATGAATGGGTACCGGCGCCCCCGTCGGTTGGGTGGGACGTCGCGCAGTACGTGGCCTGCGGCGACCGTCGACAGCAGACCGGCGGCGGCACGATCATCGTCGATGGCCCGTGCTGGCAGTGGTTCGTCGAGGTCGGGCCCGAGCGGTACTTCCTGGGGAACGTCGATGCCGGGGCGAGTGTTGACCCGCAGCCGCGCTTCGGCGACCTGCGAATCGATATTGCCGGCCTGGCCGACGACACCCTGGTTCTTGCCGACCGGTTCTTCAACCGTACGATTCGCCTGCCCCTTGTCGATACCCGCGCCGAGGGGGTGGTTCCGGTGGGGGCTTACGACGTTGCGCTGTCTGACGGAACGCCGGTAGCCGACGGTCAGGGAAAGCCGGCGCGGGTTCAGGTGATCGGGGGCGGAACCTCGGGCTATTCCTTGCCCGCGCCCTGAGGCGCCGGGGCTGCTTCGTACCTGCGGCTTGCCGGGTAGCCGGTCGTGTATGTAGACTGTGGGCACGTCGGCACTCCGTTGCAGCAGTGGCCGGCGGCAGGCAACCCCCATGTCGACAGCAGATATTTTCATCGCCGGCCTTGCCATGCTCACCATGCTGGGCATGGGGCTCGACCTTACCTTCGACCAGCTTGGCCGGGGCCTGGCCGAACGACCGGGCGCCACGCTGGTCGGCCTTCTGGTAAACATTCTCGTCTTTCCGCTGCTTGCGCTGGGCATTGCCTGGGGCTTCGGGCTTTCCGGTCCGCTGTTTGCCGGTTTTCTGCTCTGCGCGGCCTCGCCCGGCGGGGGAACCGGGTCGCTGCTGACGTGGATGTCGCGCGGCCGCATCGCCTTTTCCATCGGGCTGCTCGTCTTGTTGACGCTTTCGAGCCTCGTCGTGACGCCTATGTGGATGCTGGCCTTCGCCCCGCCCACGACGGGCGCCGACCCCTGGGATGCGGCGGCGCTCATGCTTCGGCCCATCATCCTGTACATTCTTCTTCCCCTTGCCGCCGGTCTCTATACCCGCCGCGTGGCCCCCGAGCTGGCGTTGCGCTGGCAGCCGCGGGTCGCACGCGTAAGCGTCTGGCTGCTCGTGGCCATCGTGCTGGCCTACGTCGTGCTGAAGGGTCCCCTGCTGTTTGATGCGGGCGGCGGTATTCTCGGCGCCTCGGGGTTGGCGGTGCTGTTGTCGCTGGTCAGCGGTATGTTGTTGCGCCCGCAAGGGCAGGGCGGATGGCGGCGTGCCCTCGGTTTCACGACCGGCGTGCGCAACATGACGCTCGGTCTGCTGCTCGCTTCGACCTGCTATCGTGAAGACGAGACCCTGCTGGCCGTACTGGCGTACGGTATGTTCATGTATCTCATCGGCGTACCGTCGGCCGCCTGGTTCGGCCGCCGTGCTCGCGCCGAAGACCCGGAACGTCAGCTCGCCTGACGAATTCCGGGCATCGCGTTGCCTGCAACCCGATTGCCGGCGGTTCCCCACGTACACCCCTCCGCCCGACTTCCCCGATAAGGATTAAGCATTGTGGGTTGAGGATTTTCGGTAGAAAGCAATGCCGACCCGCTCGATATGATCTTGAAGTGCGGCGTTGTCGATCTGACGGCGAAGCGAGAGGTCGATCTTCCAGGGCAGAAGCAGGTCGTCGAGTTCATCGTCGATACGGAGAAGTTCGTCGAAGCTTACGTCATCGCCCTCAATGGTGAAGTCGATATCCGAAGCGTCCCTGTACGTGCCCATGGCGCGTGAGCCATAGAGAATGACCCGTTCAACATGCCGATGCCGGGCGAAAACGCTTCGAATGGCATCTTCGGCAGTGGCGGGCAGACCGGTTTCACGTACCTCAGGCATCGGGCAAACCGCGGAAGCGCTCTTCAAGTTGCAGAAACAGAGGGTGGTAGTCCGTCAGAATGTGAGCGACGATTTCCACCGCAACATCTTCGTTATAGGTATGCGAAGTGAGGTTACGGCTTCTGATCATATCCATCCACACCTGTCCGTCGCCGATCAGGCCGCGACTGAAGGCATCGCGCGACCCGGAAATCGGGTCACCGCCGCCTTGATAGAGTAGGTAGTCGCGAAGAAGGTTCCAGGCAAGCTCGTGTGTGAACTCGAAGGCCTGAATCAAGCCCTGCCTTTCCAGGTCTGACAGGGGCCGTTGCCCACTCAGCTCGACCGCCTCGGTAAGCTTCTGCAGAGCGCGTCCGAAGTTGTCGAACCGCTGCTTCCATCGAATATCGTCGGTCATGGAAAAATTCCTCGCCCGGAAGCCGTTTTCCGGGGAAACATTTTCCAGCTTACCGCCTTGCTTAACGGAGTGCCAGCGACCTGCCAGTACAACCCTCGGCCCGACTTCCACCTTGCGGTTGAAGCATTGTGTATAGAGTATGTCGTGATGAGGCCTCACACCATCCTTCCCCTTAAGGATTAAGGATTGTGGATTGAGGATTGCGGAACGCCGTGCTGCACGTCAAAGATGTACGCCCGGTGCTTCCTGGCCCGTGCTCTGTACGTATTCGACGTACGAGCCGGGGTAGAGCAGGGGCTTGCCGTTGCCGTCGCCGGTAAGGTCGAGCACCCGGTTGGCCAGGCCGCGCAAAAAGGTACGGTCGTGGCTCACGAAAATCATCGTGCCCTCGAAGTCCTTCAGCGCGTCGACCAGCATTTCCTTCGTGGTCAGGTCCAGATGGTTGGTGGGTTCGTCGAGCACGAGAAAGTTGGGCGGATTGAAGAGCATTCGCGCCATGACCAGCCGCGACTTCTCGCCGCCCGACAGCGAACGGATGCGTTTGTCGACATCGTCGCCCGAGAACTGGAAGGCGCCGAGCAGGTTGCGCAGCGCCCCAACGCCGGCGGTGGGAAATTCCTTCTGGAACTGCTCGAACACGGTCAGATCGGCATCGAGCACGTCCAACGATTGCTGCGCGAAATAGCCGAGCGAGAGGCTTGCGCCGAGGCGCACGTTTCCGCCGTCAGGTTCGAGCGCACCGGCAATCATCTTGAGCAGCGTCGACTTACCGGCGCCGTTCTTGCCCATGACGCACCAGCGCTCGCCGCGACGGATGTGAAAGTCGAAGCCGTCGTACACCGTACGCTTGCCGAAGCCCTTTGAGACGCCTTCGAGCATGGCCACGTCGTCGCCCGAACGGGCGGGGGCCTTGAACTCCCACTTTACGACGACGCGCTTTTTGGGCGGGTCGACTTTTTCCACTTTGTCGAGGGCCTTGATGCGGCTCTGTACCTGCGCGGCCTTCGCGGCGTGAGCCGCAAAGCGTTCGATGAAGCGACGTTCCTTGGCCAGCTTGGCCTGCTGCCGGGCGTAGGCGGCTTCCTGATTGGCTTCGCGCAGCTCGCGTTCCTTCACGTAGAAGTCGTAGTTGCCCGAGTAGGTCACGATGTCGCCTTCGTCGATCTCGATTACTTTCGACACGATACGGTTCATGAAGTCGCGATCGTGCGAGGTCATGAGCAGGGTCGAGGGCAGGCTCTTGAGGTAGTTTTCCAGCCAGATGATCGATTCGATATCGAGGTGGTTGGTGGGTTCGTCCATGAGCAGGACGTCGAAATTGCCGAGCAGTACCTTGGCCATGGATACGCGCATCTTCCAGCCGCCCGAGAGGGCGCCCACGTCGCCGTCGACCTGTTCGGGTTCGAAGCCGAGACCGGCCAGGCAGGCGCGGGCCTTGGCTTCGAGCTCGTAGCCGCCGAGCTGCTGGTATTCTTCCTGCACCGGGCCGAAGCGTTCGATGATGGCTTCGAGTTCGTCGGCCCGGTCGGGGTCGCCCATGGCCAGCTCGAGTTCGTGCAGCTCGTGGTGCAATTCGCCCAGCCGGCCGCTGCCGGCAATGGCTTCGTCAAGCACCGAGCGGCCCTTCATCTCGTCGACTTCCTGGCGAAAGTAGCCGATGGTCAGCTTTTTCGGCAGGTTCACGACGCCGTCGTCGGGGGCCTCTTCGCCGGTAATCATGCGGAATAGGGTCGACTTACCGGCGCCGTTCGGACCCACCAGGCCGACCTTTTCGCCCGGATTGAGCTGGAAACCCGCTTCGATGAACAGAACCTGCTTACCGTACTGCTTGCTGACGTTGGAGAACGAAATCATGAAAGGCTCGAACCTTCAGGGGAAAGGAAAACGTGGATGCAAGGTAATCCTGATAGAGTACCTGCCGCGGGGCTGCGGCTGCAATGCGCACTGAAATGGAAGAAGGAAGATTACAGAAGGAAGATGGAAGACGGAGGGCAGATTGCGACCTTGCCGCGGGCGAACCTGAGCTTTATATAGAAGTGCCGACGGAGGTCGGCCCTCAGCATCCGGCTTTTGGGAATATGGATTGGGGATTGCGGATTTTCGCACCAGATGGCTGAATCATGCCTGCCGGCGGCGCGGTGGCAGCCTGAGGTTGGGCTCGGTGCCTCCGAGCTGCGCCAAGCGCCGTGCGCTTTCTCGTTCGACTAAAGTCTGAAGAGCCTGGCAAATCAGGAGGTCCTTCTCACGAATCCCGGTGAGTCTCTGCGCCTTGGCCAGGAGTTCGTCGTCGATGGCAATGGTCATTCGCATCAAGCTCATTCTATACCGGTTGTATGCGACGCAGGACTTCGATTTACCTTCACCATCTTTCGCCCGAAACCGGCGCTGGGTTCGGCAGCGCCCCTTCTCTGGCTCGCCCCACCTCCCCTTCGACGTGGTTCGAGATGATAGCGACGATCCGGTTTATCCGTGGCGCCGACTATAGTAAGGTAGAGCAAGAACCATGGATTCGACGTCTTCAGCTTCCACCCCCTGGCTTTCCCGCGTCGATACGCCCGCGTTCCGCCGTCAACACTTCGGAAAGGCGCCCTTTGCCGAACCGAGCGGCGCGCGTGACGCCGTGCCCCTGCTGACGTGGAAAACCGTCGAGGCCGTGCTGCAGTCGCCGCTTCCCCTCGACGTGCTCATGGTACGTGACGGAGCGTTGCTCGAGCAGGAGCCCGTTCCCCATTCGTTGCAGGAGCTGCGGGCGCTCTTTGCAACCGGAGGTTCGGTCGTCATTCGCCGGGCCGAAGACCATGATGCCGGGCTGCGTGCGCTGGGCGAAGCGTTCGGGCATCGTTTCGGCGGGCCTGCCACCGTGCACATCTTTACCACGCCCAAGGGGCACCACAGCTTCGGGTGGCACTACGATTGCGAAGACGTCTTCATAGCCCAGACGGGGGGAAGAAAGGACTATTTTCTGCGGAAGAACACGGTGAATCCCCACCCCAGGGTGTCTACCATGCCCAGAGACCTGCAATTCGAGCAGGAGCGCACGCCCATCGCTTCGTGCACGCTGATACCGGGCGATTGGATTTATCTGCCCGGCGGTTGGTGGCACGTAGCCCGCTGTGTAGAAGAGTCGCTTTCCATATCCGTGGGCGTTCTGGGCGAACATGCCCGTTCCTGATTCTGTTCTCCCTTATTCCAAGCGTTATGCCGTGGGCCTGATTGCCTCTTGCGATGCGGTTATGCAAACCTACGCTACATCAAAGAGAGCAGGGTTCTTCATGCACCGGTAATAGAAAAGTTGGTCGCTCTGCAAGAAGAGTGTGGACGAGCGAGCCCTTGCTGAATTAGAATGGCGTGAATGTCCATGCGGAATCTTGTGATCGGACTCGCCTTCGTCGCCATCGGCTTCGCCGTGGGAATCGGCCTCTTTACCTTCGTGTATGCCGAGGGGGCGTCTTATCTTGTCGACGATCCGGCGGCCTGCGCCAACTGCCACGTGATGAACCCTCAGTATCAGGGCTGGGTGGCGTCGAGTCATCGTCACGTTGCCGGGTGCAACGATTGCCACACGCCCCATTCCTTCCTTTCGAAATATTACGTGAAGGCCGAGAACGGGTTCTGGCATTCCTTCTACTTCACCACCGGTCGTTTTCAGGAACCGATTCGCATTCGCGAGAAGAATCGGCGCGTGACCGAACGTACCTGTCGTGAATGTCACGGCGATATTGTTCGCATGATTGACCACGGGCCCGAAGAAATGTCGTGCATACGCTGTCACGGATCGGTGGGACATCCGACCGAACGCTAAGTGTCGAGGAGCAGTGAAAATGGCCGGACGCAGCCTGGGTAAATGGATTCTCATCGCCGTCATCGCCGCCGTTGCGGGCGCCGCGGCGGCAGCCTTGCTGATCAACATCTTCGAACGCAGGCAGGAAGCCCGCGACCCGTTCTTCACCGTGGTCAAGCTCGACGACAATACGACCGACCCCGAGGAATGGGGCAAGAACTTTCCCCTGCAATATATGCAGTACCTGAAAACCGTCGACATGGTGCGTACCCGGTACGGCGGAAGCGAGTCGCTGCCTCAGGCGCCCTCTGATGTCGATCCCCGGTCGGTGGTCGCGCAATCGCGTATCGAAGAAGATCCGCGGCTCAAGCGCATGTGGGCCGGTTATGCCTTCTCGGTCGACTTCCGCGAAGAACGCGGCCACGCCTACATGCTGGTCGATCAGGAATATACGCTGCGCCAGCAATTCTCGCAGCAGCCCGGCACCTGCCTGCACTGTCACGCTTCGGTGTACGAACCCTATCGGAAGATGGGCGACGGCGACCTGTTCAAAGGCTTCGAAATGATGAACGCCATGACCTATCCCGAGGCTCGGCGTTATGTCGAACATCCGGTCGCCTGCATCGATTGCCATGAGCCGAACACCATGCAGCTGCGCATTACCCGCCCCGGTTTCATGGAGGGCATTCAGGCCTACAAAGCCTCGCAGGGCATTACCGACTACGACGTCAACCGCGACGCCACGCACCAGGAAATGCGCGCCTACGTCTGCGGCCAGTGCCATGTCGAGTACTACTTCAAGGGCGACAAGAAACGCCTGACCTACCCGTGGGACAAGGGCATCAAGGGCGACGAGATTCTCGCCTACTACGAGGAAAACGGTTTCAAGGACTGGACCCACGCCGACTCAGGCGCGCCCGTACTGAAAGCCCAGCACCCCGAGTTCGAAATGTGGAACCAGGGCATTCACGCGCGTTCGGGCGTGACCTGCGCCGACTGCCACATGCCCTACATTCGCGTGGGGGCGCAGAAGATCAGCGACCACCACGTGCGCAGCCCGCTTCTCAACATCAACAACGCCTGCCAGACCTGCCATCACCAGACCGAGCAGGAACTGATGGAACGGGCCGAGAACATTCAGCGCAATACCCTGGATATGCGCAGCACGGCGCTTGATGCCCTGCTCGCGCTCATCGACGACATCAAGGCGGCCAAAGAGAACGGGGCAGGCGAAGAGGCGATTGCCAAGGCGCAGAACTTCCAGCGCCGGTCGCAGTTCCTGCTCGACTTCGTCGAAGCCGAGAACTCGATGGGCTTTCACGCGTCGCAGGAAGCGGCCCGGCTTCTGCTGCAA